>DASYQR010000129.1:0-8090 GCA_036005325.1 Nitrospirales bacterium | reverse complement strand
GCAGAGGCCGACCGCTTCCCAGAAGACGTAGAGCTGGAGGAAGTTGTCCGCCATCACCAGCATCAGCATCGAAAAGGTGAACAGGGCGACGTACGCGAAGAAGCGGGCATAGCCGGGCTCCCCCTGCATGTAGCCGATCGTGTAGACGTGCACGAGCCCGCTGACGATAGTGACCAGCAGGAGCATGGCGGCCGTCAGCCGGTCGATAGAGAAGCCGATGCTCACGTCGAAAGCGCCGGAGGTGATCCACGAATAGAGCGTCACGTGGATCGGCGGGCCGTTCGCGATCTCGAAGAAAGTGGAGAGGGACAGCAGGAACGAAATGCCCACCGCCGGCACGGCGACCCAGTGCGCGCGCTCTTTTATCCAGTGGCCGAACAGGCCGATGATTACGAACGCGGCGAACGGCAGCAATGGGATGAGGGCGTACTTCATATATTCGATCCAGTGCCGGCAACCGGCGGGTCCTGCCGCCTGGCACCTCCGCCGGCTTCACGAAAAGATGCAGGCGGCGGAGGGCCTCCGCCTGGCGTCACCCGCCGGAACTGTGTCGGTGCTTTATGAATAGCTCTATGCACTGGTTACCATTTCATCAAGTTCAAATCGGCCACGTTCACGGTGGCCTTGGTGCGTTGGAGCGCGATGATGATTGCCAGGCCGACCGCGACTTCCGCCGCCGCGACGGTGAGCGCGAAGAACACGAAGACCTGCCCCGCGATGTTGTCCAGGTAGTAGGAGAAGGCCACGAAGTTGATGTTTGTGGCGTTCAGCATCAGCTCGATGGAGAGCAGGATCATGATGATGTTCCGCCGGATCAGCACACCGACGACACCAGTAATGAACACGATCGCGCTGAGGATCATGTAGTAGGACAGCGGAACCATATTATTTGGTCTCCGGACCCATGAGGCCCTTCTTGGCCAGGAGGATGGCGCCGATCATGGCGACCAGGAGGATCAGCGAGGCCACTTCGAAGGGGAAGAGATATGTCGTGTAGAGCGCGTGTCCGACCGTCTCGGTGTTGCCCGGGGCGGCGGCCGCGGCGGCTTCTCCCGCGGCGGTGACCGCGGAGGCTTTCTTCATGACCGGCTCCTCCGGTATCCCCGCCGTGCTCACAATGTAGACGACTTGGGTGAGCGCGAGCAGGCCGAGCCCCAAGCCCAGCTTCACCTGCCGCTGATAGGAGTCGTCCTGCTGCACGTTCAAAAGCATCACGACGAACAGGTAGAGCACCAGGATGGCGCCGGCGTACACGATGAGCTGCACCGCTGCCAGGAACTCGGCGTGCAGGGTGACGAAGAGGCCCGCGATGTGGAAGAACATCACGAGGAGCGCCATGACGCTGTAAATCGGATTACGGAAGGCGACCACGAGGATCGCCGTCAGGACGATCACGGTCCCGAAATAGAGGAAAGACAGGGTCGCCACGGTCGCGTCCGGTCCTTTATGAGGTTTTCGGAGGCAGGTTCTTGTAGCCGATGTTGAAGTAGGCCACGTTGGGATGCTGGAATTCCAGCTTCTTCTCCCGCTCGGGGAAGTTGCGGTCGCCGAGGGCCAGCAGTTGCGGCTTATCGAGCCGAAGGTCGCGCTTGTTGTACTTGGACCACTCGTACTCCTTCGTCATGGCCAGGGCGTCCACCGGGCAGGCGTCCACGCAGAGGCCGCAGAAGAGACAGCGGGTCATGTCCATGTAGTACTCCTTGGCGTACCGCTTCATCGGCTCGCCTTCGACCTCGGCGCTGACGACCGTGATGACGCGGGACGGGCAGGCGGCCTCACAGAGATCGCAGCCGACGCACTTCTCGGTGCCGTCGTCGTACTTGAGCAGGGCGATCATCCCACGGTAGGTACCGGGTAGGTCGCGCTTCTCGTGAGGGTACTGCAGGGTGATGGCCTTGCGGTTGCGGAGAATGATCCGCTGGACGAACACCGTGATCGTGGCCTTCATCCCCCTCAGGATTTCATAGAAGGTGAAGGTCTTGACCAGGTCTGAGACGGCCATCTCGGTTCGCGCTCCTTCCTACCGGAGAAAATACACGACGATGGAAGTGATCACGATATTCGCCAGTGCCAGCGGCAGCAGGACCTTCCACCCGAACCGCATGAGTTGATCATACCGCAAGCGCGGCAGCGTGGCGCGGAGCCAGAAAAACAGGAACAGGAAGAAATATACTTTCACCGTGAACCAGCCGACTCCTTCAATCCACGCAAAATTGGGGAATCCAAGATAGTTGACCAGTGGTTGGGGCGTCGGCGCATTGTACCCGCCGAGGAACAGGACGGAGGCGATGCATGACACCAGGATCATGTTCGCGTATTCCGCCATGAAGAAGAAGGCGAAACGCATGCCGCTGTATTCGGTCATCCAGCCGGCCACCAGCTCGCTCTCCGCTTCCGGCAGGTCGAAGGGCAGACGGTTCGTTTCCGCGACGGCCGAGATCACGTAGACGACGAAGCTGATGATCTGCAGCCCGCCGATGAGGTTCCAGTGCCAGAAGCCGCCGGCCTGCTTCTCCGCGATCGTGACCAGGCTCAGCGATCCCGACAGGATCAGGACGCCGATGATCGCCAGACCGATGTTCAGCTCGTAGCTGATCACCTGCGCAGCCGAGCGCAGGCCTCCGAGCAGGGAATACTTGTTGTTGGAGGCCCAGCCGCCTAGGATGACGCCGTACGCGCCGATGGAGGTGAAGGCCAGGATATATAGGATCCCTATGTTGATGTCGGTGATGATGAAGGGCTTGAGCTGAAGGGCCGGCAAACTGAGCCCGAACCATGAGGCCACTGTCACCAGCCAGGCTGGAGGAAAATTCCACGACTCGTTGGGGCCGTAGGGCACGACTGCGAAGCCGATGAAAGCCGGCACGAGCGCGAGGATGGGGGCCAGCGAGAAGAGCAGCCAGTTCGCCCCGGCCGGGATGATGTCTTCCTTGAAGAACAGCTTGATGCCGTCGGCAACCGGCTGCAGGATGCCGTAGGGCCCCACTTCCATCGGGCCCATGCGGTCCTGCATCCAGCTCAATACTTTTCGTTCAGCCAGGGTGAGGACGGCCACGGTGAGCAGGACGGTGACCATGACAATGGTGATCTTCACGATCGCCGCGCCGGCGAAGACGAGCATCTCCATCCGTTATTTTCCTCCAACGATTCCAGCGGAAGGGGGGCCCGCAGACGCCCCTCCCGATCCCACCGAACCCACCTTTGCGACGGCCACGTGCAGGTGCTTGCTGTAGGGCACGCCGGTCACCGGATCAACGGACATGCTCGCGAGGGAAGAGAGTCTCTCGCGGAACGACTCGGGGAAGAACAGCGTACCCTCCGGGATGCGGCCCAGCATCGTCACGGGTACAGTCGCCTCGCCGGTCGCCGACGTGAGTCGCACGCGATCGCCCTCGGCGATGCCCAGACGTTGCGCGTCGGCTGGGTTCATGATGAGCTTGCCTTCCTTCTGGAGTTCCAGCAGGCCCTTGGCTTTGGTGGACATCGCGCCGGAATGGAACAGCGTCTGGCCGATTCTCAGCGACCACCGCTGACCATCGGCCTTCGGACTCCCCGCCTGGTCGTAGCGGCCCGCGAGGTCTTCCGCGAAGCCGCCGGCCACATAGAGTTCGATCGACGAGGTGTCCGCCTTGGCCGGCTCGGGCATCGCCCCTAAGACTCGATAGCCGGGAATGACCGCGCGGATTTCCTTTAGAATTTCCTTTGCGTCACCGTATTCCAACGGGTAGCCCATCATCACCGAGAGAGCCGACAGGATTTCCCAGTCCGGCCTGCTATCGCCGACCGGAGTGAGTCCCGGGCGGACCTTCTGGACGAAGCCTTCGGAGTTCGTGAACGTGCCGCTCTTTTCGGCATAGGAGCAGGCCGGCAGTACGACATCGGCCAGCTTGGCGGTCTCAGTCAGGAAGAGTTCCTGCACGACGAGCAGGTCCAGGTTCTCCAGCGCGCCGGCGACCATGGCCGATGCGGGCAGACTCCGCACCGGGTTTTCGCCCACGATGAACATGGCCTTCAGCTTCCCTGCGCGGGCCGCGTCGAGCATCTCGATCAGTCGCATGCCTTTCGCAGTCGGCGGCTCCTCCTTCCAGGCGTCCGCGATCCGACTCCGTGCGGCGGGATCGCCGAGGTCGGCCGGGCCGGGAAGGTACTCCGCCGTGGCCCCCATCTCGATGGCGCCCTGCTCGTTGTTCTCCTCGGTGAGCGGAGCGAGCCCCCAGTCGGCTTGGGTCAGCCTGCCGATCAAGAGAAGGAAATCCAGGAGGTTCACGGCGGACTCGTAACCGCCGGGCGCCTGCAGCAGGTCCTGCCCGATCAGGATCACCCCTCGTTTCGCGCCCGCGAAGGTCTTCACCATGGTCCGGAGCGTGGCCTCGTCCAGATCGCTCGGGTACGACGCGGCCGCGGCGCGGACGCGCTGCACGAAGTCGCCGGCGCGCGCGCTCAAGCCGGTATCGACAAGGTTCTCATCAAAGACGGCTTTGACGAGGCCTCGGACGGCCGCGCCGTGACGGCCGACCGGAACCGTGAGGTGCGTCGCCGACAGATTGGCGATGTTGCTGGTCGTCTCGACCGACGGGACGAGCGTCTCGAGGGTGAGCAGCGTGGCTCCACGCTTCTTGACGGCTTCTTTCACCTTCAACCCGACGATCGGATTGGCGGCTGTGACCTGGGTGCCGATCAGCAGCAGAACGTCAGCCTGCACGATGTCCTCGTAAGACACCGTCCAGCGGTTGGTGCCCTGGACGCGGCGCAGCGCGCGGGCGGCGTTGACATGACCGTAGCGGGCCGTGCTGTCCAGATGGTTCGAGCCGATCGCCAGGCGCATAAACTTCTGGAAGAGGTACAGGTCTTCGTTGGTGCAGCGGGCCGAGATGAGCCCGCCGATGGTCTCGGCGCCGTGCGACAGTTTGAGTTGAGTGAGCCGCTCCGCAAGGAGGGGAAGCACCTCCTCCCAGGTGGCCGGATGCAGGCGGCCGTCCGCCTGCCGGACCAGCGGCGTCGTGAGCCGGTCCGGGTGGTTGACATATTGGTAGCCGAAGTAGCCCCGCGCGCAGAGATCGCCGCTGTTGCGGCCTTCCCCATAGGCCGACATGACTTCAATGACTTCTTGATCGCGCGTTTGCAGGGTGAGCGCGCACCCATCCCCGCAATAGCCACAGGTGGTGTCTGCGCGTTTTATCATCCAGGGACGGTACTCATAAAGCGACTGGCGACTGACAAAGGCGCCCACCGGACAGATCTGCACGCAGCCCCCGCAGAACTCGCAATCCAGCTGGTGAGAACCGAAGTGGGAGATCTCGGTCATGACACCCCGGTTGATGGGGGCCAGGGCCTTCGCGTCAATCACCTGATCGCAGTACCGCACACAGCGGAGGCACTGCACACACCGGTTCATTTCCTTCTCGATCAGCGGGCTGAAGTACTCTTTCTGGAAGACCCGCTTGGTGTCCTGAAAGACACTGGTGGTGGGCGTGTATTCGTGCGAGAAGTCCTGGAGGTCGCAACGCCCTCCCTGATCACAGATCGGGCAGTCGAGTGGATGGTTCGCCAGGATGAACTCCAGGACGGACTGATGGGCCTCGTTCACGATGGGCGTGTTGGTGCGGACCACCATGCCTTCGGCGACGACGGTGCTGCAGGAGGTCTGCAGCTTCGGCAGCTTCTCCACCTCGACGAGGCACATGCGGCAATTGGCATCATACGTGAGCTTGGGGTGATAGCAGAAATGCGGGATCATGACCCCGAGCCGCCGCGCGGCCTCGATGACGAGCGTGCCCTTCTCCACCGCGATCGGCTTGCCGTCGATAAGGATGTTGACCATATCAGCCATGGCGTTTCCTAATGCCCCACCGTGATCAGCTCGGGGGCCGGCTGCGGCCGGAACGGGCAGCGCTGTTCCCGGATGTGCGCCTCATACTCGTCCCGGAAATGCCGGAGCGTGCTGGTGATCGGCGCGATCTCGGCGTCGCCGAAGGCGCAGACCGTCCGGCCCGCGATGTTCCCGCACAAGCGTAGAAGGGTTGCAAGATCGTCCATCTTGCCTTTCCCGTGCTCGATCCTTCTCAATATCTGTAACAGCCAGGGACTCCCTTCCCGACAGGGCGTGCACTTACCGCAGGATTCATGGTTGAAGAAGTACAAGAGATTCTCGGCGGCCCAGACCATGCAGGTGCCTTCCTCCATCACCGTGATGCCGCCGGAGCCGAGCATGGAGCCTGCCTGCGCGACCGATTCGAAGTCCAGCCGCACGTTCAGGTGTTCAGGTGTGAAGAACGCCGCCGAGGCGCCGCCCGGAATGAACGCCTTGAGCGGCTTGTCACCCCGCATGCCGCCGGCGATGTCATAGATCATCTCCTGGAAGGTGATGCCCATCGGCACTTCGTAGTTGCCCGGCCGCTTTACGTGCCCGCTCATGCAGAAGATCCGTGTCCCGGTGCTCTTGGGCGGGTTCCCGGTGGACGCGAACCATTCGGGGCCGCGGTTCACGATGTGCGGGACGTTGGCCAGCGTCTCCACGTTGTTCACGACGGTCGGCTTCTGGAACAGGCCGTGTGTGGCGGGAAATGGCGGCTTGATGCGGGGCAGGCCCCGCTTGCCTTCAAGCGATTCGAGCAGGGCAGTCTCTTCGCCGCAGATGTAAGCGCCGGCGCCCCGATGCAGATGGATGTCTAACGCGAACCCGGTTCCCTGAATGTTAGGGCCGAGGTAGCCGGCTTGGTAGGCCTCCGCCAAGGCACGTTCGAGGATCCTGGCGCCGAGGGCGAATTCCCCGCGGATGTAGATGTACGCCGTATGCGCGCTGATCGCATAGGCGGCGAGGATCATCCCTTCGATCATCTGGTGTGGGTCACGCTCCATCAACTGGCGGTCCTTGAACGTGCCGGGCTCACTCTCGTCGGCGTTGCAGATGAGGTAGCGCGGACCGGGGTGGTCCTTGGGGATGAAGGACCACTTCACGCCCGTCGGGAAGCCGGCGCCGCCGCGCCCCCGCAGGCCGGACTTCTTGACCATCTCGATGACCTCGGCCGGCGGGATCTTGCCCAGTACTTTCTTCAATGCCTGATAGCCGCCAGCGCGCTCGTAGTCGGCGAGCGAGCCGCGGTAGCCCGGCTGGGCCATGTTTTTCAGAAGGAGTGGTTCGTGCTGCGCCATGCTTTCCCTGAGGGGCGAGGCAACGCCTCGCCCCTACATTATTTTGCCGAGGGCTCGGGGAACATGAAGGGCCCCGTCGCCAGCGGGCATTTGCCGTCGCGCTTCAGATCGTCCAGGATGCGGTCGACCTTGTCCTGCGTCAACCGTTCGTAATAGTCGTCATTCACCTGCATCATCGGGCCGGTCCCGCAGGACGCCAGGCACTCCACTTGGCTCAGTGTGAACAGGCCGTCCGGCGTCGTCTGGCCAACCTTGATGCCTACCTTGGCATGAATCCATCCGAGAAGATTCTCCGTTCCGACCAACGCGCACATCAGCGAGCGGCAGACCTGAATGTGATACTTGCCGATCGGCCGGCGATTGTACATCGTGTAGAACGTCACGGCCTCGTACACTTGCGGCGGCGTGAGGTTCAGCAGTCCCGCGACCTCTTTCATCGCTTCTTCGGACACGTAGCACTGCTCCTCCTGCGCCAGCCAGAGCAGCGGCAGCAGGGCCGCCCGCTTCTCCGGATAGCGGGCGATGATGCCGGGGATGCGCTCCTGGGCGGCTTTCGAGAAGACGGAACTCACCGGTCGCACTCCCCCATGACGACGTCGTAGGTGCCGAAGATCGTCACGATGTCGGCGATGAGATAGCCCCGCGCCATGTGATCGAACGCACCGAGATGGACGAACGAGGGCGAGCGGATCTTCATCCGGTAGGGTTTCGGTCCGCCGTCGCTCACGATGAAGAAGCCGAGCTCGCCCTTCGGCGCCTCGGAGGCGCAGTAGGTTTCGCCCTTGGGCGTCTTGAAGCCCTGCGTGAAGATGATGAAATGGTGGATCAGGCTCTCCATGTCCCGCATGACTTTCTGCTTGGGCGGGGGGACGACCTGGGGCACGTCGGCGATAATCGGCCCGTCCGGCAGTTGGGCGAGGCACTGGCGGATGATCTTG
>DASYQR010000128.1:0-12297 GCA_036005325.1 Nitrospirales bacterium | reverse complement strand
GCCAGCGAGGTTTTCCCGCTGCCGGGAGGCCCCCATAAGATCACGGATGTGAGGGTGTCCTGCTCGATGGCAAGCCGGAGCGGCCGTCCGGGACCCAAGACCTCGTCTTGCCCGACCACTTCATCAAGCGACCGGGGCCTCATCCGGTCCGCCAGTGGGCCGGTCGTGCCTGGCTCCTCCGTTTCAGTGGGAGCAAATAGGTCCATTGAAGGAGGATATCAGAGGCGCAACCGGGTTGACAAACTCGAAAGTACTATGGCTATGATAGGTCCAGTTACCTGTCGTTGCGCATTCACGACACAAACACATCATCACTCATCATCATTCTACGAGGGAGGTTGCCGTGGCTGTACAAGAAGTGGCGAAAGAGATCGCAGTGGGCGATACCGCCCCTGATTTCACGTTAAAAGATCAGGATCAGAAGGATGTGGCGTTGAACAGCTTCCGGGGCAAGAAGAACGTCGTCCTGGCCTTCTACCCGCTGGACTGGAGTCCGGTCTGCACGGGTGAAAACAAGTGCCTGACCGACGACTTCCCAAAATTCGACGGCCTCAATGCCGTCGTGCTCGGGATCAGCGCCGACAGCTTCTTTTCCCACAAAGCCTGGGCCGATTCACTCGGGCTCAAGCATACGCTTCTTGCAGATTTCAACCGCGAGGTGGTGAAGAAGTACGGTCTGTATTTCGAGCCACTGAATTGCGGCAAGCGCGCCACAGTCATCGTGGACAAGAACGGTAAGGTCGCCTATGTCAAAGTCCAGGAAATCAAGGTGGCCCGCGACGATAAGGACATCCTGGAAGCGCTGAAAAAGCTGAACTGACGCTTGGACGAGCTGATCGGCAACGTTACGGACGCCACGATCGACGACTATGTGAGCAGCCCTGCGGCGGTGGTGGTCTTCGGCATCGCCAATTGTGACGGCTGTGTCTATATGGACGGGGTGCTCGCCGAGCTGGCGCCCCGTCTAAAAGACCGCGTGCGGTTCGGCAAGGCCAAGATGCATGTGCCGGGCGCCTGCCGCGAAATCAAAAAGCGCTACACGTTTGAAACCTACCCGACGACCCATCTGTACGCGGGGGGCAAGCTGGTGGAGGCACGGGAAGGAAAGATCGAGGCGGCCGACCTGGACCGGGCGATCCAGACTCTGTTGCTGAAGAACTAGAGCCCGCTGCCGGATCCGCCTCGCCGGATCAGCTCCAGTAGCTCCTCGCGGGTCTTCTGCTGATTCAAGAACACGCCGTGCATCGAACTCGTCACCGCCACGGCATTGGGTGTCTCGACACCCCGCATCATCATGCACAGATGGCGGGCCTCGATGATGACCGCGACACCCTGAGGTTTGAGCTTCTCCTGCAAGGTTTCGGCGATCTGCACCGTCAACCGTTCCTGTACTTGTAACCGGCGGCTGAAGACCTCTACAAGACGGGGGATCTTGCTGAGGCCGACGACATAGTCGTTGGGAATGTAGGCGACCTGGCATTTGCCGTAAAACGGCAGCAGGTGATGCTCGCAGAGGCTGAAAAAGTCGATGTCGCGAACGAGCACCATCTCGTCGTACTTGACCGAGTAGAGGGCGCCGTTCAGCACCTCGTCGACGTTCTGCTGATACCCCTGCGTGAAAAACCGGAACGCCTTGGCCACTCGCTCGGGGGTCTTCAACAGGCCTTCTCGGTTGGGGTCCTCGCCCAGAAGACCCAGCAGTTGTTCCACTAGGGCCTGGATTTCATCCGTCTCTGTCGCGGCGAGATCCTTCTTCCCGCTCACGATGCCCGCCTCTCGGCCGGCCCTGCATACTCGAAGTAGTTATCCCGGGTCTCGACTAGGCCGATCTTCTGCAGCGTGCCGGACGGAACGGCTTTTTCCAAAATGTCCCAGATCAAGATCGCAAGATTTTCTCCCGTCGTCGTCTTGCCGGCGAACGCCTCATCAAAATTGAGATGCTGGTGATCGAATCGCCGGAGGACCCGCTCCTCCACCGTCCGATCGAGACGATCCAGATCGGTGATCATCCCGGTCTCAGGGACGATTTCTCCCCTGAGAGTGACTTCCAGCGTGTAGTTATGCCCATGCCCGTTGGGATTGTTGCACTTGCCGAAGACCCGGCGGTTTTCCGTCTCCGACAGCGCCTCTGTGTGCAGACGATGAGCCGCCGCAAACCGATAGCGACGGGTCAATTGAACTTCCTGCGTATTCCCCACGCGTCGTCCTTGGTAATCCACGGAAAGATCCTCCTCTTCGAAAAGCCGCAAGGCCACCAGCTGTGCTACCTGCAATCGCTCTGCGATCCTGTCCCATAGCACGACCGCCAGGTTTTCAGTGGTCGGGATGCGTCCTGTGAAATACGGCGTATCCTCTTGCAGGTTTTTATGATCGAACTCGACCAGCACGTGCTCTAACACCGTCTTGAGATCGGACAGGTTGATCACGATACCGGTCATGGGGTCCACGGCGCCGGCGACGGTCACCTCCAGCAGGTAGTTGTGTCCATGCCCATGGGGATTATTGCATTTGCCGAAGACGGCCTTGTTCCGTTCGTCCGACCAGACAGGGTTGTGATAGCGATGCGAGGCGCTGAACTCGAGTCGTTTGGTGAGTCGGACGGTGTTCATGAGAATTGGGTGCTGCACGGCGCGGAGGGGCGCACGGACTGTACGCCCCTCCGGCTGTTCGAACTCTGCAGAGCGATGCTTACGCGCTGAACGAGCTGCCGCAGCCGCAGGTGGTCTTGGCCTGCGGGTTCTTGATCGCGAAGCCGGATCCCTGGACGCTGTCCACGTAATCCACTTCCGACCCGTTCAGCAGCGGGGCGCTCTGGGAATCCATGATCACCTTCACGCCGCCGGCTTCGACGATGGTGTCATCGTCTGCCGTCTTCGTCTCGAAGGACATGCCGTATTGATAGCCGTGGCACCCGCCGCCTTTCACATAGACGCGCAGGCCGATGGCGTCCTTCTCTTCTTGTAACAGCTCATGGATTTTCTTCTGAGCCATCTCGCTAACTGTGACCATTCTTTGTTCCTCCTTACTTTATTGAATACTACAGGAATTCTCTTGCACTGTTCCTTCCGCCGCGCTCCCGAACTTTTGCAGCGGAACCCTGACAACGACGTCTCCCACTATTTTAGCCTGACAACCCAGCCGATGGAAAGCCTCGGTCAAGTTTTCCCGGTCCAATAGGTCCTGCTCGTCGAAATCGATTTCAGAGAGGTTCTCCGATCCCTTCTCCACCTCCACCCGGCAGGTGGTGCAGGAGGCGTTGCCTCCGCAATCGTGCGGGAGCGGAAAACCGAGGATCTTCGATGCCTCCAAAATCGAGGTATTCGGGTCCACTTCCCCGCTGAGGCCCTGGGGATGAAGAAATGTGATCCGGGGCATCAGGCAACCCCTCCGGCAACGGCCACTGGCTCGAACGGACACCTCTTTTGCGCGATGTGCTCGTCAAACTCACGGCGGAAAAGCCGCAAGGTGCTCTCCCCGATGACCGAGGCACCCGTCACTACTGTACAATAACCACGACCTTTGACAAATCCACAGAGTTGCAGCAGCGACGCGAGATCTTTTTCGGTCCCCTCTCCATCCTCAATTTTCTGGAGCAGGGCCGCCAGGTTGATCGTCCCCATGCGGCACGGCGGACACTGCCCGCAGCTTTCCACCTTGAAGAAATCGGTGTACTTGAGGGCCGTCGCCACCATGCATGTCTGGTCGTCCACGACGATCACGCCGGCCGATCCGAGTCCTGTTCCCGCGTGCTTGAGGCTCTCGAAATCCATCGGCGTATCGAGTTGGTCGGGCGTCAGCATGGAGAAGGACGGCCCGCCGGGAAAGACGGCCTTCACCTTCCGACCCCCCGGCACTCCTCCCCCGCACTCGTCAATCAACGTCCTGATCGTTGTGCCCATCGGCAGTTCGTAGACGCCCGGCTTGTTGACCGCGCCGCTCAGCGAAAAGAGCATGGTCCCCGGACTTTTCTCGGTGCCGACCTGCGTGAACCACGCGGCGCCGTTCCGCAGGAGCGGAGGGATGTTGCACAGCGTCTCGACGTTGTTCACCAGCGTCGGCTTCCCGTACAGCCCGAAATCGGTCGGGTAGAAGGGGGGCTTCTGCCGCGGCATGGCGGGACGGCCCTGCATGGACTCCAGCATGGCGGTCTCTTCTCCGGCCACGTAACTTCCCTGCCCTTCTACGAACTCGACATCAAGATCGAAGCCTTTACCAAGCACGTTCTTGCCCATGAACCCCTGTGCGCGCGCTTCATCAGCCGCTTTTCGAAGGTTCGCGATCTCTTCGACGTACTCGTGGTTCACGTAAATATAGGCCGCCTTGGCCTTCACGGTATGGGCGGCGATCAGCATTCCCTCCAACAGCTGGTGTGGGTTGGTCTTGAGCAAATGCCGATCCTTGAACGTGCCCGGCTCGTGCTCGCCGGCATTGCAGACGAAGTAATGTTCGGGAATCCGATGGTTCAAAACTTTCTCCCACTTGATCCCGGTCGGGAACCCCGCGCCACCACGTCCCCGCATCCCGGCCTTTTTAATCTCCGCGATGATCTGCTCCCTGGTCCATTTCGCCAGACAGGCCTTCCAGGCTTCATACCCCCCTTGTTTCAGGTAGGGGGTAATCTCCCAGGGGCGTGGGCCAAAGTCCTTCATTATACGAGGTTCTTGCATCACCAGGAACCTTACCTCCGACCAGATTGGTCGGCTTACTATAAGGGAGAACCTGTGAGGAGTCAAGCCTGATCGGGGGCCTAGGCCTCAATAGCGACCAGCCTAGGCCCTTTGATCCATGGGGGTTTTATGCGCGAACGTATAACCCTCTGAATTACGTGCGCCCTATGACTTGATGAGGAATTTTGTATAGAACAGACCTGCCAAGCCCCCGCCCAGCAGAGGGCCGATCCAGTACACGATATGGTCGGCCCAGTACCCGCCGGCCAAGGCCGGGCCGAACGTCCGAGCAGGGTTCATCGAGGCGCCGGTCAAAGGCCCGCCCATGAGAATATCGCACATGATGGTTAATCCAATGCCAAATCCCGCGATCGCTTTCCAGGTGCCGCGGTCATCGATTGCAGTGCCGTACACGACCAGCACGAGAAAGAACGTCAGTACTGTCTCCACCAGAATGCCGGCTCCCATTGACACCCCCGGCGAAAGCATGGGTGTCCCCAGTTTGGCCGCCTGCCACGTCGCCTCCGGAAACACCATACGCAGCATGAGCCCGGCCACCACGGCCCCGATGAGTTGGAACACGACATACAAGACGGCCTTCTGCCCCGAGATCTTGCCGCCCACCCAGACCCCGAAGGTCACCGCCGGGTTGTTATGGCCCCCCGAGATATGGCCCAGCGCGGAAACCAGCACTGCCATCATACATCCATGCGCGATCGCGATTCCTAGCAACCCCGCATTGTTGATGATGGATGCTGCGCCGACGAAACAAAATGCGAACGTCGCGACCGCCTCCGCCACGCACGGCTTCAACGCCTTCTCCATCACTCGCACCTCCAGATAGAAGAGTTCACTGCTGGCGATCGTTACGGAAGTTTCGGGGCTGTGACATTCAAATCCCCGGTCAGGCTTTTCATGAACTCCACAAGGTCCTTCTTCTCTTGCGCCGTCAACTTCAAGGCTGTCATGAGCGTGTCCTTGCCGGCCCCCGCTTCCCCGCCCTTGTTGTAGAACTCCACGACATCGTCGAGTGTCTTGAGAGCCCCCGTGTGCATGTAGGGAGCCGTCAGCGCCACGCTGCGCAGGGACGGAGTCTTGAAGGCACCCCGATCCGAGGCACGCTTGGTGACGGCATAGCGGCCGACATCTTCCTTAAGAGGACCCGTCTGAGGGACACCGATATTGTGGAACTTGTTATCGGTAAAATTGGGGCCATTGTGGCAGAGCACGCAGCGGGCTTTGCCGCTAAACAGCCCGAGCCCGCGTTGCGCCGCATCCGACAGGGCCTTTTTATCGCCGGCGACATAGCGATCGAACGGGGAATTGGTTGAGATCAGGGTCCGCTCGAAGGCTGCAATCGCTTGCGCGATGCCATCGACTGACACGTCCGTCCCGAATACATCCCTGAAGCGTTTCTGGTATTCCGAGACCGCGCCGATTTTCTTGACGACGCTTGCAAGCGTTGTGCCGGACGTTTCGTCGGTCATTTCGATGGGGTTCTGGATCGGCCCGAGCGCCTGCTCCTCCAACGATCCCGCGCGGCCATCCCAGAACTGCAACTCGTTATACGCGGCGTTCAGGACCGGCGGGGCGTTGCGTCCGCCCTGTTTACCGGCCATCCCCGTGGAAAACTGACGCGGATCGGCGAAACCGGCCGTGGGCACGTGGCAACTTGCGCAACTGAGGCTGTTGTTCTTCGAGAGGCGCGGGTCGAAAAACAAGAGCTTGCCGAGTTCCACTTTGGCTGGAAACTGGAGGTTGTGCGCCGGGATCGGCACATTCGGAAGCAGACCAAGGGCCGTGCTCGGCTCTTCACTCAGGCTGCTCTGGGGGCTGAGCACTAGAAAAATCCCCAAGGCAGCGACGAGGATGACCTTCACACGCATACGGGTTTTCACGATCATGGGATCCAATCCTTTCTTTCCGGTCAACTTCTCAGAACAGCGGGTAATGGCTTGCCGTCGCCATGAAAAAGAGCATCGGGAACGAGAGAACGAAATTCGTTCGAGACGCCAGAAACGCCACTCGCGCATGTTTTGCCATCTCCGGAGGCGGCGCGGTCTTGTTCGCGGCGGCCTCGGTGGTCATCCGGATCACGACTTTCTGGTTCGGCCAGATCAGAAGCCAGACGTTCAGGAACATAATGATGCCGAGCCCGCCCCCGATCGCAATCGAGACCCCCCACGAAGTTGAAAAAATCCCTTGGCCATGTCCATGCCCGAAATGCGACCACACAATGATGAGCCCGGACAGCACTGTCGCCAGCGCCGAGTACCTAAACCACCACAGCGCCCGCGGCAATAATTTTTGCACCACTCCGCTCTTGGTGCCGGGATCGGTTTCTTTCATGAAAGGAACCTGGACGATGTTGAAGTAATAGAGAAGCCCGATCCAGGTCACACCTGAGAAGAAGTGAATCCATCGCATCAACAGGATGATAAACTCGTCAGCTTTGAACTCCATATTGGTAGACTCCTTGGCTTAGGATTCGGTGCGCTGGTACAGGTGCAATTCATTTTTCAGGTTGGATGCACGATTATTAAGGGAATGTCTCCCAATGTCAAGGCCTAGGGATTACTACAGATAGCGGTCAACAAGCGCGCAGAGCTCTTTCACCACCGCTGCAGATTTGGCAAGAGCCGCCTGCTCGTCCTTCGAGAGCGCGAGTTGCACGATCTCCTCCGCCCCGCGCCGGCCCAACTTCACCGGCACACCCACGAACAGGTCGTCCACCCCATACTCACCGCAGCACAGGGCGGCGCAGGGCATGATCTTCTTGCTGTCCGTCATGATCGCATCCACCATCGCCGCGATCGAAGCCGATGGCGCATAGTAGGCGCTGCCTGTCTTCAAGAGGGCGACGATCTCCGCCCCGCCCTCCTGCGTACGCTTGACCAAGGCCTCGATGCGGTCTTTCGGCAACCGCTCGCTGAGAGGAACCCCTGCGACCGTGGTGTGCCGAATCAGCGGCACCATCGAGTCACCGTGGCCGCCCAGCACCATCGCCTGAACGTTCTTGGCCGGCACTCTGAGCTCCGCCGCGATGAACGCCTGGAACCGGGCCGAATCCAGCACGCCGGCCATGCCCAGCACCCGCTCCCGTGGGAACTTGCTCACCTTATGGGCGACATAGGTCATGGCATCGAGCGGGTTGGTCACCACCAGGAGAATCGTCTGGGGTGAGTCCGCGGTCACTTTTTGCACGACATCACGGACGATCTTGGCGTTGGTCGCCAGCAACTCCTCACGGCTCATGCCGGGTTTGCGGGGGACGCCGGACGTGATGACGACGAGGGCCGACCCCGCCGTTGCTTTGTAATCCATCGTGCCCTGAATCTGTCCGTCGGATCCGACCAAAGGCGCGGCTTGCATAAGGTCCAATGCCTTCCCTTGCGCAATCCCATCCACGGCATCGAGGAGCACAACATCGTACCGCCCGCTCTCGACCAAACGCTGCGCGGTCGTTCCGCCGACATTACCGGCTCCAATCACCGTAATTTTTTCACGCGCCACTGGTTGCTCCCCTGTACTCGTTAAACGTTATTCGTTAATCGTAAGAATTTCCTGACTTCTTTCTTCACGTTTAACGTTTAACGTCTTCCCCTCCACCATTGTCGTCTTCATGAGAGGTCCAACCAGCCACTTTGAAATTTTGAGTGCACACGAAATTCTCGCCGAGATAAAAATTCAATTTGATCTTCTTCTTTCCGTAGGTCTTCGCCAGAAACGTCTCCGGACTGTCGAGCAATTCCTGGTAGGTGCCCGGTTCGTACCGTCCCAGCTCGATGAAGCTGACGATCATCCCGGTCTTGATCTCCTGCAAAACCTTCACCCAGCAGCGAGGATACACTTCCCAGAACTTGGCCTTGATGTCCTCGGGCGTGGGCTCCGGCCGGTCCTCTCCCGGCTTGACCTCCTTCGCAAATTTTGCCTGACGGCGCACATAGGGATAGGCGTGGCCGGTGAACAGCTTGTAGACCCACTTCGGGACTTCTTTCTCGCCGGTATTCGGTTCCATCACGTCGTCAACGCCTTGTAGATCCGCGGCAGCCGTTCAGGCAGGCTTTCGACCCGATCAATGATCAGATAGCACACATCCCCGTACATCCGTTCCAGGTAACCACGGGCCTCTTGATCCACCGTGATGCAGAAGGGATGGACGCCGAGCGCCTTCGCTTCGCGCAATGCCGCTTTTGTATCCTCCAGCGCGTATTCATCCTGATAGGCCTCGTCCAGTGGGCGGCCGTCGCTCAGCACCATCATGAGCTTGACCCGCGCGGCCCTCTCGGAGAGGCGGCGGAGCGCATGGCGGATCGCCGCTCCATCGCGATTTTGCACCAGCGGGCGGACGGCGCCGATGCGCCGCCATATCTGATGGCCGTACCGCTCATCGAAATCCTTCAGGACGACGACCTGCACCTCATGGCGCGACTGCCCAGAATAGCCATACACTGCGTACTGATCGCCGATCGCTTCCAGAGCCTCACATAGCAGCACGAGGCCTTCCTTTTCGACATCGATGATGCGGGAGCCGCCCGACCTGATCTGCTGGCCGGTGGACCCGCTCAGATCCACGAGAAACACTGCCGCCACGTCCCGCTCCCGTCGATCCCGGCGGATGTACACGAAATCAGACGGGGCGGCGCGCGCACGCCGCTCGATCAGTGCCTCCACCGCGGCCTCGATGTCCACTTCCTCGCCGTCGGCCTGCCGGCGCACCCGTCGGAGTGTCGGCGGACGGATGCCCTCGAAGTAACGGCGGATCAGGCGCACCACGCCGCCGTAGCGGCTTCGCGTCCTCTCGAAAAATTCCTCCGTTCCTTCGGCTGCGGCCTGTTCAATAACCCGGCACCAGCGCGTCCGGTAGTCCTGGATTCGGCCGTCCCATTCATCATAGAGATAGGCCTTCGCTCCCGGAAGCACGGACAGCACATGCCCCTCCCCTTCATCGGGCACCACCGTCACATCGTCCGCCAGTGAAGAGGTCCCGCTTCGTCCTTCCGCCTGCGAAGGAACTGCCGCCGCGTCGCGCAGTATGCGCGGTCCCTGGTGGGATCTTGACCCGCCGACGAGAGACGGCTCACCCCGCGCGTCTTCTCGCTGGGGAACCCCCGAGTCCGCCTGCTCCATGCTCATCTCGTCCTGAGGCTCCTTGATGCGCTCGGCATCCATTGCTCCACGAAAGGCAAGGGCCGTCACTGGCCGATAGGTCCCGCCTTGCTCTTCGCCGATGCGAGGCTGAAGGGCTTGTCCAGAATCTTCGGAAGCTCCCTCCGGAAGGGCCGGCATCTCCTCCGCCGTGAGCTCCTCGATCAGCACGTAGGCGCGATGGACCGCCCGGACCACATCTTCGGCCGTGGCATAAGGCTGTGCCGCCGCGCGCAACTGCGCCCAGGCCCGGCTGACCACATCCTCCAATGCAACCGGCACGCGGACTTCCTCAGGGCCGCCGGCTGACATCTGGAGCAGCACCTCGACAACCATTTCGCGGATCGACATCCCATGACTCAGCGAACGCCTGGAGACTTCCTCCCGCGCCACCGTTTCCATATCGCGTCGCAATCCTGGGTATTCCGCCTTGAGGCAAGCCTCGACGCGCGCGTCTTCGGCCATCATCCACAGATCGCGTATCAAGAGAGGCTGGGGATAGAGCCTGAAGAAATCTTCAAGGGACGCCAGGGGCGAGGCAAGGGCGCGTCCGTACCGGAGCGAGGCCTGCGCGGCGAGGTCGGCCAGGTGCGACATCCGGAGCGCGAACGTCCCGTATTCCAAATGGCCGGCTTCATGAGCGGTCATGACCTTATACCAGCGCAGGTTGTCCTCTCGCGACGGATAGCGCCGTATCCGCGCCGGCAAGGAGATGGTGGCCCCCTCGGATGACGCGCGGGTATGCGGAACCGCGTCGTTGCCCTCCTCAAGCGAACGGATCGTGACCGGCTGTCCACTCAACCCTTCAGCAAACAGTTTGAGCATGCGGGCCACGCTTCGTAACGCCACGCCGCTCGCGGCTTCCTCGACTGCTTCCAGCGCCTTCCTGGTTTCGACTGCGAAGTAGGCGCGCGCCGCTTCGGGGTTGTACGCCAGCACGTCCATTCCACCTCGGTACCACTTCTCAAACCGTTCCGTCAGGGCCGGCGAGGCCGGATCGGCCAATTCGATGATTTCCGGCGCGCGCCGCAGATACGCGAGAGCCGCCGCCGTATCCCGCTCCGCCACCAACCCTCCGTATTGGAGCACCCGTTCCTGCCACTGGCTATCAGGAATCCGACGCAACCAGCCGGGAGCTTCTCCGAAAAACTCAATGGCCTGGTCGGGCAAGCGGTCCGCCAGCATGCCGGTCAGCGCGAGCACTCGCCGGCGCACGCCCGGCGTGGCCAGGTCCTCCAAGAGCACCGCGCTCGTCCGGAAAAAGACCAGGGCGGCCATGTAGTCCGGCTTTCCCAAGTTGTTGGGTGTCACGAGCTTGACGCTTACCGACGCCCAGGTCTTGAGATCCTCCACCGGTAGGACTTTCAGAATGTCCCGGCCGAGTCGGAAGAATTCGACCCCCAATACGTAATCCAGCTTCGCCAGATCCGCTCCGATATGGGCCCATATCGGCAATGCGTCGATACCAGCCAAGGCCACCACCCCTGCAGCCTGGCGGAAAGCCTCCAACGCCACGTTGGCGTCCTGCTCCGCCAGCTCCAAGGTCATGGTCAAGGCGGATTGGGCAATCGCGGCATCCATCGTTCCGAGCAACTCGGAACTCTCCTTGCAGAATTTGATTGCAGCGGCGCCGGACTGCTCGCTCAGCGAAACGATGAGATCAATCCAGATGACAACTGATTCCTCGCCAAGAATAGCAAAGACTTCGGGCAGAGCCTCGATGGCTGCCGACGCTGCCTTGCGGGAGGACTCTCGTAACTCGGTCAGGAGTTCGAGCAGGGCCGTGCCTTGACCCGAACCAATCAGCTGCCCGGCGAGGCGCGCCGCAGCCGCCCGATCCAGGCTTTCGGCCAGCAAAGCCATCAATTTTTTCGAAAGCTCATCCGCGGTCATAATTAGGGAGCGATTATAGCATAACGTTGCTTTCACTCAGTGCAGCGTTTACAATGCCGCCATGGGTGAGCCGAGCGAGAAGAGCCTCGAGAAGATGCGGAAGTTCGTGAAGGGGTTCGCGGCGAAAAGTGGCACCGCCATGCACCCCGATCCCGCGGTTACGGAGGCGGTTGTCAACGGGCTTGCGGCCCACGTCGATGAGTTCGGCAGGCCCCTCTGCCCCTGCAATTTCTATCCGGACAAGAAAGCGGAAGCGAAGCTACGGCGCTGGATTTGCGCCTGCGACGAGATGCAGATCTACAAGTACTGCCACTGCTTGTTGTTCGTGCGAGAAGACGGCCTACCGATCACCGAGTACTTGCCGGAAGACCATGAAGGCAGGAAGTGCTATGGGCTGGTGACTGATCCGACTCCCGAAAAGGGGCGCGCGTTGCGGCATCAGGCCCCATCGTCTTGAGCGTCGGTGTCCGGCTTGTGCATCGCATCGAGTAGATGCTCCCGCTCCTTGTCTTCCGGATCGTAGAGCATCGCTTCGATCTCTTCCTGACTCAGCGGCTTCATGATCGGCCCCACCGGTTTCACCTTCCGG
>DASYQR010000127.1:0-4874 GCA_036005325.1 Nitrospirales bacterium | reverse complement strand
CGAGAAGCCGGCATTGACTCTGAGGCCTCTAAGGTGGTAAGGTTTTCTCCCGTCGACACTCGGAGACCAAGATTGGCCGTTCCTGTCTCGCAGATGTTCACCGTCAGCCGGTACGTGTTGACCCAGAGGCTCAAGAGGGTCAAACGCTATCCGCTCGTGCTGATGCTGGAGCCGCTGTTTCGCTGCAATCTTGCCTGCGCGGGATGCGGCAAGATCCAGTACCCCGATCATGTCCTGGACAAGCGCCTGACGCCGGAGCAATGCTGGGCGGCCGCCGAGGAGTGCGGGGCCCCCATCGTGAGCATCCCCGGGGGCGAGCCGCTCATTCACCCAGAAATGCCGACGATCGTGAAGGGATTGGTCGAACGGAAGAAGTACGTCTACCTCTGCACCAACGCGATCTTGCTGGAACGGAAGCTCAACGACTACCAGCCTTCGAAATACCTGACGTTCAGCATTCACATGGACGGGCTGCAGGAAGAGCACGATCTGGCCGTCTGCCGCGACGGCGTTTATGACGTGGCCGTCAAGGCGATTAAGAAGGCCCTCAAACGGGGGTTCCGGGTCACGACCAACACGACCCTCTTTGACGACGCCAACCCAGAGCGCGTCCGGAAGTTCTTCGATGCCATGATGGAACTGGGCGTCGAAGGAATGATGCTCTCGCCCGGATACAGTTACGAGAAGGCGCCCGATCAGAAGAATTTCCTCAAGCGGCACAGGACGCAGGAATTGTTCTCGCGCATCCTGCACAAGCCCAGGCGAGGATGGCGGTTCAACCAGTCGCCGCTCTTCCTCGACTTCCTCATGGGCAGAGTGGAATACCAATGCACGCCCTGGGGCAACCCCACCTATAACATTTTCGGCTGGCAGAAACCCTGCTACCTACTGCAGGACGGCTATGCCGGGACGTTCAGGGAGCTTCTGGACGAGACAAATTGGGATGGGTACGGGACCGGCCGAAATGAACGATGCGCTGATTGCATGGTGCATTGCGGGTATGAAGCCTCAGCCGTGAACGATACGTTCGGTTCCCTGCGAGGGTTCGGCCGGACCGTCGTGACGACGCTGATGCCGACTGCCCGATAGCCTGCGAGTCGTGGCTGCCGACAACTCTCCTGCATCCGAACCGCAATCCCTGGAAGATCGGGTGTTCCGGCCGTCGAACGACGCCGAGCGGCGTCAGGCCGTGGATGTCGCGTTCGGTTACCGGGGTGATGTGACCCTGGAGCTGACCTCCGGGGAAAAGATTGAAGGCTACATCTTCAACCGAAACGCCTCAGCCTCTCCTCCTGTCCTGCAGCTTTTCCCCAAGGGCCAGGCCGGCACGCGGGTGGTCCCGTATGCCGACATTGTGACGATCGCCTTGAGCGGTGAGGACACCGCCTCAGGGAAATCCTGGGAGACCTGGGTCAAGAAGAAGGAGTCGGAGCGCAAGGCGGAAGCCGAGCAGATCAAGGCCGACGCGCAAGCACGAGGCTATCTCTAAATGGCCGAAGCCTTCACCAGCAGCCTACCTCCCTCTCGCTCCATCGACGACATCTTCGCGCAAGGCTATACCCTCAGGACGTTTGAGTATCTCCGCGAAGGGTGGAGGGCGTTTGTGGAGAATCCGGTTGGATTCCTCGGCTTTACCCTCACGCTGACCTTCGCCTCTCAGGCGGTTCCGCTCCTGGCCCCCTTTGTCGGACAACTCCTCAGTCTCGCGATTCAGATGCTCATGCTGGCCGGTATCGCGATGGTCATGTGGCGGCAATTAAGAAACCAACCCTCCACGTGGGGGGATTTCTTTCCTGACTGGCAGACGACCGCGCAAGTGTTTCTCTGCACTGTCGTCGGGCTGCTCTTCATTGCCGTGGGGTTTCTCCTGTTGGTGATCCCCGGCGTCTACTTGATGGTCGCCTACACCTTTTCCTACCTGCTGATCGTGGACCGCCGCCTTGGGGTCTGGCAGGCATTGGAGGGAAGCCGCCGGGTGGTGAACAAACACTGGTGGGGTGTCCTGGGTCTGGCTCTGATGATGGGGATCGTGATCGTCGGGGCGGGGACGGTCGGTGCGGTGGGGCTCGGCCTGCCGATCGGCTACGGCCTGTCGGGGTTTTTCTCTGAGATGAACCTGGATGAGCTTCCTATCGTATTGCCTGAAACGGATATCACGATCAATCGGGGCATGTTCATGGGAATGATGAGCGGGTTGATGATAGGAGGAGCCGTTGGAGTGGCCGTGGCCGGGTGCATGCTGGGCGCCGCGTATGCCGACATCTTCGGGCTGCCGTCTTTGCCGCAATCCTTACCATAATTTCCCGGTATGAGCCCTCGGATTCGAGCCAGTTTGTCCTCCTTTTCTGCGGCCTTATATGCGCCGAATGCCGGCGGAGGAATGTGTTGACAAAGATGGACACCTATGTTAATTAGGCCGCACTTTACCAGGGTTGTTCGGGCCATTTTGAACGTCATGGATTTGAGGCCGTCGTGGGGTGGCGCGGCGGTTTTTGTCGGTCTGGCCGGCCTGTTTGGACCGGCCGTCTTACTCCCGGCTACAGCCTGGGCCACTCACGAAAACGATCACCGGTTTACCGTCTCGGGGCATGTGCGAGACAAGGCCGGCCGGCCGGTGAAGGATGCGCATGTGCTGGCGCGGGACCTGGGCGACCAGAGTGTCGATCCCGTCACCACCTACGCAGACAGCGATGGGTACTATAAGGTGGTCCTCCACCTGCACGATAAGAACGCAGGGGATGCCGTTCTCATCTCGGCCAAAGACGAGCGAGCAGGGTTCGACGAGATCATAAAAATCCGGGCTGAGTTTGATCCAAAGGACCGGCACACCGAACGACAGGCGAAGGTAGACTTCGGACCGGAACCCGAGAAGACGTCGGCTGGCGGACTGGGGGGAAGCATTGGGGCGGAGGACGCACCGCAATATTGGGTCTATGGCGTGGGTGGCGTCCTGGTCCTCGCGGCAATCGGCGCTGCCGTTGCATGGTCTCGACAGCAGCAAGCCAAGGCGACCCCCAAGCGACGCGGGAAGAAACGGTAATCAGGCTGGAACCAGAGCAAGTCGGGCGCTTTTACTTTGGGGAGACGGACGTCCCTGAGGAAAAGCGTCTTTTTTATGCGAGGAATCTGGAGAGGGGAAAGGAGTTGGGAGCAATCATGAAGATCACAAGCTTGATGGGACTGTTGATCATGGGGGGGGTGGCGTTGCTTGCCGCCGGCTGCGCGGAAGAGCAGGAAAGCATGGAGCCTCCTCCGCCCGCTCCGGCGGAATATGCCGACAAGCACATGCCGGCCGGTTGGTGGGCCGATGACAAGATCATTGCCGAAGGCAAGACGATCTTCGAGGGGGTCAAGAACATCGATGTGAATTGCTCCTCCTGCCACGGTAAAGACGGCAAGCCGGTCAAGGCCGGCGCGCGTGACTTCCGCAAGGGCGAGCGGATGAAGCAGTACTCCGACAGCGTCTGGTTCTGGCGGATTTCCGAAGGCGTCCCGAACACCAAGATGAAAGCCTGGAAGAGCAAGCTGCCCGAAGAGGACCGGTGGAAGGTGATGGCCTATGAGCGGACCTTCGGGTTGAGTGGGATGGGCTACGACGTGGCGCGGAAAGAATGGGTGCCCGTGGCCGACCTCGGGAAGCCGGCGCCTGCGGCGGCACCGGCGGCAGGCGACGGCAAGGCTCCGGCAGCGGCTCCCGCCAAGGACGCGCCGAAGAAGGACGGGAAGTAATCGCGGTCAACTCCAGTAAGGGAGCGGCGAGACTATGAAGATCTGGCAACGCAGCCTGTTGATTGTGGCGGGTCTCCTCGTCGTGGGGACGGCGGCCAATGCCCAGCTACCGGACCCCCAAGCCCACGAGTTCCCCTATGCGGGAAACCGTGCGGCCGTCTGGGTTGTGGCTCAGATGCATATTCTGTTCGCTGCGTTCATCCTGGGAGCGCCGATCTTCGTGGTGATCAGCGAGATTCTCGGTTGGAGAAACAAGGATGCGCGGTACGAGCGGCTGGCCAAGGAGGTCACCAAGGTCACGGTGATCCTCTACAGTATGACCGCGCTGACCGGCGGTCTCTTTATCTTCGTGCTGCTGGCCACCTACCCGCAGTTTACGGCGTGGCTGATCAACCACTTCTTCGCCGTCTTCGCCGTGATTTACCCGTTACTCTTCATCGCAGAAACGATCATCCTGTACCTGTACTGGTACACCTGGGATGCGCTGCAGGGTCCGAAGAAGCTCCGGCACATCGCCATCGGAGTGCTGCTGAACGTCATCGGCCTGACGACGCTCATCGTGATCGACGGCCCCACGGCGTTCATGAACACGCCATCCAAGGTGGCTGAGGGTGGCATGGACCTCAGGACCTTCATCGAAACCACGGCGACGCTGTGGGACAAGATGAACAACTATAGCTGGTGGCCGCTGAACATCCATCGGACGGTCGGCAACGTGGTCTTTGGAGGGTTCATCACCGGCCTGATCGCGGCCTACATGTACCTCATGGCCAAAACCGATGAGGAGCGGGCCTTCTACGATTGGTTCGGGTTTGTCGGCAACCTGATCGGCGTGGGCGCGCTGCTGGCCCTGCCGTTCGCCGGCTACCTGTTGGCCTACGAGCTCTGCGACTACGATGCCTCCATCTGCCCATACATGATGGCCGACCAGTTGTCCATGTTCTTTGAGATGCAGGGGGCCATGGTAGGACTGATCTTTCTCGCCAGTAACTACTACATCTGGCTCAGCATGAAGCGGATCGAAGGGATCGAGCGGATCCGCATGTCGCTGGCCACGTTGCTGCTGATGGTGAGCGTGCCGGTGGTCTTCATGCTGGTCTGGACCAAGTGGCCGGTGCCGGACCTGATGGCGCTCATCGTCCCGG
>DASYQR010000126.1:0-8991 GCA_036005325.1 Nitrospirales bacterium | reverse complement strand
CGACAGCAAGGTCGTACGGGCCGTTCTGGAGTCGAAAAAGACCGACCTTCCGAAGACGGCGGTGACGCAGATCACCGAGGCGGCGCGCACGATGGTCCACGAAGAGTTGATACGCATCGACGCGCAGCGTCACCCAGAGTCTTCCCCACCCAGGCAGCGACGAGGCCGGCCTGCTCTGCCGCGCAGGAGCCGCTGATGGCCTTGGGAAAAAAGATTGCGGTGATTGGTGCGGGGAACATGGGGGAGGCGCTCATCGCTGGGCTGCTCGCCGCGGGCGCGGCCGAGCCGGATGAGATCCACGCGACCGACGTGGCGGCGGAGCGGCTCGATCATGTAAAGGAAGGGTACGGCATCCGGACGGGGATGGACAACCAGGCTGCCGTAGCCTGGTGCGAGATCGTGATCTTAGCGGTCGAACCTCAAGTTTTGGATGATGTTCTAGACGACCTTCGTTCCGTGCCGACCGAGGCTAAGCTGATCATCTCAGTGGCGGCCGGCTATCCCATCGCCCGGATCATGTCCCACCTGACCACGGGGGCGCGGGTGGTCCGATGTATGCCGAACACACCGTCCGCGGTGCAAGCCGGGGTTTCCGCGGTGGTCTGGGGAAGCACGGTCTCGGACGAAGATGTGCGGCTCGCCCGCGCGATCTTCGAATCGGTGGGCCGGGTGGTAGTCGTGGAAGAGCGGCTCATGGACGCCGTGACCGGCCTGAGCGGGAGCGGGCCGGCCTATGTCTTCCTCATCATTGAAGCCCTCGCCGACGGTGGCGTGAAGATGGGGCTGCCGCGGGACGCGGCCCTCAGCCTTACCGCCCAGACGGTATTCGGCGCGGCCCAGATGGTGCAGGAAACCGGTGAGCATCCGGGACGGCTGAAGGACAGGGTGACGTCTCCTGGGGGGACGACCATCGCCGGCTTGCACGAGCTGGAACGGGGCCGCCTCCGGGCTTCAGTGATGGACGCTGTCGAGGCCGCTACCAAGCGGTCCCAGGAGTTGGGGTCTGCGTAGGGAGTATGGCCATCTCTCGTCATAACGATGGTAGGGGCACGGCGCGCCGTGCCCCTACTTGCGGCCCCCTTCCGTATCGGGTAGCATAATCGTCTATGGCGACCGAAATTCCCGTCATCCCGACGGATGCCCGGCTGACCTACGAGCGCCCGTCCGATCCCCGCGACGTCCTCATCAAGGAGATGGACAAGCGGAAGATCCCCATCAGCATCGGCAAGACCTGCCCGGTCAAGTGCACGTTCTGCTATGAGATCGATCATTCCTACCGGCACACCGAGGAGCCGGGGAAGACGACCCAGGAAGACTGGAATTTTATCCTCGACTACATCAGCCGGAAACCAACGCGCCAGGGGGAGCTCTGGGTCTGGGGCGGGAACGAATTCATGGAGTGGACCGACCTCTTCCTCCATCCCAAGGCCATGGAGTGGCTGGAGGATTTCCTCAAGTACACCGATAAGAGCCTGCACATGTTTACGGTCGGGTACGTGCATGTGCCCAAGGTCCACCAATTAGCGGCCCAGTACCCGAACCGGATCAACTTCGATCTCTCGGTGATCACGCTGCACAAGGACTACCGGAAGGCCCTCATGCCGCACGCGCCCTCGGTGAGTCATTTGATGAAAGTCCTGGACGGGCCGGCGGTCACCTCCGCCAACTTCTACTCGTTCGACGTCGGGACGATGTCGGAGGATGCCAAGACCATCTCGCGGATCAACCCCAACGTTCTCCTGTGGATGGGCTGTCTCACGCCGCTGAAGGGGATGGAGGAAAAAACCGTGCAGATCCTGCGACAGGGCAAACACCATCTTTCCGAGGAGGCCCGGCGGGTCTATGAGGCTGGCTTGCCCAACGTCCAGACCATCCATACCGAGCCCTACATCACGGCTTTTCTCAATCGCCACAAGATCATCACGCTCTTCGACTCGCTGGAGTTGGAGAAGCACGACACGGTGGTGATGGCCAAGAGCGTGTACCGGGTCCTGCGCATGCACCGGAAGAACCGCGCACGGTTCCTGTGCGTGCCCAACGCGACCCTGGGCGGGGACTCCGACTGCACGATCCTCCTAACCTTCGACGACATCCTCAAGCGGCTTAACGGCGAGAAGGTCATCCATCTGCCCAAGGCCGTCGTCGAGAGTCCGCGCGGGAACGACTGCGACATCAGCGGCGTGAGCCTGGAAGAATTCGAGGCCAAGGCCCATTGCAAGGTGAAGGTCCTGCACAAGGTCAACACCAAGCTCGCCGACAAGAAGCTCTGGGAGCACGGCTACCTGAGCACCTACGTCCGCGAGTATCTCTCCAACCCGGAGACGAAAGAGTTCGAGCGGATTCCCGTAGCCGCATGAGCGAGAAAAGGAGTTTCCCGTGGAATACTGGGTCAAAGTAGTCCTGACGGACAAGGAAGAGCTGCGGTACGACAACGTGATCCGCCATACCATCAGCGACGACATGGAAATTCTTGAGATCGACACGCCCAAGGAGGTCATCATCATCCCCATGCGCCAGGTGAAGTACATGACCTGCGATGCCAGCATCTTCGAGAAAAAGAAGGGCTAAACGAGTCTCATGGGCTTTGCGCGCATCATCATCCTTCTGGCCGTCGCCCTCGGCCTGTCCGGCTGCGTGAACAAGGAGAATTACAACCGGGAGGTTCTCCGGGCCACCAATTTCCAGCGGATGCTGTCGGAAGAGGAGAAGCACACTGCCGAGATGGCGGCCGAGATCGCCAAGCTGAAGGAGCAGGTGGCCAGCCTGGAGACCAAGAGCAAGGCTTTGACGGCCCAGCTGAACGATTCCAAGGCCCAGGTAGTGCGATCGCTGGAAGAAGTCGGGCGCCTCCAGGACGATCTCAGCGAGGCTCGGGCGACGGCGACCACACTCAATGCAGTCCGGTCTGCCGTGCCGAAAGGGCCCGCCGTGAAACCGAAAGAGCAGACCGGCGGGACACCAACGCCGCCTGTTTCTTCTACCGAGCCGCCGGATCGCCTGGGCGAACTACGGGATAGCGCCGCCGGCCCGAAGAAGGGGAAGACCTCATCGCCTGCCCCGGTCAAGCCGCCTGTCACCTCCACCGAGCCGCCGGATCGCCTGGGCGAGCTACGGGATGGCGCCGCCGGTAAAAAGAATGGGAAGCCCAAGGATGCTGCTTCGGTCGCGGCGCCGGCGGCAGAGGACCCGTCCTTCCTCTATCACAACGTCCAAAAGGACGAGACGCTCAAGAGCATCGCCAAGCGCTATAAGACCGACAGCAACATCCTGCGTGAGCTCAACGACCTGGCCGCGAACGAAGAGGTCAAAACCGGCGACCGCATCATCGTCGGCCAGAAGCCGTAGCCCACGTTCCTTCCGCCCCGCGATCATACTTTTGTGTCGGTCATGCGGAGATTTCTACCGTAACTGACTAGTGCTTTCTTTCATGGTGGCTCGCTACGCTGAACCTATAGAGGACAGGCGTGAACCACATGTGAAAGGAGGCCGAAGATGCTGCATATGATATTTAACCCTTTGGTCGCGCTGGGTCTGATGTCGGCTGTGCTTCTCGGCATTGCGATCTGGGCATCAGTGACGCAACAGGGCGAAAGTATGGAAGGCGAAGATTACAGCTATTTCGCCACGAAAGAGCAACAACAGGCGCGGGAGGAATCGGACCATTTCCGGCATGCGGCGTAACGCATTCCGGTTCTGCGCGGATCTGTTAGAGGACAGGTTTTAGCAATTCGTGAAGGCGAGCGGCGACGTCGGCGGGAGCGAGTTTGGTGACGGTGCCGGTGCGGCGTTCTTTGAGCTCGATCTGGCCTTCCTTCAATCCTTTGTCACCGATCACCACCTGGTAGGGACAGCCGATCAGGTCGGCGTCGTTGAACTTCACGCCGGGGCGCTCGTCCCGATCATCCAGCAGTACTTCAATTCCTGCCTTTTCCAGTTCCGTTTCCAGCGCGAGGGCTGATTCCAGGACGTTCCCCTTGTCGGCGAGCGGCAGGACGTGGACGTGGAACGGCGCGATCGGAGCCGGCCAGAGAATCCCTTTCGCATCGTGGTTCTGCTCGATGGCCGCGGCGGCGGTCCGTCCCACGCCGATCCCATAGCAACCCATCACAATGACCTGCTCCTGGCCCTGCTTGTCGAGATAGACCGCCTTCATCTTCTCGCTGTACTTGGTCCCGAGCATGAAGACGTGGCCGACCTCGATGCCGCGGACGATCCGCATCGGCTTGGCGCAGCGCGGACAGGCGTCGCCCGTCATGGCATTGCGCAGGTCGGCGTAGCGGTCCGGCGTGAAGTCGCGGCCAGGCGCGGTGTCTGCCCAGTGCGTATCGATGGCGTTGCCGCCCACGATGACGTTGGCGAGATGCTTCACGGCAAGGTCCGCGATCAGTTGCACGCCGGACAGCCCGATCGGTCCGGCGAATCCCACCGGCGCGTCGGTGATCTTTTCCACCGCGGCCGGATCGGCCATCGTTAGTTCCGCTGCGCCCAGCACTTTCTTCAGTTTGATTTCGTTGACATCGTGGTCCCCTCGCACCAGGACAGCCACGGTTTTTCCGTCGGCGCGGTACAGGAGTGTCTTCACCAACTGCGTGGCCGGCACTCTGAGGAAGGCCGTGACTTCTTCCACGGTCTTTTTGCCGGGCGTGGCGACGCGCTTCTTTTCTCGCGGCGTCTCAGGAGGAGGCTTATGGGCGTGTTCTTGTAATTCCGCCCGCTCCACGTTGGCGGCGTACTCGCAGGCGTCGCAGATCGCGATGCCTTCCTCGCCTGTGTCGGCCAGGACCATAAATTCATGCGAAGACGTGCCGCCGATCAGGCCCGTGTCGGCTTCCACCGGGCGATAGGTGAGTCCGCAGCGCGTGAAGACGGCCTTGTAGGCCTCGTACATCTTCCGGTAGCTTTCCTTCGCCCCGGCCTCATCGGCATCGAAGGAGTAGGCGTCCTTCATGATGAACTCGCGCCCGCGCATCAGCCCGAAGCGCGGGCGGATTTCGTCCCGGAACTTGGTCTGGATCTGGTAGAAGTTGGCGGGGAGCTGCCGGTAGGAGCGGATCTCGCGGCGCACGAGGTCGGTGATGATTTCTTCGTGCGTGGGCCCCAGGCAGAAGTCCCGCTCGTGGCGATCCTTGAGGCGGAAGAGCTCCTTGCCGTAGAAGTCCCATCGACCGGTTTCCTGCCAGAGCTCCGCCGGCGAGGCGATCGGCATGAGAATCTCCTGGGCGCCCGCTCGGTTCATCTCTTCGCGGACGATGCGCTCGACCTTGCGGATCACGCGCAGACCCAGCGGCAGGTAGGTATAGACGCCGGCGGCGACCTTGCGGATCAGGCCTGCCCGCAGCATCAGCTTGTGGCTGACGATCTCCGCTTCCCCTGGATCGTCCCGCAGGGTGGGAATCAGGAAGCGGGACTGGCGCATTACTTGGGCCAGAGGTTAAGGATGTCGTTGCGGAAGGCGAAGAGCATCAGGCAGATAAGGAGGAAGAGGCCGACCTGCTGGGCCACCTCGCGGCTGCGTATGCTCAAGGGCTGGCGCTTGACGGCTTCGATCGCGAAAAAAGCCAGATGGCCGCCGTCGAGAATCGGAATGGGGAGGAAGTTCAACACGCCGAGGTTGATGCTGAGGATGGCTATCAGGAAGACGTAGTTCGAGAAGCCCTGTGTCGCGGCATCTCCAGAGATCTTTGCGATGGTGAGCGGGCCGCCGATGTTATCGGCCGAGATCTCGCGGGTGATCATCTTGGCGATGCCCACCAAGGTCAGCTCGGTCCAGCCCCACGTGGCCTTCAGCCCGTCCACGGGAGCCATCAAGACGTGGTCGCTCTTGATAATGGCCTTGTTCGACTTGGTGATGCCGATCTGCCCGACTTCGATCTCGGTCCCGTCCGCCAATTTCTCCTTGCGGGCAGACGGCGTGATCGTCAGCGTCTCGGTCCGTCCCTCGCGTTCGACGACGACCGGCAGCGGCGTGCCGGGACTGCGCTTGACGATGTCCGTCATCTCGTTCCAGGTGACGATGCGCTTGTCACCGATCTGGATGATCCGATCGCCCTGGCGCAGCCCCGCGGCCTCGGCCGGCGATCCTGCCACGACCGACTCGACGTTCGACGCCAGATCGGCGAAAGACGGGACGAAGAGCGGGCCGCCGGCGGCAAGCCATGCGGTGAAGATGAAATAGGCCAGCAGCAGATTGAAGAGCGGCCCGGCCGCCACGATCGCGGTCCGCTTGAGAAGCGGCGCGTGGGCGAACGAGCGCGCCTTGTCGGCCTCGCTCACTTCGGGATCGCTCAAGTCCTCGCCCAGCATCTTGACGTAGCCGCCGAGCGGGATCGCCGAGATGACGTACTCGGTCTCGCCGATCTGCCGGCCAGCCAGTTTCGGGCCGAAGCCGATGGAGAATTTCAGGACCTTGACGCCGCAGCGCCGGGCGACCCAGAAGTGGCCGAACTCATGGAAGGCAACCAGCGCTCCCAGCGCGATGATGAATGCGACGGTATAGAACCCGTAATGTTGAATGGCCTGCATGACGTCCCTAGTGTACCACAGAAGTAGAGGGTGCGAGCGTCTCGACGATCTCGCCGGCCTTTGTCCGCGCCCACGTGTCCGCGCGCAGCGCGTCCTCGAGCGTCGAAATTTCAACCGGTTTGTGCGCGTCCATCGTCCGACGGATCGTCTCGGCGATGCCGAGAAAACCGAGCTTGCGATCCAGGAAGGCCTGCACGGCTACTTCGTTGGCGGCATTCAGCGCGGCGGGCATCGTGCCGCCGACCCGCAGGGCCTCGTAGCCGAACCTGAGACAGGGAAAGCGATCGTGGTCGGGATCGAAGAACGTGAGCGTGCCGATCTGGGCCAGGTTGAGGGAGGGGAGATCCAGCGGGATGCGTTCCGGATAGTTCATCGCGTAAGCGATCGGGGTCCGCATGTCGGGGAGGCCGAGCTGGGCGATGACCGAGCGGTCCGCGTACTCGACGAGCGAATGGATGATGCTCTCGCGATGCACCACCACCTCGATCTTCGAGGCGGGGATGTCAAAGAGCCACCGGGCCTCCACCACCTCCAGGCCCTTGTTCATCAGGGTGGCCGAATCAATGGTGATCTTGTCGCCCATCTTCCAGTTCGGATGCTTGAGCGCCTGCTCGACCGTCACGCCGTGCAACTGCTCCTTCGGCAAACCCCAAAGCGGCCCGCCGGAGGCGGTCAGAATCAGCCGCCGGATGTCTTCCACGCGGTGCCCTTCCATGGATTGGAAGAGCGCGCTGTGCTCGCTGTCTACCGGGAAGATCCTGACGCCGTGTTTGCGGGCTTCATCCTGCATGAGCTTGCCCGCCATCACCATCGGCTCCTTGTTGGCCAGGGCGATGCACTTGCCGGCCCTGATGGCGGCGAGCGTGGGCACGAGGCCGGCGCCTCCGACGATGGCCGAGATGACGAGGTCGGCGTCCGGCAGCGTCGCCGTCTGCGCGAGCCCGTCGGCCCCGCTCAGGATTTTTGTCTTGAGTCCTTTGCAGCGCGCGCGAAGCCGCTCCGCGGCGGCTTCGTCGGACATGGCGACGACGGCCGGCGAGAAAGTCCGGACCTGCTCTTCGAGCTTGTCGCCGTTGGTACCGGCCGTAAGCCCGATCGCCCGGAACTTGTCGGGGAATTTGGCGATGATGTCGAGGGTATTGGTCCCGATGGAGCCGGTCGAGCCCAGGATGACGATTTTTTTCATATGCTCAGGGGATCCGTACAGCCAGAAGGTAATAGTAGATGACCGGGGCTGTGAAGATCAAGCTGTCCACCCGATCGAGCACACCGCCATGGCCGGGGATAAGGCCGCCGGAATCCTTGACGCCGGCGCTGCGCTTCAGGATGGATTCGCAGAGATCGCCCAATGGAGCCGCGATGCCCACCAGCAGACCGATCGAGAGCGCGTCCGACCAGCTCAACGACTCCAGAAACCACCACCGGCACGCAAACGAAGCTGCGACGGACCCGACCAGGCCTCCGACCGCGCCCTCCCATGTCTTGCGTGGGCTGATGCGAGGGGCCATGTGATGCCGTCCCCAGAAGGAGCCGACGTAGTAGGCGGCTGTATCATTGGCCCACGTGACCAGGAAGAGCAAGAAAATAAGGAACGGACCCTCGGCGAATTGTCGAATGAGGATCAAGTGGCCGAGGAGCCACACCACGTAGAAGATCCCGAATGCGACCACGGCCGTGTCCAGGAATCCGGATTTGAGTTCCCGCCCCGCCAGCACCTGACTGAGGAGAATCGCGACGACGATGAAGCTGATCGTCGCCTGGTCAGGGAGGAGGCCGGGGACGGCGAAGCCGATCGTGACCAGCAGCCCGAGGCCGAGCCCAAGGCCGAGAGGCGGCGACCAGGCTGGGAAGTGCAGGCGGTAATACTCATACTGGGCCAGGAGAATGCCGGTCGCGACGAAGAGGGAAAACCACACCGGCGGCAGGTGGCGCACCAGCAGATAGAAGAGGGGAAAGAAGACGAGGGCCGAGTAGACCCGCCGACGATCCACTAAGCGGACCTTTTGCCGACCTTCTCGTCCGGATGGTCGAAGAGCTGATCGCGGGTCTGGCCGAATCGCCGCTCGCGCCGCTGATAGTCGTGCAGGGCCAGCAAGGCCTCCCGCCGCCGGAAGTCCGGCCAGAGCGTCGGGGTGAAATACATCTCGGTATAGGCAAGCTGCCAGAGCAGAAAGTTGCTGATCCGCGTCTCGCCGCTCGTCCGGATGAGGAGGTCGGGGTCCGGGAGCCCGTGGGTGGAGAGATAGCCTTCGAGCAGGTCCTCGTCGATCTGGTCCGGTTTGACCACGTCATTCTTCACGTCCTGGGCGAGCCGGCGCACGGCGTCGATGATCTCCGAGCGTCCGCCGTAGCTTAACGCGACGGTGAGGTTGAGCTTGTCGAGATGGGCGGTCGCCCGTTCCACTTTCCTGACCCACGCCAGCGCCGAATCCGGCAGGGTGTTGACCCGCCCGATGGCCCGAAAGCGGG
>DASYQR010000125.1:0-29977 GCA_036005325.1 Nitrospirales bacterium | reverse complement strand
GACTTCGACGTCGACCGCGCCCGCTACCACAAGATCATCCTGATGACCGACGCGGACGTGGACGGCAGCCACATCCGGACCCTGCTGCTCACCTTCCTCTACCGCCAGATGCACGAGCTCATCGAGCGCGGCTACATCTATATCGCCCAGCCGCCGCTCTTCAAAGTCAAGAAGGGCAAGACTGAGAAGTATCTCAAGGACGAGAACGCCCTCAACGAGTATCTGGCCGATCTGGCCGTCGAGGCGGTCGAAGTCTACCTTGAGAGCGGCCAGGCCTACGTGGGCGGGCGGCGCCTGCTGCCCGTCCTCAAGAAGCTCATCGAGTACGAAGGCCTGCTCGCGCGGTCCGGTCGCATACAGCACGAGGCGGGGATCCTGCGCGGGTTCGTGGAGGAGCCGGGCTTGGACCGTGACTTATTAAAGGACACCGCGGCCCTCAAGAAGGTCGTCGCTAGCGTGAGGAAGGCCCTGACAACGATCTATCCCAAGGCGGCTATGGACCTCGAAATCGTCCCGGACGAAGAGCACGCGTCCAACAGAGTCGCCTGCCGGGTCCAGACGAACGGACGGGCCCACAGCCTGGAGATTACGCACGAACTGGTCGGCTCGGCGGATTTCCGCGCGCTGCAGCGGCTGGCGCCCATCGCGATCGGGCTGGGACGGTCGCCTTACAAAGTCAAGGCGGCGGGCGCGGAAATGGCGTATTCCAACACCGCCGACCTGGTCCGGGCCATTCTGGATTTCGGTAAGCAGGGGGTGAGTCTCCAGCGGTATAAGGGCCTCGGCGAAATGAATCCCAGCCAGCTCTGGGAGACCACTATGAACCCAGAGACGCGCACGCTCTTACAAGTTAAACTCGAAGACTTCGCCGGGGTCGAAGACATCTTCTCCATTCTCATGGGCGACGAAGTAGGGCCGCGGCGCGACTTCATCCAGCAGCACGCCCTCGAGGTGAGGAATCTCGACGTATGACGTTATTCGTTAAACGTTAAACGGGTAGGACGAAGATAATTCACGATTAACGGTTCACGTATAACGAATAACGATTTCCAACGGAGGATGCATGCCGGTTGATGAACGATTGACGCAGATCGCCATCGAGGACGAGATGCGCTCGTCCTACCTCGATTACGCGATGAGCGTGATCGTGGGCCGCGCCCTGCCGGACGTCCGGGACGGGCTCAAGCCGGTCCACCGGCGGATCCTCTACGGCATGAACGAGATGGGCCTCGTCCACAACCGGGCCTACCGCAAGTCAGCCAAGATCGTCGGCGAGATCATGGGAAACTACCACCCCCATGGCGACACGGCAATCTACGACACCCTGGTCCGGATGGCGCAGGACTTCAACATGCGCTACTGCCTGGTGAACGGGCAGGGCAACTTCGGCTCGGTGGACGGCGATCCGCCCGCTGCCATGCGGTACACCGAGGCGCGGCTGACGAAGCTCGCCGAGGAGATGCTGGCGGACATCGACAAGGAGACCGTCGACTTCCGCCCCAACTACGACGAGTCGCGCGTGGAGCCCACGGTCCTGCCGGCCAAAGTGCCAAATCTATTGGTCAATGGTGCCGGAGGGATCGCAGTCGGCTACGCGACGAACATCCCGACCCACAATGTTGCCGAAGTGGTAGCGGGCCTCCTCAAGCTGATTGACAACCCGGACACGACGATCGACGAGTTGATGGAAGTCATCCCGGGTCCGGACTTTCCCACCGCCGGGTACATCTATGGCACGCAGGGCATCAAGGAGGCCTACCACACGGGCCGTGGGCTCCTCACGCTGCGGGCCAAGGCAAGCATCGAGACCGACGAGCGGACCGACCGTGACCGCATCATCGTGACGGAGATTCCCTATCAGGTGAACAAGGCGCGACTGATCGAGAAGATCGCCGAGCTGATCCAGGACAAGAAGATCGACGGCATCGCGGACCTGCGAGACGAATCGGACCGGGATGGGATGCGGATCGTCATCGAGCTCAAGAAGGGCGAGATCCCCCTCGTGCTCCTCAACAACCTGTACAAGCACACGCCGATGCAGACCACGTTCGGCGTCATCATGCTGGCGTTGGTCCACAACCGGCCGGAAGTCCTGACCCTCAAGCAGATACTCGAGGCCTTCATCGAGCACCGGCGCGAGGTCGTGCTGCGCCGGACGGCGTTCGATCTACGCAAGGCCGAGGAGCGGGCCCATATCCTCGAAGGACTCAAGATCGCGCTCGAGCATCTGGACGCCGTGATCGCGCTAATCAAGCGGTCGCGCTCGCCGGAGGAGGCGCGCGGGGGCCTGATGCGGCAGTTTGCCCTTTCGGAGATCCAGGCCAACGCCATCCTGGACATGAAGCTGCAGCGCCTGACGCTGCTGGAGCGGGAGAAGCTGACGCAGGAGTACGAGGAGATCATCAAGCGCATCGCGTATCTCAAGTCCGTCCTGGCCTCCGAGCCCCTGGTCCGCCAGCTCATCAAGGACGAGCTCGTGGCCCTCAAGGAGGAGTACAGGGACGAGCGGCGGACGCAGATCGTGCCCGAAGAGGCGGAGATCAACGTCGAGGACCTGATCGCGCAGGAGGAGGTGGCCGTGACCATCTCCCACGCCGGCTACATCAAGCGCAATCCCGTGTCCCTCTACCGCGCCCAGCGCCGCGGAGGGAAGGGCAAGATCGGGATGGGGACCAAAGAAGAGGATTTCGTCGAGACGCTCTTCACGGCCTCGACGCACGATTATCTATTATTCTTCACGGATGCCGGCAAGGTCTACTGGCTAAAAGTACATGAGATCCCCGAAGCCGGCCGCGCGGCCAAGGGCAAGGCCATGGTCAACCTCCTGGCCCTCGCGGGGGACGAGAAGGTGACGGCCACCCTGCCCGTGAAGGAGTTCCGTGAGGACCACTACGTCGTCATGGCCACACGGATGGGCACCATCAAGAAGACCGAGCTATCTGCCTACGGGAATCCTCGCCAAGGCGGCATCATCGCGCTCACCCTGGACGAAGGCGACAAACTGATCGGCGTGGAGATCACCGACGGCCAGCGGGAAATCCTGCTCGGCACGCGACACGGGATCGTCATCCGCTTCAAGGAAGGGGACGTCCGGCCGATGGGCCGCACGGCGCGCGGCGTGCGCGGCATCAGCCTGGACGAAGGCAACTATGTGATCGGGATGGAGACGATCACGCCGGACTCGACCGCCTCGATCCTCACGGTTACGGAGGGCGGCTACGGCAAGCGCACGCTCGTGAGCGAGTACCGCCTCCAGGGCCGGGCCGGCCGCGGGATCATCAGCGTCAAGGTGACCGAGAAGAACGGCCCCGCGGTCTCGTTCCATCAGGTTCGTGGCAGCGACGAGATCATGGTCATGACGGCTGAGGGCAAGATCCTCCGGACGAAGGTGGACGACGTGCGCGAGATCGGCCGCAACGCGCAGGGGGTGCGGCTGATTGACATGTCGGATACCGATCGTGTGGTGGGCGTGGCCAAGCTGGCGGAAACCTCGGGTGAGGGAGTTGTCGAAGGAGGCAACGGGGCCAATGGCGACGAACCCGGTCCGCCCGCCTCCAACAATGGAGGCTGAGCAGTCCCGGAAGCCTCTCGACCCTCTCGTCAAGGTCGCGCTCACGATCTGCATCGGCCTGATCGTCATCACCGTGGTTGGCATGATCTTGACCGCGCCGGACAGGTCCATCCCGCCTTACAGCGTCATCGCCCAGCAGGGCGAGAGCGTGACCGTCAATGTGCCAACGCACACGACGGACCTTGAGATCGAAGCTCTGCTGGTCCGGTTTCAGGCCGTCGGCCACGGAGACCGCGCGGGGTTCGCCCGACTCAAGATCAAGCCCACCACGCCCGAGAATCCCGCCGGCCATTACCGGCGCCTGACCATCTACATCTTCGACAATCCGGGTTTGGCGGAAGAGCTGTCGCTCACGGAGTACCTGGCCTGGTCGGATCGGCTCGCCCGGTCCGGCTTCGAGCGGGGCGTGCGGGGACTCTACCGTCTCACGGAAACGACGGAGATCGGGGCCCTGGGGTTTGTGCCGGCGGGGGCCGTCTCTTCAACGAGCGCGCGGGTGCTCTTTCAGGGCAGGGCGGGCGGCGGTTAGACCGGAGTTCTCGAACAGGGCGCGGAGCCGCGCCTGGAGGTCGGGATCGGCGATCGGCCGCAGCGTTTCCTCGAGGGCCGTTTGCCGGTGTGCTTGAGTCAGAGCCGGCTCTGTCGGCTCAATGGGCAGCGCTTCAGGCTGCCCGGCGGCGGGACCGCTGGAGTCTGGAGCCGGCAACGTGACGCCCACCCGGAGCACGATGTCGGTGAGCGCCTCGCCGTCCGCGATGCCGTTGAGCTTGGCCAGCAGCTCCGGCTTCAGGAAGAGCAGTTGCTGGAGCCAGACGGAGTTTTCGGCCACCAGATAGAGTTTGTGGTGGCGGATAGACTCCGGCCGGGTGTGACGCCCGATGTGTTCACCGGCAATCTCAATCCAGTGCTGCTGGAGCGTGAACTCCAGCATGCGAGACGCCATGCCGTGCGTCTTGAGAAACCGGGCGAGGATATCGGGCAACGGGTTCAAACTGGAGCGCGTGGCCATCGAGCGTATCGTAGTCCGCGTCCGGCTCAGCGTCAAGGCCGGCGAAGGTCCTCAACCGAGAGGAGACCGCAATGAAGCTGAAGACCCTCTTTGACAATTCGCTCTTCGAGGAATTCATGGGGCAGGCCCTGGAGAAATTCGAGCAGCATCTGAGGAACGAGGAGATCAAGAAGGGGCCGATGGAGCAGCGCATGCGTGGGGCGCGGGAGTTCGCTGTGTTTCTGTTGGGGCGGGGGCACCGCAAAGGAGAGAGGACGAAAGGGAAGATCTAAGAGCGGGACCTATGCCGCCTGCAGCTCCGGGGTCCTGTCGGCTTGGCATCCTGCCGTGCTCCGAGAAGCTGCGCGCGGCGGGAGCCCTGCGCCCGCCGCCACCCCTGCGCCTCCGGCGACATTGGCGTCACCCGTAAGAGCCACCCGCCTTGAATACCAAGAATCTGAATGTTACCCTAGAAAGACTGAACGAAAGGGGGCGACCGGCTTCGACGGGGATCATGACGCCAGGGTGGCATGCCGAGCTCCGGGAACTCGTAAAAGTCCGGAAACAATAACTGCCAACGAACAACTGGCACTCGCTGCTTAATTAAGCAGTGACGTCCCTCCTCTGATGCCTGCGCGGGGGAACGGACGACGATAGCGGGCTGGCCTGCCGCTGGTGCTCAGCGGCGGCGGGCGAGACGCACTGGGCTAGCGACCGTTCTAAGCCTGCCGGAGGGCGTGGACGGAAGCGAATCCCCAAATCGCCGGCTATGCATGTAGAAGCCCTTCGCTGACGGTCTTCGGACAGGGGTTCAACTCCCCTCGCCTCCACCATCACGACGCCCCGGGGTCGCCGGACTCCGGGGCCTTTTCATTGTTGACGGGATGCCGTACAGCCTGAAGCCCTGCCCCTCGTCTCCCAACTGCGTCTCTTCCCTGGCAGAAGACGCCCCGCATCGCGTGCTGCCGCTGAGCTGGACCGGCGAGCTCACGCAGGCCAAGGCCCGGCTCCGCCAGGCCGTGCTGGCGGCCGGTGACGCCACGTTCGTGGTGGAGGCCGACACGTACTGGCATCTGGAGTTTCGGAGCCGTGTGTTTCGCTTCGTGGACGACGTGGAGTTCCTGTTTGATCGCGAACACCGGCTGATCCACGTGCGCTCGGCCTCGCGCGTGGGGTACTCGGACCTGGGCGTGAATCGCAAGAGGGTGGAAACGATCCGCGCGCGCTTTCGGTAAAGGAGGCTCATCATGGCTGTGCAGGTGTATGGATCCAGCCACGTCGCCATCGAAGTGGACGACGCCGAGAAGGCCGTGGCGTTTTATGCCGACGTGTTCAATCTGGAAATGCTGCGGGGTGGCGAAGGCGCGGCCTGGTGCAAGCTAGGCGAGCACCAGTTCATGGCCATTTTCGAGGTAAAAGAGCTTCGCCCTGACCGCGTGAAGCATTTCGGCATCATCGTGCGTGACGAGGCGCAGATCAACGAAATCCGTGAGAAGCTCACGCAGAAGTACAAGCTGAAGCTGGAGCCGCACTTCCGCTGCGATTTCCGTGACCCGTGGGGTAACCGCATTCAGGTGGGGGACCTGCATGATGAGTCGCTGGTCTGGCTGCTCCCTTACCGCGAAGTGCAAACTACCGGCATCAAAGTCTAGAGCGCGACCTCGAAGTGGGCGGGGCCGTCGCGCTCGAGGACATTGACGGTCACATCCGCACCGTGCCGGCGGAGGAGTATATCGAAGTGTGATTCACGGAGGCGCAATCCCCGAATCCGTACCCAATCAAGAAAGTCTGGGAGCCGGGGATGCCGCAACTGCACGGTATCCGAGATCGCCTCGAATTCGAGGCCGAGACAGGCCTCGAGCAGCGCGAACGGCGCGGCCGCCGCCCAGGCTTGCGGGGCGCAGGCGACCGGATAGAGGGTGGGCCCGTTGTCCCGGTGGCGGCGAAAACCGCAAAACAGTTCCGGTAGCCGCCGCAGGTCCATATACGCCGCCACGTCGAACAAGGCCGTCGTCAGCCGGAGAACCTCGTCGAGACAGCCGTAGCGGGCCAGCCCCAGACCGATCAGCGCATTGTCGTGCGGCCAGATCGAGCCGTTGTGGTACGACATCGGATTGAACCGGGACTCGCGCAAGCTCACGGTGCGGATGCCCCATCCGCTGAAGAAGTCGGGGTGCAGTAATGCCTTGGCCGTCTGGACACCTCGCTCCGGGGCGACGATGCCCGAGAACAGCAGATGCCCGGCGTTGGACGTACGTACCCGGCACGGCTGCTTCTCAGCGTCGAGCGCCAGGGCGTAAAACTGCAGGTCCGGACACCAGAAGCGTTGCTCAAACTGCTCCCGAAGGTGCCGCGCCTGTTCCTCGAGCGTGGCAGCCAGCACCGGCTCTCCCATGATCAGGGCCAGGTTGGCCGCGAGTTTTTTGGCGAGATACACGTATCCCTGAACCTCGACCAGCGCGATGGGCGGCGACGCGAGCTGCCCGTCCTGATGAAAGACGGCATCCTTGGAGTCTTTCCAGCCCTGGTTGCGCAACCCGCTGGGGCGGCGACCGGCATACTCAAGGAAGCCATCGCCATCACGGTCCCCGTAACGGTCGATCCAGGTCAAAGCTGCCTTCACCTCGGCCCAGATCGTCTTCAGCGTCTCCCGGTCCCCGCTCCGCTTCCAGTACAATCCGGCGAGCACCACGAACAGCGGCGTGGAGTCGACCGAGCCGTAATAGCGGCCGAACGGCACCTCGCCCCGCCGCGCCATTTCGCATTCGCGCACCTCATGCAGAATCTTCCCGGGCTCGGCGTCCGCCTGCGGATCCTCGGTTTGAGCTTGATGGGCCGCCAGGAACCGCAGTACGCCGCGCGCAACCTCCGGATCGACCCAGAGCATCTCCAGCGCGGCAATGATCCCGTCGCGGCCGAAGGCGGTGCAGAACCATGGGATCCCGGCGTAAGGATAGGGGCCGTGGGGCGTATCGGTCAGGAGCATGTTAAAGTCCGCCATGGACCGGCACAACACTTCGTTGAACACGCTGTTCGAGGTCTCCACTGCGGCCGCCCGGGCGCATGCATTGAAGATCGATCGCCGCGCACGGCGCATCGCGGTAAAGAAGCCATCAGCTGCGGGCGGCGCCTCCTGGCCGACGACGCACCCGACGGTGACCAAAAGGACGCACCGCGCCTTGGGGTCGAGCTCCAGTTCGAATTCGGCGCGGTTGACCGTGACCCGTACAGGGGGCGGATCAAACGTGATCCGCGTGCTGCGTGCGACGCCGTCGAGCCCGGCATAGACGAAGCGCACGGAGGCCGCGTCGAGCACCTCGCTCGAACGCGCCCCATGCCGTTCCCGGCGATGCCCGCGGATTTCAAACATGTCGGCAAAATCGGCATCGTAATCCAGCGCGATGGACACCCGGCAACGCCGGTCGCCGTAGTTTCTCACGGCCAGCCGCTCGTGACAGACGGAATCCAGCAGGAACTTGGCGCGTGACACATGGATCGTGTTCTTCGGCAACAGCACCGCGTCGCTGTCAAACAGGTCGGCGTTTCTCAGATCCACATGCAGCACCGCGTTGTTATTCTGAACGGTGGAGCTGAGCAGAAGCGGGCGCTCCCCGCCTATGGTCAGGACGAACCGTGACAGAAACCGCGTGTCCTGGTGAAAGATGCCTTCCGGGCTATGCGGGCCAGCGAACAGATCGCCATAGTGGTCGAACATGGCGAACGTGTCGCCGTGCTTGAGCGTGCGCGGACGCCGCTCGAACAGCGAGGACGTGGCCGGAATGTAGAATTCGGCGAGCAGGTCGTTTGATACCGACTGGGTATCCGCCACGTCATCTCCCATGCGCTGGCCCCATCTTTCATTATCAAAGACGGAGCCCTGAGTGTGCAAGGGGGCAGGCTCATTTGTTTTGATTGACCGTCGCAACCGCTGTGGTATCCTGAGCCGCATGCAGATTGACCCCGCCATCGCCACGAGGAGGAGCTATGGGAGAGACATCGGCGTACTGTAGCGACTGCTACAGCAAGACTGCGAGGGCGGAGGATGCGCAGGTCAAAGCGGCGGAAAGCGCCGGGACAGCCCCCATGACGAAACAAGGGACCTGCAGCAAATGCGGCAAGTCCACGGTCGTCGTCTATTACAAAACCTGATCTGGTGGATCAGTGTTCGGGGACGCGTTACTCCCCGTGTGGATAACTAAAGCGCAGGAGGCGAGGCGCGCCTCGCAGGAAATAGACTCCCACCGCGACGCCCACAATCGCGGTCACCACAAACCACACCGTTCCCGCGTCAACGCTTTCCATGCTCAAGGAGATGGCGACATTGGTGGCCAGCGACCACAGCGAGTACAGAGTCAGCGTAAGCCCGAACACACGGACAACGATGCCGAACACATCGGGTGGTCTCATAGGAGCGCCTCCATGTGTGTGGGGAACGATGTACTGCTAAAATCCAATCCCTCCTCCGACGCCGCCAAAACCGCTCCCTCCAATAACCCCCCCACCGATCCCAATGGAAAACCCCGGCTGCCGGGATGATTGCGGCTCCCAGAGCTTGACATGCTTCACGGCCAGTGTGGGATAGGCATATTCGGTCTCATCAAGAGGTAAGGTCGTTGCGCCGGTGACCTCTCCGATAACGGTGACGACCGTCCCGGCCGGGAGGGTGGCGGAATCGACAAATTCCTTTTCGACGGCGAGGAAGCGGCCCAAAGACTTGGTGCGGTCCCTGGTGGGTTCGAACGAACTATCCAGAGGCAATTGCAGGAGCTCAATACGGGTGCTGTCGTTCACGCGCTTGACCGACAGGACTTCACCCCCGAGTACGATGATTCGATTCTTGTATGAGGCGGGCGCTTGCTTGACCTGAAGAAATGAGACGTCCCGATCGACCTGTCCTTCCAGTTCCTTGGGGATGACCTTGGGCGCGCATGCCGACAATAGTGTGAGGCCGACTGCGGCCCACGTGGCCGTGATGATTCTGCATCGCTGCATAGACATTCTTCAGTCTACCACGGCTTCGGGTGTCTGTGCGGAGCAGCCCAATAGCCGTCCGTCCCCGTGGCCAGGTACGCGTTAGCGTTTGCGGCATTCGGGATGACTGCACGGACAGGGCCCTCTGGCATCGAGGCGTGCGGCCCGTTCGCAGGCTTCGCTGCAATAGGAGGACTGCGGCGCGGCGAGGCAATGACACTCCTCGTGTCCGCAATTCTTCGGGTAGCCCATCGTCGGTGGTGCGTTGGGATCGGCCATTGAAGTCAATGCATCTTACCATTCCCCACGATCACCATGCGACTGTTAGGGCCGGGACGGGGGACAGGGGGAGGAGCACATTATTGTCCAGGCAAGGCGAAAATCCGTCCGCGACGCCGACAGGAGGGCGTTCAAACACCACCCAGGCGGTTCGTTCCTGGTCGAACTATGACAGTTGTTCAGAGGCACTACCATTGCTCTTTAAAACGGTATCATCTCACTCGAATTTGGGGGTTGGCTTATGAAGCTTGGTACTGTCGGTCTGGTGGTGATGTACGGCGTGCTCGCCGGATGTACCTTTGCCCCGACGGTTGCAACCAACGGCATCAATGTCGGCCGGGCGATTTCTGCCGACCGCTCGTTGTTCAACGTTCTGGATGATAAGAGTATCAAGAACACCATCAACAACGCTCTTTTCGACGAAGCGCTCCTGTTGGACATCAACACCGATGTCTATCAAGGCAGAGTGATGCTGACGGGGGCCGTCAAGGACGAGGCGACCCGGCAGAAGGCAGAAGATCTGGCCCGCAAGGCCGACGGCGTTCGGGAGCTTTACAATGATATCCAGGTCACGGATAAGAGTTGGGTGAAGTCACTCCCCAAGGACACGTGGATCGAGAACACGCTGGCGGCCCGAATGGTGGCGGCGCGGGGCGTGAGTTCGGTCAACTACCAGCTGCGGGCGGCGAATGGTGTCGTCTACGTCATGGGCATAGCCAAAAACCGGGCCGAACTTGATCAGGTGATCGCACTCGCCCGCAAGAGCGGCGCGAACAGGATCGTGAGCCACGTGTTCCTCACCGAAGACATCGTTCTGGACGTGGTGCCTGTGATCACAGCTGGCACGAAAGTGGAATCTGAATCAGTGAGGGCGGGTGCCCAAATGGACGAGGTGAATGCCCAACCCAAGGCGAAGAGGGTAAAGAAAACCCAGGCTCCCCGCCCAGCATTGCTCGAAACTGTTGCTCCCTGACTCTCCTCAGCTCGCCTTCGAACAGATTTCACTGAGCTTCCCGCATTTCCCCTGACTCATTCTCCCTGCCTCCCTTCTGCCCTATCCCCTTGCTTTGATTTTGACATCCGGTTCCCCTAGGATGTCACCGTATGGCCGAGAAGAAGCCCAGGAAGCCACGGGTGGCGGGGGCCGCCCGGCGGCGGCGCAAGCCGGCGGGGGCCGCGACGGGGCTGGCGGCGACTGAGCTGCAGTCGGCGGCGCCGCCGAGCGACGTCGCCGAAGTACACCAGGCGATTGAGCACGATGGCGGGAAGGTTCTCGCTCTGTACCGGGAGCCCTACGGCGGGCGCTGGGTCGTTTTGGCCGCGCTCCCCATCGAGAAGGTCGAACCCACCCCCTACCAGCGCAACCTCTCAGACACGCACGTCCGCAAGCTGGAGGTCGTGATCAGCAAGTTGGGGCGTTTCCTGGATCCGATCATCGCGGTGCGGGCGCAAGCGGAGGGCACGTCGAAATACTGGACGCCGAACGGCCATCACCGGCTCTCGGCGATGAGGACGTTGGGCGCGAAGAGCATCACCGCGATCGTCGTGCCGGAGGCCGCCGTGGCCTATCAGATACTGGCGCTCAACACCGAGAAGGCGCACAATCTGCGGGAGAAGGCGTTGGAGGTCATCCGCATGTACAAGGAACTGGCGCGCCTGGACGGCGCCACGGAGGAGACCTACGCGCTGGAGTTCGAGGAGCCCGCGCTGATCACGCTGGGCCTCTGCTACGAGGAGCGGCCGCGCTTCAGCGGCGGCGCCTACAACCCCGTGCTCAAGCGCGTGGACCAGTTCCTGAAGGGCCACCTGCGTGCGGCGCTGGAGACCCGCCAGAAGCGCGCGAAGACAGTGCTCGCGCTGGATGATCTGGTGGTGCAGAAGGTAGAGACGCTGAAAGCGAGAGGGCTGACCAGCCCCTATCTCAAGAGCTTCGTCGTGGCGCGGATCAATCCCATCCGCTTCCGTCCGAAGGACGCCGAGCCGCTGGGCTTTGACGAGACCCTCGACCGCATGACCAAAGCGGCCGAGAAACTCAATCCCGACAAGATCAAGATCGACGACCTGGCCCGATCCGGCGGCGCGCCGGACGCGGTTGAGTGAGCGTCCGACCAGGGGATCGAGATGGCCAGTATTCTGATCATTGACGATGACAATAGTTCCCGCACGCTGCTGCGGCAGATCCTGGAAACGGCGGGGCACGCGGTCGTCGAAGCCGAAGACGGCGTCAAGGGCATCGCCCTGTACCGGCAGCAGCCCACGGACCTGCTCATCGTGGATATCATGATGCCGGTGAAGGACGGCATGACGGTCATCAACGATATCACGCGCGACGACCCCCAGGCGAAGATCATCGTCGTCACCGGCGGGGGCCAGCGGGGGCAGGCTGAATTCTTCTGTGACGCCTCGCGGATCCTCGGCGCCAAGCGCACGTTTCTGAAACCGATCGATCCCGCCGAGATGCTGGCGGCGATTGAGGAACTGGTTCCCCGTCGGTAACGCCGCCGGCGCGCGATTGACTCTCCGCAACACGGCTCTTATAATGACGCTTCACGTCACGGCCTAACCGAAAACGAAGGAGTCACACATGTCCGCCACGATGCGGCAGCCCTCGAACAAAGCGGGGAAACGGACCCACGGGTTTCTCCAACGGATGAAGACGAAAGGCGGTCGCCGGACGTTGGCGCGCCGCAGGGCCAAGGGACGGCACAAGCTGACCGTCTGACGGATCGGTGGTTCCCCTCCGCTCCACCCGCGCACAGCACCTTCTTCGTCACAGCGCCGACATCCGGCTGGTCTTCAAGGAAGGGAAACGGGTTTCGTGCCCGCTGTTTACGCTCCTCTATCGGCGGAACGATGAGGCCCGCACGCGGGTGGGCGTGGTCGTGGGCAAGAAGCTCGGGGGCGCCGTGACCCGCAATCGCGCGAAACGCCGCTTCCGGGAGCTCGGGCGTCTGAGTCTGACGCGGATGCCGTCCGGGCTGGATCTGCTGATCCTGCCGAAGCGGGAATCCGTGAGAGAGCCCGCCAGGAGCCTGCGCGAGAGCTGGCAGGCCGTTCTGGCGCGGGCGCATCTGTGGGAGTCACGATGAAACGGAGTGCCGTCGCGTTGATCGCCTTCTATCAGCGGTGGCTCTCGCCGCTGAGCCCGCCTTGCTGCGGGTTCGTGCCGACCTGCTCGGCCTATGCGCGCGAGGCGCTGGAGCGCCATGGGCTCATGCGGGGCCTGGGACTGGCAGCGCGGCGCCTGCTCAAATGCCATCCGCTGCATCGTGGCGGCTTTGATCCGATTCCGCCGGCGACCTGACGAAGATATCTATAATGGAAAAGCGCATCATCCTCTTCCTCGTTCTCTCTATGGCCATCATCGTGCTCTATCCCTATCTCATGGAGAAGATGGGGATCGCGAAGCGGCCGGGGCCAGCCACATCCGCGCCCGCCGCGAAGAAGAAGGACGCCGAGCCGGCTCCGCCGGCTCAGACCACCGTGGCGCCGGTTGCTCCGAAGCCGGCCGCAACACTGCCGGCCACGGCCCTGGCCAGCGAACGCGATCAGGAGGTGACGGTGGAGACCGACTTGGTCAAGGTCGTGCTCTCGAACCGCGGCGGGGTGATCAAGCAATGGGAGCTTAAGCGCTTCCTCAACAAGGACCACCAAAATCCCAAGCCCATCCAGCTTGTACCGACGGGCGACAAAGGCGTGGCGCTCATTCCGCCGCTGACCGTGGAAGTCCCCGATGTCAAATTACAGGAAAGGCTGGCAAGGGGACTGTACGCAGTCTCCGGAAAAGACCTCAGTCTCAGCGCCATACAGCCTACCGGCGAGATCGGCTTCTCCTACCGGGATCCGGACAGCGGCGCGCAGGTCACCAAGCGCCTCACTTTTCGTCATGACAGTTACCTGGTGGACCTCACCCTGGAGACGGCCGGCGTGAGCAGCTCGACCATGCTCTCCCTGGGCACGAACTTCGGGATTCATGAATGGGAGGAGGGCTTCGTCGGATACATGGGTCCGACAACGAACATCGCCGGCAGACTCGAGCATGATCTCCCTGACAAGGAAGACTTGCGGGCGGGACAGGTGAAATGGGTCGCCCTGCAGGACAAGTATTTTCTGGCGGTCGCCATCCCGGCGGACGCCGTGACCCATATTGCGGTCATTCGCAAGGAGGGTGAGCGGCTGGCCGCGGTCGGCCTGCGCACGCCGGCCACGGCCGGGACGGCGGTGAGCCAGTACCGGCTCTACGTGGGCCCCAAGGAGTACGATACGCTGGCGGCGTTCAAGATCGAGCTGGAGGAGACCATCGACTTCGGCTGGTTCATCCACGGGAGCTGGTCGATCGTGCGGGGGGTGGCGAAGCCGCTATTCTTCACCATGAAATATCTCTATGGCCTCTTCCACAACTACGGCGTTGTCATCATCGTGCTGACGATCGGCATCAAGCTCCTGCTCGCGCCGCTAGCCTACAAGAGCTACAAGTCCATGAAGGACATGGCGGCGGTGCAGCCCGAGATGGTGGCCCTGCAGAAGAAGCATGCCGACGATCGCGAGCGGCTCAACAAGGAGCTCATCAAGTTCTACAAGGAAAGAAAGGTGAACCCGGTCGGCGGCTGCATGCCGATGTTCATCCAGATGCCGATCTTCGTGGCCCTGTTCAATATCCTGTACATGACGATCGAGCTGCGGCAGGCGCCGTTCCTCCTGTGGGTGAAGGACCTGTCGGTGCAGGACCCCTATTACGTCCTGCCAGTCCTCATGGGCGTCACGATGTTCATCCAGCAGAAGATCCAGCCGACCACCATGGACCCGAAGCAGGCGCAGATCATGCTCCTGCTGCCGGTCTTTCTCACCTTCCTGTTTGTCACCTTCCCGGCGGGACTCGTGCTGTACTGGCTCACGAACAATGTGCTGACGATCCTCCAACAGGTCATCACGGACCGGTATCTGCTGCCGAAGCGACCGGTTCCTGCCGCCTCATGAGCGTCCATGAACGCCGGAGACACTATCTGCGCCATCGCCACCCCGCCCGGTGAAGGCGGCATCGGCATCATCCGAATCTCCGGCGAGAAGGCCATCGAGATAGCCTCGCGCGTGTTCGCCGGTGCCGGCGGGCGGACGGTACGCGACTTCCCCACCCACACCCTGCACCACGGCGAGCTGCGCACGCCAGACGGCGGCGCGCGGATCGACGAAGTGCTGGTCGCGGTCATGAAGGCGCCCCGCAGCTACACATGCGAGGACGTCGTGGAGTTTCAGTGCCATGGCGGCCCGCTCGTGCTCCGACTCGGGCTGGAGGCGCTGATGCGGAGCGGTGCGCGCCTTGCCGAGCCGGGAGAGTTCACCAAGCGCGCCTTTCTGAACGGCCGCCTCGATCTCGCGCAGGCCGAGGCGGTGATGGATCTCATCTCCGCCCGCTCGGAGACCGGTCTCCGGGTCGCGCTGGAGCAACTCCGCGGTGCCTTGTCGGAGGAGCTGGGCCGTTTGCGTGAGGGCCTGGTGCGGCTGCTGGTCGAGGTCGAGGCCGGAATCGACTTCTCCGACGAAGACATCACGTTCATTTCGGCGCAGGGTCTGGCCGATGGCGTCACCGCGGTCCGCGAGCGGATCGCGCATCTCATTCGGACGGCGGAGGAAGGCCGCATCGTCCGCGAAGGCGTCACAGTCGCCCTCGTCGGCCGCCCCAACGTGGGCAAGTCCAGCCTGCTGAACGCCCTGGCCAAGGCGGACCGTGCGATCGTGACGCCGATCCCCGGCACGACGCGCGATGTGCTCGAAGAGTTTATCAACGTCCGCGGCATCCCCGTACGCCTACTGGATACGGCAGGTCTGCGGCACACCGTGGACGTGGTGGAGCGCGAGGGCGTGCGCCGCTCGCACGACGCCCTGGCACGCGCCGAACTCGTCCTGGCGGTGCTGGATGGCAGCGAGCCGCTCGCCGAGGAGGACCAGCGCCTGTTGGAGCTGGTGCAGGGGAAAACGACCGTGCTCGTGATCAACAAGGCGGACCTCCCCGCCCGCCTCGAACCGTGCATGCTCAAGGGACTGGGGCACGAGAGCCGCGTCGTCTGGACCTCGGCGACCGCGGGCGTCGGGCTGGAAGAGCTGCGTGACGTGATCCGTGACACCGTGCTCAAGCAGGGGCTGGAACCCAGCGAAGGCGTGCTGATCACGCACCTGCGCCATCGCGGGGCGCTGGAGCGGGCTCTCGCCTTGCTCGATCAGGTGCTGCTCTCGGTCGAGCGGCGTATGGCCGCCGAGTTCATCGCGGTGGATCTCCGCGCGGCCATCAACGCGCTCGGCGAGATCATCGGAGAGACGACCACGGACGACATCCTCGAACGCATCTTCAAGGAGTTCTGCATCGGCAAATGATCATCAGGACGCAAGACGACAGCTTCGACGTGATCGTAGTGGGCGGCGGCCATGCCGGTTGCGAAGCCGCGCTCGCCGCGGCGCGCATGGGCGCGCGCACGGCACTGCTCACGATTGAGGAGGACAAGATCGCGCAGATGTCCTGCAATCCCGCGGTCGGCGGCATTGCCAAGGGTCACCTCGTGAAGGAGATCGACGCGCTGGGCGGCGAGATGGGGCGCAACACCGACCAGACCGGCATCCAGTTCCGCATGCTCAACACCAGGAACGGGCCGGCCGTCCGCTCCCTGCGGGCCCAGTGCGACAAGAAGCAGTACCGGTTGGTCATGCAGGCGACGCTGCGCGCCCAGCCGGGCCTCACGATCGTGCGCGGGACCGTGGACCGGATCGAAACGGTCGGGGGACGGGTCAGCGGGGTCGTCACCGGCGCCGGCGCGCGGTTGCGCGCCCAAGCCGTCGTCCTGACGACAGGGACTTTTCTTAAGGGATTAATTCACGTAGGGTTAAACCATTTCCCTGCCGGGCGGGCCGGCGAGGCGCCGGCCGAGCGTCTCTCCGATTGCATGAAGGAATTCGGTTTCGAGTTGGGGCGGCTCAAGACAGGCACCCCTCCCCGCCTCGACCGGGACACCATCAACTTTTCGATCATGAAGCCGCAGCCGGGGGACGAGCCGCCGACACCCTTCTCGTTCCGCACCGAAAAGATTCCGATGCCGCAGATCGCCTGCCACCTCACGTATACCAGCGACGAGACCCATCGCATCATCCGGGACAACCTGGACCGCTCGCCGATGTTCACCGGCGTGATCGAAGGCACGGGGCCGCGCTACTGTCCCTCGATCGAAGACAAGGTGGTGAGGTTCGCCGACAAGCCACGCCACCAGATCTTCATCGAGCCGGAAGGACTCGACACTAATGAATATTACCCAAATGGAATTTCGACTAGCCTGCCGGTGGACGTGCAGGCCGCGTTCCTGAAGACCATCCCCGGCCTGGAACACGCAGTGATGCTCAAGCCGGGCTACGCCGTCGAGTACGACTACTTCCCGCCCCGCCAGCTCCATCCCACCATGGAGACGAAGCGCGTCGAAGGGCTCTACCATGCCGGCCAGATCAACGGCACGTCCGGCTACGAAGAGGCGGCTGCGCAGGGACTGATGGCCGGGATCAACGCGGTGCTGAAGATTCGCGGCGAAGCGCCTTGCATCCTGGATCGGTCGGAGGCCTACATCGGGGTGCTGATCGACGACCTCATCACTAAGGACGCACGGGAGCCCTACCGGATGTTCACCTCGCGGGCCGAATACCGCCTGCTGTTGCGCCAGGACAACGCCGACCTCCGGCTGACGGACCTCGGCCACCGGCTGGGGCTGATCCCGGAGGGGGCATACCGGCGGTTTGGTACGAAGCGGGACGCCATTACCCGCGAGCGCGAGCGATTCCTCAAGACCCGGCCCAAGCTCACGCCCGCGCTGCTGGCGCGCGCGCAGGTGCTGGGGGCGGAGGGCCTGAGCCCGGATACCACCCTCGCCGGCCTGCTCCGGCGGCCAGAGCTGACATACGAAGGTGTCATGGATTTGACCGGTCTGGAAAGGCATCCGGACGTAGCCGTGCGGGAACAGGTGGAGATCCAAATCAAGTACGAGGGATATATCCACCGTCAATCCCACGAGGTGGATAACTTTAAACGCCTTGAATCCCGCAGAATCCCATGCGATTTTGATTACGCCTGTGTTAAGGGCTTTTCACGAGAGGTTTTGGAGAAGCTCCAAAAGGTCCGTCCTCACTCCCTGGGACAGGCCTCCCGGATCGAGGGGGTCACCCCCGCTGCCGTCTCACTCCTTCAGGTAGCCCTGGAACGGGCCCGCAGAGCCTGATTGTTCCACGTGGAACAGAGCCCTCCGCCCCCTAGAACGCCCTCCAACCCCGCCGCCGACCTCATGGATGGCGGCTTGCAGCTGGGAACCCCCCTCTCGCCCCATACCGTCGCCCGGCTGGTGCTCTATCTCCAGGAGCTCGTCCGCTGGAACGCGAAGGTCAACCTGACCGGCCTGGCCGCCGAGCGCGACATCATCAGCAAGCATTTTCTCGATTCCCTGGCAGCCGCCAAGATCATCACGCCGGATCCTGGGCTGATCCGGCCTGGACCGGGCCGCCGGGTGCTGGATGTCGGCACGGGCGCCGGCTTCCCGGGGCTGGTGCTGAAGCTCCAGGAGCCGGACCTGGCGGTCACCCTGCTCGAACCGTCCCAGAAGAAAGCGGCCTTTCTCCACCATATGATCGGACTTCTGGGCCTTTCAGGAGTCACCGTGCTCATCCAACGCCTGGAACAGCTGGCCGGACCCGACCACGAGGGGTACTACGATCTTGTGACGACGCGAGCCGTCAGGCCGGAACTCGTCCTCGCGCAGGCCCCTAGGCTCCTGGCCTCCGGCGGCCACATCCTGCTCTTCCGGGCCGCTCCGATGGAGACTGTCCCGAGCGGCTTCAGCCTCATCCGGCAAGTCTCCTTCACGCTCCCCTTCACCAACGACCCCCGCACCCTCACCCTCCTCGCACCCACCCCGCAAAGCTGATTCGACTTCGGCCAGCCTGCGACGGGTCCTGTCGCCGTGTCACCCGGACGTGCTCGACCCGCTTTCGGCGTTGCAGCCACGCGGACTCGCCTGTAGCGGGCTCCGCTCCGCCCGGGTCCCACACGGCGCCACCCGCAAAAACTGAGTTTCGGCAAGGGCCGGAGCGGGGCCTGCCTCTAACGCGGCCGTGGAGGAGCGCCCTTTCCGCCATTGTCCATCATCCGAGGGCGCGCCGATCGGGAGCGGGAGGCAGCCCCGCGACAGGCCCGTCTAACGGCGGCAGGACCCCGGAGCCGCAGGCGCCAGGCCACTACAGAAAAATGCCTCTTTTCCTGGTCGTTTCGCCTCATTGTTCCACGTGGAACATCCATTCCGTTGACTCTGGGCCGCTCAATTGCTAGCATGGCGGCTTTCGGGGGCCCAGAAGCGATCCATGGGGCGAGTCCTCGCCATCGCCAATCAAAAGGGTGGAGTCGGAAAGACCACGACCGCCATCAATCTGGCAGCCTCCCTTGCAGTTGCGGAACGCACGGTCCTGATGGTGGACCTCGACCCGCAGGCTAACGCGACGAGCGGCATCGGGATTGATCGGGACGCGATCAAGCTTTCGACCTATGACGCCCTGATCCGGGGCAGCAAGATCTCGGAAGTCGTGGTGAAGACGGCGGTCCCCCGGCTCGACATGGTGCCGTCCGAGCCGGACCTGGCCGCGGCGGAAGTGGAACTCACCGGACTCGAGGGCCGGGAGCTGGTTTTGCGGGAGGCGCTGAGAGACATCGCCGGCCAGTACGATTTCGTGATCGTGGATTGTCCGCCTGCGCTGGGCCTGCTGACGGTGAATGCCCTGGCGGCGGCGGACGGGTTGCTGGTCCCCGTGCAGTGCGAGTTTTACGCGATGCAGGGGCTGACCCGCTTGATGGAGACCGTCGAGATGGTGCGCAAGTCTCTGAATGAGTCGCTGGCCATCGAGGGGATCATTCTGACGCTGTTCGACGGGCGCAACAACCTCCATCGGCAGGTATCGGATGAAATACGTAAGCATTTCTTTGCTAAGGTGTTCAGGACCGTGATCCCGCGCAATATCAAACTGGCGGAGGCCCCGAGCCACGGGGCGCCGGTGCTCACGTACGACGTCGCCTCGACTGGGGCGCAGGCGTATTTGGAATTGGCCAAGGAAATTCTGGGTCATGCAAAAAAAGGCGCTCGGTAGAGGGCTGCAGAGCCTGATCCCCGTCGGCCACGCCGGCGGCCGGGATGAGATTGAGGAGGTTCCCCTCCCGCTGGTCTCGCCCAATCCCTTCCAGCCGCGCCGCGCCTTTGATGAGGCCGAGATGACGGATCTGGCCAACTCGGTCAAGACGAAGGGAATCCTGCAGCCGATTCTGGTGAGACGGCTGGGAGACGGCGGGTATGAACTTATCGCAGGGGAGCGTCGCTGGCGCGCGGCCAAGCTCGCGGGCCTGAAAAAAATTCCAGCCATCGTCCGTCCGGCCACCGACGCCGAGGCGATGGAGATGGCGCTGATCGAAAATCTTCAGCGCAAGGACCTGAACCCGATGGAGGCCGCACGAGCCTATCAGCGGCTCATGAAGGAGTTCGGGCTCACGCAGGAAGTGGTCGCGCGCACGCTCGGCAAGGAGCGTCCTTCGATCGCCAACACGGTGCGGCTCCTGTCGCTCCAACTGGAGGTGCAGGGCTTGGTCGAGAGCGACCAACTGTCGCTGGGCCACGCCAAGGTGCTTTTGGCCATTGCCGAGCCGGATCAGCAGATTCGCCTGGGCCGTCGGGCGGTGACGGACAAGCTGTCGGTCCGGGACCTCGAACGGCTGGTGCGTCCATCGCATCGCGGGGGCCGCGCGGGTCCGGCGCGCAAAGGACAACGGCCCAGCGAGGTCGAGGAGCGGATGACGCGGAAGCTGGGCACGAAGGTGCGGCTGATCCACGGGAAGACGGGCGGGAAAATCGTCATCGACTTTTACTCGCCGGCGGACTTGGAGCGCGTCATTGACATGATCCTGGGATAAAAACTGAAGAAAAATATATTACCTTATAAACATTAAGGAGGGTTCTGCCATGTGGAAGAAAGACGAGGAGAGCGAGCAGCCGGAAGATGCGGAGGACCAAGTCCCGGAGGCCACGGATGAGGAAGTGATCGCGTTCGTGGGCCGGGGAGTGGAGTTCAAGGGGGTGATCACCTACAACGGGACGGTCCGCATTGACGGCCGCCTGGATGGCGAGATCCACACCGAAGGGATCTTGGTGGTCGGCGAGGATGCCGTCCTGACGGCGCAGGTCACCGCCGGCACGGTGATCTGCCGGGGCAAGATCACGGGAGACATCGTGGCCTCCGGGAAGGTCCGGCTCCAGGCGCCGGCTGTCCTGAACGGATCGGTCAAAGCGCCCTTGCTCTCCATCGAAGAGGGAGTGCTCTTCAATGGGAGTTTGGAAATGGCCAAGGCCCAACCGCTCGAAGCCAGCAAGGGCTCGGTCACACCCATCCGCGTCAGCTCGACTATGAAGACGGTGGGATAAAGGAGAACCCTCATGTGGTCCAAGAAAGACAAGAACGATCCCTATTCGGTGAGCGGTGAAGAATCATTCACCTTCCTCGGAAAAGGGGCGCAGTTTAAAGGGATCATCAGCTTCGAAGGCACGATCCGCATCGACGGAAAACTTGAAGGGGAGATTCATACGAAAGGCACGCTCGTGGTGGGGGAGCATGCGGTCATCGAAGGGGATGTCAGCGCCGATGTCATCATCAGCGGCGGCCGGGTGACCGGCAACATCATCGCCTCGGAAAAGGTCCAGCTTCTCGCCACCGGTGTCGTGATCGGAACCATCAAGACGCCGATTCTCTCTATCGAGGAGGGGGTTCGCTTCAGCGGCACGTGCGACGCGGAAGGCCGTGGTGAAGTCAGGGCGTTGGAGGGAGCGCGCGAGCCGGAGAAGGAGAAGCCGCCGCAGCAGGCCAGCGTGGCACGGGTTCGCGGGGCCTAACCGAGGGCCCACGCGCCGCATGTTCGGATCGAATGGCAAGAAAACGGAGCTTCCTCTCGGTGGGAGGGAGACCCTCACCTTCCTCGCACGCGGGTTCGAGTTCAAGGGGAGCCTGACCTTCGAGGGTACGGTCCGCATCGACGGGACGGTGGAGGGAGAAATCCGCTCGAGCGGAACCGTCATTCTGGGAGAGCATGCCATCATCGAGGGTGATGTCCGCGCCGAGACGGTCGTCAGCGGCGGCCGGGTCAAGGGCAACGTTGTGGCGCGGGAGAGAGTGCATCTTCTTCCGTCAGCCGTGGTGCACGGAGACGTCATCGCGCCGCTCGTGCAAATCGAGGAAGGGGTACGCTTTCACGGGAGTTGTGAGGCAGAAGGGCGGGCCAAGAGAAAGGGCGCCGAGGAGCTCCGTGAAGCCCCGCCGGCGGCCGTCCGGCATCGAGTTTCTTAGCAAAAGGAGAAGAGAGAGCAAGTGAAGACTGTAGTCGTGGGCATGTCAGGCGGGGTGGATAGCTCCGTGACTGCGGCGATGTTGGTAGACCGAGGCTACCAGGTCGTGGGCGTCACGCTCCAGACCTGGGAGACCGAGGACGACGCGACGACGTCCAAGAAGTGGCAGGAGCGAGGCTGTTGCAAAATCGGCATCGCGCGCTACGTTGCCGAACGGTTACACATTGCCCACCGGGTCATTGACATCCGGGAGCATTTTCGCTCGGCGGTCGTCCAGGACTTCATCGACGGGTACCGCTCGGGCCAGACCCCGAATCCCTGCGTGCGCTGCAACGAGCGGGTGAAGTTCGGCTGTCTCGTGGACGCCGCGCGGGAGCTGGGAGCGGACGCGGTCGCCACCGGCCATTACGCGCAGATCGTGCCGGATGCGGCGGGACGCCCGCATCTCCACAAGGGCGGAGACCCCAGGAAGGATCAGAGCTATTTCCTCTACCGATTGAACCGGCGCTGGCTGCCCGGCATCCTCTTTCCGGTGGGAGGCCTGCGGAAGGACGAAGTGTGGCGAAAGGCGGACGAGATCGGCCTGCCGGCCGATGAAGTAAAGGAGAGCCAGGAGATCTGCTTCGTCACGAAGGGGGATTATCGCGGATTTCTCGAGCAGGAGGCCCCGCAGACCGCGCGGCGCGGCGCCTTCGTCGGGACGGACGGGACGGTATTGGGGACCCATCGCGGAGTGTCCTTCTACACGCCGGGCCAGCGGCGCGGGCTGGGGCTGTCGGCGGAGCAGCGGCTGTACGTGGTTCGCGTGGATGCCGCCACGAATACCGTGGTGGTGGGCGGGGAGAAGGATCTATTGGAGAGCGACTGCGTCGTCGGCGATCTAAATCTGTTAAGCCTGGACCGCTTCGATGAGCCGGTCCGCGCCGAGGTCAAGGTCCGCTACGCCACCCCCGCGGTCCCGGCGACCATTGGGCCGCTCGACGAAGGACGGGTGCGCATCACGTTCGATGCGCCCCAGCGCGCGCTGAGCCCCGGGCAATCCGCGGTTTTCTACCAGGGCGATCTCGTCCTCGGGGGCGGTATCATCGAAGCCACGAACGGCAAGGGCTGACGCGTGGCGAAGTGCTTGACGGCATTGGACTTTCGTGCTATGGTGCGCCGTTTTTGAGTGAGCCTGCCAGTTCAAACCAAGTCCTAAAAGGCGGTTACCGATAACGTGATCCAGACGACGGTTGGACGACGGTACGCGAAGGCTTTGTTCGGCTTGCAGGAGCCGGCCGAGATCGGCCGGACCGCGGAGGCCCTCCGCCTCCTGGCCGACGCCTTTACGATCTCCCGCGAGTTCCGAGCGCTGCTCTTGAGCCCCGTCTTCACACGGGAACAGAAGGAGGCCGTCGTCACCACACTTGCCGCGAAGGCGAAATGTCCTCCGATCACCGTGCGGTTCTTGAGACATGCGGTCCGCAAGAACCGGATCGCGCAGATCCGGGAGATCAGCGAAGCATTCAGCAAGCTTGCCGATCAGGCCTCCAATCGGAAAGTCGTGCAGGTGTCGGCCGCCCGGCCGCTTGTAAAAGCGCAGCAGGACGCGCTTCGAACGAAGCTCGCGCAGGTCACTCAGAGCGAGATCGATCTGGCGGTTCACGTTGATCCTTCCGTGATCGGCGGATTGGAAATTCGGATCGGCAGTACGGTGTATGACGGGACGGTCCGTGGCCACCTCTCACGGTTACGGGCAGCTCTGGCGAAGGTTTGATTTTTTGCAGGGGCGCCAGTCATGGCGCCAGACGTAAGGAGCCGAAGGATGCAGATCAAAGCGGAAGAGATCAGTTCCATCATCCAGGAGCAGGTGAAGTCCTTCGAGAAGCAGGTGGACGTGGCCGAAGTCGGTTCCGTGCTCCAGGTCGGGGACAGCATCGCTAAGATCTATGGCCTGGACGGCGCGATGGCCGGCGAGCTGCTGGAATTCCCCGGTGGCCTCAAGGGGATCACGCTGAACCTGGAAGAAGACAACGTCGGCGCGGTGATTTTGGGGTCCGACCAGAACATCAAGGAAGGCGACCTCGTGAAGCGGACCGGGCGCATCGCGGAGGTCCCCGTCGGCGACGCGGTCGTCGGCCGCGTTGTGGACCCGATCGGCAGTCCGCTGGACGGCAAGGGGCCCATCCAGGCGAAAGAGTTTCGCCGAGTGGAAGTCCGGGCTCCCGGCGTGATCGAGCGCCAGCCCGTGCGTGAGCCGCTGCAGACCGGCATCAAGGCCATCGACTCGATGATCCCCATCGGGCGCGGCCAGCGTGAGCTGATCATCGGCGACCGGCAGACGGGCAAAACCGCCATCGCGGTGGATACCATCATCAACCAGAAAGGCCAGAACGTCGTCTGCATCTATGTCGCCGTCGGCCAGAAGCGCTCCACGGTGGCGCGCGTCATCAAAATCCTGGAAGAGAACGGGGCCATGGCGTACAGCATCGTCGTGTCCGCCACGGCCAGCGATCCGGCCTCGATGCAGTACCTCGCGCCGTACGCCGGGGTGTCCATGGGCGAGTACTTTCGCGACTCGGGCCGCCACGCGCTGATCATCTACGATGACCTCTCCAAACACGCGACGGCGTACCGGCAGCTTTCGCTGCTGCTGCGGCGCCCGCCCGGACGGGAAGCCTACCCCGGCGACGTGTTCTACCTGCATTCGCGACTGTTGGAGCGGGCGGCGAAGCTCAGCAAGGAAAAGGGCGGGGGAAGCCTCACCGCCCTGCCGATCATCGAGACCCAGGCCGGCGACGTATCCGCCTACATCCCGACGAACGTGATTTCGATCACCGACGGGCAGATCTACCTCGGCAGCGACTTGTTCTATTCGGGCATCCGGCCCGCGATCAACGTCGGCTTGTCGGTCTCGCGCGTCGGCGGCTCAGCCCAGATTAAGGCCATGAAGGGAGTGGCGGGCTCGCTCCGGTTGGACCTCGCGCAATACCGGGAGATGGCCGCCTTTGCCCAGTTCGGCAGCGAGCTCGACAAGGCGACGCAAGCCCAGTTGGCGCGCGGGGTCCGCATGGTGGAGCTGCTCAAGCAGGGGCAGTACCAGCCGATGCCGGTGGAGAACCAGGTGATCAGCATCTTCGCCGGGACCAACGGCTACCTGGACGACGTGCCGGTGAACAAAGTCCGCCAGTTCGAGGAGGAGCTGCTGGAGTACGTCAAGCGCGAGCAGGCCAAGATTCAGCGCGACATTGTCGCCAAGGGGAAGCTGGACGACGAGCTGACGACGGAGCTGAAAAAAGTGCTGGCGGCGTTCAAGAGCAAGCTGACCTACCTGGTGAAGGCGTAACGTCTCATGCCGAGCTTACAGGGCCTGCGGCGCAAGATCGGGTCCATCAAGAACACGCAGAAGATCACCAAGGCCATGAAGATGGTGGCCGCGGCGAAGCTCAAGCGCGCCCAAGAGCGCATCCTCGCCGCGCGGCCCTACGCGAAGAAAATGGCGGTAGTGCTCGGCAGTCTGGCCAGCCGCGCCAACCGCACCGCCCATCCGCTGCTGCGCAAGCCGTCCGGGAATCGGATCGAGCTGCTCGTGGTCACGTCAGACCGTGGGCTGTGCGGAGCATTCAACACCAACATCCTCCGAAAAGCGCTCGAGTTTCTCCGTGAAAGGCAGGAGGCCGGCTGCACGGTGACGGTCAGCGTGATCGGGCGCAAGGGTCGCGACTTTTTCCGCCGCCGTCCCTGGACGCGGCGCCAGGAATGGGTGGGGGTGTTCGACCGGCTGTCCTACGAACATGCGCTGGACATCGGCGGGGACATCGTCCAGCAGTTCACGAGCGGGACGTTCGACGAGCTCCATATCGTATACAACGAATTCAAGTCCGTTATCCAGCAGCGGGTCGTCGTCGAGAAGCTGCTGCCCATCGAGTCGCTCGACCAGGAAGCGGAAAAGCTCGGCGGCGGCTATCTCTTCGAACCGGACGAGGAAGAACTGCTCAAAGTCCTGTTGCCCAAGCACATCGAGGTGCAGACGTTCCACGCCTTGATGGAGTCGTCGGCGGCGGAGCTGGGTGCGCGGATGGCCGCGATGGACGGTGCGACGCGCAACGCGGGCGAGCTGATCAAGAAGATGACGCTCTATTACAACAAGACCCGCCAGGCGGCCATCACCAAGGAGCTGATGGACATCGTCGGCGGGGCCGAGGCGCTGAGGTAAGTCACGTTCAACGTTAATCGTTAAACGGGCTAGGCCTTCACGAATAACGTATAACGATTCACGAAGGAGACGAAACAGTGAGCAAGGGCAGAGTCGTTCAAGTGATTGGGCCGGTCGTGGACGTGGAGTTCCCCAAGGAGGAGCTCCCGAAGATCTATAACGCCATCAAGGTTGAGGCACCGGAAGATAAGAAGAGCGGCCGCCCCGAAATCCGCCTGACGCTGGAGGTGGCTCAGCACCTCGGTGAGAACCGCGTGCGGTCCGTCGCCATGTCCAGCACCGACGGGCTGGTCCGCGGCATGGAGGTGACCGATACGGGCGCGCCCATCTCGATGCCGGTCGGAAAAGAGACACTCGGTCGCTTGATCAACGTCCTGGGTGAGCCGGTGGATGGCAAGGGTCCGGTCAACGCCAAGAAGACGCTGTCCATTCATCGACCCGCGCCCTCCCTGGAAGATCAGGAGACCAAGACCGAGGTGCTGGAGACCGGCATCAAGGTGGTGGATCTCCTCGAGCCCTATTCCAAGGGCGGCAAGGTCGGCCTCTTCGGCGGGGCCGGCGTGGGAAAGACCGTCGTCATCATGGAGTTGATCCACAACATCGCCACGCACCACGGTGGTTACTCAGTCTTCGCCGGCGTGGGCGAACGGACCCGCGAGGGCAACGACCTGTACCTCGAGATGAGCGAGTCCGGCGTCATCGACAAGGCCACGCTGGTGTACGGTCAGATGAATGAGCCGCCGGGCGCGCGCCTGCGCGTCGCGCTCTCGGGCCTGACCGTCGCCGAGTACTTCCGCGATGAGGAGGGACAGGACGTCCTCCTCTTCATCGACAACATCTTCCGGTTCACGCAGGCGGGCTCCGAGGTGTCGGCCCTGCTGGGCCGCATGCCCTCGGCCGTGGGGTACCAGCCGACCCTCGGCACGGAGATGGGCGATTTACAAGAAAGGATCACCTCCACGAAGAAGGGCTCGATCACGTCGGTGCAGGCCATCTACGTGCCGGCGGACGACCTGACCGATCCCGCGCCGGCCACGGCGTTCGCGCATCTGGACGCGACCACCGTGTTGTCGCGTCAGCTGGCCGAGCTCGGCATCTACCCGGCGGTGGACCCGCTGGACTCCACGTCGCGCATTCTGGATCCCCAAGTGGTCGGCGAGGAGCATTACAACGTGGCCCGCGGCGTGCAATCCATCCTGCAACGATACAAGGACCTCCAGGACATCATCGCCATCCTGGGCATGGACGAATTGTCGGAAGACGACAAGTTGATGGTCAGCCGCGCGCGCAAGATCCAGAAGTTTCTGTCCCAGCCGTTCAGCGTGGCCGAGGCCTTCACCGGTGCCAAAGGCAAGTATGTGAAGTTGACCGAGACGGTGCGCAGCTTCAAGGAAGTCGTCGAAGGCAAGCACGACGAGCTGCCCGAGCAGGCATTCTACATGGTGGGCGGGATCGAGGAAGTGTTGGAGAAGGCCGAGCGCCTGAAAAAAGGATAATGGGCAAGATTCTGCTCGACATCGTCACGCCGGATAAACTCCTGGTCAGCCAGGAGGTCGATTTCATCATCGCGCCGGGCTCAGAAGGAGAGTTCGGCGTCCTGCCGGGGCACTGCCAGTTCCTCTCGTCGCTGCGGGTCGGAGAGCTGCGGTACTGGATCGGAGACGAGGCCCACCATTACTCGATCATGTGGGGGTTTGCGGACGTGACGCCCAAGCGCGTGACGATTCTGGCGGAGATCGCCGAGAAGGCCGAGGACATCGACGTCGAGCGCGCGCAGGCCAAGGTGCTGGAAGCCGAAGCCCTTGTCGCCGCGGGCGGCTCGCGCGAGCAGATGGAGGCCGCCCTCACCAGCCTGGAGAAAGCCCGCCTGCGCAAGAAAGTCGCCGCGCGCGCCAAGGCCCGCGCGCACTGACCGAACTTGGCCACGGGAAGCCGTGTGTTATTCTGTTGAGACGACGGCGTCGACGAAGTAATCAGTCTCGCCGAAGCAATCCGTGGGAAGATTGCGGTACTCGCGATAGTGCAGCACGATCTTCTTCCCCAGCTGTGCGTTGATCTTCTTGGCAACCTCCTTGTCCGACACACTGAAGTTCCACATGATGGGCGCGAGTCCTGGCACACTACTCATTGCGAGTTCTCCCTCGTAGGTTTTGCAGATCCACCCTTTTCGTGAGAACTTCTGTAGATAGCCGGCGCGTTCTCCTTCGGCGTAACTCCAGTTCAACACAAAGACCAGATACAGTGCCGCCAGCACGATCGGAGTAATGATCAGAAAGAGGAGAAACCGCTTCAGCCAACGACCGGCCGCGGAAGGAGGACGTGGGAGCATCAGTCTCCCCCTTGGGGCGTATCGGCGTCGTAGTCCGCCTCGTCGTCGTCACTGATGCCCAGGCCCGTACGGAAGGACCGCCGCAACTCCCGGATCTGGTCGGCCTGAATCTCATCGGGTCCGCGTGCGAGCCGGCTCAAGTACTGGTCGCACAGCTCCGCTCCCTTTTGAAAGTGGGCGGGGATGGTCTCCTCGGTAACCTGCTGCCACGTGATGTAGATGAGGAATTCCTGCAACGCGACGGCGTCGGGGTGCCGCGCGCCGAGCGCCTGGAGGATGAAGTACGCGTCCCGGGCCTCGCGGCCAGCGCTGCCCGAGAAGATCGCTTCCGCCTCTTGGGCCTGCGCCAGATCGTCTCCCAGTTCCCCCGATGCCTGGGCGCGTGCGAACGAGGCCTGCGCGGCGATGGCGGGATCAAATTGCATGAGGCAGGATACCGACCGCGTCCAGCTCCAGTCAATCGGGGTCTACCTCCACGCCTCCTTTGCAACCCGTTGCCCCTTGTAGTAAATTGAAGCTGTTATGGCCGCAGCGCAGATTGAAAGCGTCAATTATTTGGGCGGGTATCGTCTGCGGTTGACGCTGACCGACGGGTCCGTGGTCGAGCGGGACGTGACGAACTTGATGGGCGGGCCGCTCTTTAGTCCGATCGTCCTCGATCCGTCGCTCTTTCACGCGGCCCGCGTGGAAGACGGTGTCGTGATCTGGCCCAACGGCGCGAAGTTGGGTCACGATGATTTGATCTCCCCTCGCTGACTGAGCGGGTCCTGTCGCCGTGTCACCCGGACGTGCTCAGAGCGTTTCGGCGTCGAAGCCCCGCAGACTCGCGCTGTACGCTCTTCCGCTCCGCCCGGGTCCCACACGGCACCACCCGCAAGAGTCATAATTAGGGCAAGGGACGGGGAATGCCTCTATCGCGGCCGTGGAGGAGCGCCCATTCCACCTGTTTATCGATGATCCGAGGGCGCGCCGATCGGGAGCGGGAGGCGTCCCCGTCCCGACGCCCGGGATTCTAAAGGAAGATCAGGCCGAGTGGCCGTTGGACTTTTCGTTGACGCACTTGATGAGGTGCCAGAAGCGGAGGGGATTGACCTTCTGCTTGTGGATCACGGTGAGGTGGGTGCCGTCCAGAACGGTCGCCAGGGAGAGGTCGGTGCGCCATCCGAGGTGCTTGCAGAAGGGCGAGAGTACTTTTTCGATCGCGTTGATGATCGGGTTGCCGTTGCTGAAGTGGTTCAAGAGAATGATGCGC
>DASYQR010000124.1:0-12637 GCA_036005325.1 Nitrospirales bacterium | reverse complement strand
TCAATAGGAAGATTATGTTGAACGACATGTAGTTCCTGCCTGTGAAGGCGTTCTTGGCATGCCGGGCTTCGGTGAGCTAAGAATCGCGCGTCGCGACAAGCCAAACATTCACATCAGGTAACTTTTCCAGAAGGGGGAAGGTGTCTATGAAGACATGGGGAGTGATTATCGTGTCCATCTTGCTGGCCTTTATCGGCTTGGGAGTGACGTCATCTCCGGTGTTGGCCGACAACGATGCGATCGAAACCGGACGGTTGTTGGCGATTCTGCTGGACTCCGGCCGGGTTACGATTGCCGGCGTCCAGGCGCTGGTCAACGATCCGGAGAAAGGCGACAAAGGTTTCACGCCTAACGTGTTCGAGCAGCACATGATCGCGAAGTTCAAGGAACGATCGGGGGTCGATCTCACCAAGCTCCAGAGCCATAAAATTCCGGCTCAGGCCAAACAATTACTGCCGATGCTCGTCGAGGCCAGCAAAAAAGTCATCGCGACCTACCAGCCCATCATCAATAAGCAAGGGCTTGGGTACAAGAATTTTATTCCCGCGACTTTCGGAACCCAGGCGGCGGCGATTTTTACAGCCCGGACCGGAGTGTACTTGAAGCAGACCACATCGGATGAAATCCTGAGAAATCCGAAGAATAAGGCCGACGACTTTGAAGCGATGATCTTCAGGAAGTTTGCTGAACCTTCGTTCCCGCGGCAGGGAGATAAAGTTATCGGCGAAACAGTGGAGGGCGGCAAGGTCGCTCGCGTGATGCTGCCCCTGTATTACGGCCCCAAATGCCTGGTGTGCCATGGCGGGCCGAAGGACGAACGGGATATCTCGGGGTACTTAAAAGAAGGAAAGCATGAGGGCGATCTCGGCGGAGCCATCAGCGTCCGGTTGCAGGCGCGCTGACGCGGATCGCCTACTTTAACCCCAGCACATCGGCCATGTCGTACAGACCGGGCGGCTGCGTGACGACCCAGCGCGCGGCCCGGAGCGCGCCGCGGGCGAAGGTGTCGCGGCTCTGGGCCCGGTGGGTGATCTCGATCCGCTCGCCGAGGCCGCCGAAGAGCACGGTATGGTCGCCGACGATGTCGCCCGCGCGGATCACCTGGATCCCGATCTCATCACGCGCTCGCTCGCCGATCATACCCTTGCGACCGTACGCCACCACCTTCTCCAGATCCCGGCCGGTGGCGTCGGCGAGCACCTGAGCGATCTTCAGCGCAGTGCCGCTGGGAGCGTCCTTCTTCAGCCGGTGATGCGTTTCCTGGACTTCGATGTCGTAATCCTCGCCGAACGTGATGGCCATCTCGGCAAGCACTTTCAGGATTACATTGATCCCCACGCTCATGTTGGGAGAAAAGACGCAGGGGCTGGACTTGGCTGCTTTCTTTAAGTCCGCCTGCTGGGCGGCGGTCAGGCCCGTCGTTCCGATCACCATCGCCTTTTTTCTGGCGGCCATGATATGAAGGTGGGCCAGCGCGGCTTCGGGAGCGGTGAAGTCAATGAGGACATCCGCGCGATCGGCGAGCGCGGTCAGATCGTCGGCCACGGCGACTCCCACGCGCCCGCAACCCGCGATCTCACCGGCATCCTTTCCGACCGATGGATGCCCTTTCCGCTCCACCGCTCCGACGAGCTGCAGATCCGATGATTCCTTGATGAGACTGACGAGCCGTCCACCCATCCGCCCACCGGCCCCTGTGACAATGACCTTGACCATGCTGCAGCTCCAAGACTCGTTAATCGTTAAAAGTTATTCGTGATAGAGAGGATTCGTTTTTCGTTAAACAATTAACGGATAACGTTTAACGTCTACCATCAGAGCAGCCCAGAATCTTTCATCACCCGCGTCAGCTTATCGAGATTGTCCTGGGACATCGGACAGAGCGGCAGGCGCAGGTCAGCCGTGGCTTTGCCCATCAGCGCCAGGGCGTGCTTGACGGGGATGGGGTTCGTCTCCAAAAACAGCGCCTGGAATAGCGGATACAGCTTGAAATGCAGCGTGCGGGCCTTGGCCGTGTCTCCGGCCTCCCAGGCATCCACCAGTGCCGCCATGTCGGCCGGCGCCACGTTGGCGGTCACCGTGATCACACCCTTTGCCCCCACCGCCAGCATCGGCAAGGTCAGCGCGTCATCGCCGGAGAGGACCGTGAACCGGTCGCCGCACAACTGCACGATCTCGCTGACTTGTTGCAGGGAGCCTGCGCCCTCCTTGATCCCGACGATGTTCCGGAGTTGCGCCAGCCGCGCGACGGTCTGGGGCGTCATGTTCACGGCGGTCCGCCCGGGAATGTTGTAAAGGACCTGCGGGATGTCCACCGCGTCGGCGATCGCCTTGTGGTGGCGGTAGAGCCCCTCCTGGGTCGGCTTGTTGTAATAGGGCGAGATGAGCAGCGCCGCATCCGCGCCCGCCGATTTGGCGTGGCGGGTGAACTCGATGGCCTCGTCCGTCGAATTGGAGCCGGTCCCGGCAATGACCGGCACGCGCCGCTTGACGACCTCGACGGTGAGCTCGACGACCCGCTTGTGCTCCTCGTGCGTGAGCGTGGCGGACTCGCCCGTCGTGCCGCACGGCACGATCCCGTCGGTCCCGCTCGCGATCTGCCACTCGATGAGATCGCCGAGGGCCTTCTCGTCGAGCTTGCCGTTGCGGAACGGCGTGATGATGGCGACCAGCGACCCGCGCAGCGTCATTGCAGCTTGTACTCCCAGGCCTCGGGACGCATCTGCCCTTCATAGACCGCGCGAGCCTCTCCGGTCAGCGTGAGGTTCGAGAATCGTTCGCCGTCGCGTTCGAACGTGATCCGCAGCGGCATCCGGCTGAGGGGAAGGACCGTGACCGGCGACTCCATCTTGTGGATCAGGGCAGCCAACAACGCCGAGGCAAGCGCGCCGCTCCCGCAGGCCAGTGTTTCATTCTCGACGCCGCGCTCATAGGTCCGAACCTGAATCGTATGCTGGTCCACTACCTGGGTGAAATCGACGTTGGTGCCCGCCGGTTGGAACGCGTCATGGTAGCGTGTCGGGCGTCCAATTCCGATGACCTCAGCCGTCGACGTGTCCGGCACGAAATAGACAAAATGCGGGACGCCGGTGTTGATGGCATGGCCCTCCAGCACCATCCCATCAGGCCCCGTCGCCGGCTGCGTATCAGTCCTGCGGCGCCGGTACGAGGCAATGGCCAATCGGACGTTCAGACGGACGTCGGTCGGCGCCGGGACGCGGACGGTGACTTGCTCGTCGTCCACCTCGGCTTCGATGACGCCGGCGGTCCCTTCGAACTTCATGGTCTTCGGGGCGATGCGCTTCAGGTACGCATAGCGCGCCACGCAGCGGGCGCCGTTCCCGCAGAAATCGGCCTCGCCGCCGTCGTTATTGTAAAACCGCCAGCGGAAGTTGTACTTGCGGGACTTCTCGATGAAGATCAGGCCGTCCGCTCCGACCGAGAGATGGCGGCTGCAGACCGCGTGCACGAACGCGGGCATCTTCTTGGGATCGATCAGCCGGTCCCGGTTGTCCACCACGATAAAATCATTGCCCGCTCCGGAAAATTTCATGAACGGGATCTTCTTCATCGCGCCCTCTACTGCAAGAACGCCGGGATCGTCTCGCCGCGCACGAGATCGGCGTACTCCTCCCGCCCCCGAATGACATGGAACTCCCCGTCCCGGACCAAAATCTCCGGCACGCGGGGCCGGGAATTATAATTGGAGGCCATGCTGAACCCGTAGGCCCCGGCGCTCATCACGGCCAGCAGCTCGCCGGGATCCGACAGCGGCATCATCCGGTCCTTGGCGAGAAAGTCCCCCGATTCGCACACCGGCCCGACCACGTCCACCAGGACTTGTTTCTTGAGCTTGTCGCGCAGCTCGCGCACCGGTTTGATCTCATGGTACGCACCATAAAGTGACGGCCGGAGTAGATCGTTCATGGCCGCATCCACGATCAGGAACGTCTTGTCCGGGTTGGCCTTGTGATAGAGCACCTTGGTCACGAGCACGCCGGCGTTGCCCACGATGGCGCGTCCCGGTTCGAAGATCACCCGGCATTTCAAGTGCTTGACCAGCGGCGCGATGGCCTGCGCCAAATCTTGAGGTTGCGGCGGGGTCTCATCCTGGTACGTGATGCCCAGTCCGCCCCCCACGTTGAGATACTGGATCGGGACCCCGATCCCCGCCAGCTGCTCGACCAGCAGGAGAATCTTCTTGAGCGCGTCCACGAACGGACTGACCTGGGTGAGCTGCGAGCCGATGTGCTTGTGCACGCCGACGATCTCGATGTGCTCCAGGGTGGTCGCCAGCTTGAACTCGTCGAGCGCCCGCTCGGCGCTGATTCCGAACTTGCTCTTCTTGAGCCCCGTGGAAATGTACGGATGGGTCTTGGGGTCGATATCCGGGTTGATGCGCAGCGCCACCCGCGCCTTGGTCTTCATCTCGCCCGCCACCCGATCGATGGCCCGGAGCTCGGCCGACGATTCGACGTTGAACATCAGGATGTTTGACGTGAGCGCGTACCGGATTTCGTCATCCGACTTGCCGACCCCCGCAAAGACGATCCGCTGGGACTCGATCCCGGCTTGCAGAGCTCGATAGAGCTCGCCCCCCGACACAATATCCGCGCCCGCTCCTTCCCTGGCCAGCAACCGCAGCAGGGCCAGGTTGGAGCTGGCCTTGATCGCGTAGGCGACGAGGTGTGGAATCTCGTTGAACGCCGAGTCGAAGGACCGGAACTGGCGCAGCAGCGTGGCGTGGCTGTAGACGTAGCACGGCGTGCCGACAGCCTCGGCGATCTTCCGCAGCGGGACCGCCTCGCAGTAGAACTCGCCGTCCTGATACCGGAAATCAGGCATCCTGCAGGTCCTCTTGCAGCAGATCCAGACCGTGGAAGCTCATGCCGGCCAGCGAGGATTCAAACGCGGCCGTCAGCTTGTGATAGCGCACGCGCACGGAGGGCGCGGCCTTTTTGAAAAACTCGCCGTCCAGGAGCGTCTGAAGCGCCTGCGGGGTCGCATGGCGCAGGTGCTCGAAGTTCACGATGATGTCGAGCTTGGCCTTGTCGGCGGCGCTCGCCAGGAGCGTCTTCAGTTCCGCCGCATTGAAGCGATCCAGCGCGCCTTCCAGCTCCACCATCAGAGCCGCAAGCTTTTCATGCTTGCGCGCCTTGACGCTGAGGAACTGGTCCACCTGGCCGGAGACTTTCTTGAGGGCCAGCAGGGCGTTGGGGATGGGATTCTCCATGTCCACCGACGGGAGCTTGGCCTGCAGGGTCTTGATGACGTCGGCCACCGGCGAGAGACGTCCCTGCGGACAGGCCCGGTTGATGACCCGGCGAAACTCCCCGTTCATCACCAGGCGCGGAATGAAGCGCTGGCTGGTATGAGCGATCCGCCGCCAGATGTTCGGAAGCGAGTAGAAGGTATGCTGCGCCCAGTAGAAGCCTTCCTGCAGCTGCTCGGGCGTCATGCGGGTCGGATAGTACGTCACGTACTTGCCGTCGTAGTGGGCCCAGTTCCGGTCGAAGATGCGTCCCGCAGCCTCATACCTCGCGTACAGCGGAGTGCCCGGCAGCGGCGTGAGCACATTGAAGTACGCCAGCTCGCAACGGTTCTTGATCAGGAACTCGACGGTGCGTTCGAACACCGACTCGTCGTCGTTGTCGAAGCCGAAGACAATCCCGGGATTCACCATGATGCCATGGTCATGGAACATCTTGATCTCTTCCTCGAACTTCTTGACCTTGTTGAAGGGCTTGTGCGTCTCGCCCAGGCTCTCCTCGAAGATGGATTCCATGCCCACGAAGACGGACACACAGCCGCTCTCGGCCGCCAGTTTGACCATTTCCTCATCATCGCCCAGGAAGAGCGTGGACTGGCAGCCCCACTTGATGTTCAGCGGCTTCAGCGCGGCCCACAGTTCCCGGCAGTAGGCCCGGTTGCTGTTGTGCAGGTCGTCCACGAACGCGAAGATGGACCCGTCCTCCATACTCAGCCGGATCTTCGTCAGGATCTTGAGCGCGTCCCGCATCGACCCCTTGCCCATGCGCGCCACCAGCTCGCCGGCGACCCATTGCTTCACGCGCGTGATCTCGGCGATGACCTCCGGCACCGGCCGCCGCCGCGTGCTCTTGCCGTTGAACGGCGACACGCTGCAGAATTCGCAGTCGAAGTGGCAGCCGCGGGTCGTGAACGTGCACATGCGCGTCATGTACGCATCCTCGCTGAGGAGATCCACGCGTGGCGGCTTGTAATTCTCCAAGGACGGGAACTGCTCCATCTTGTAGTGCCGCTGCATGTGCCCTGCCTCGAAGTCCGCCACCAGCCGAGGCCAGGTGTCCTCCGCCTCGCCCGTCACGATGGCATCGCAGTGTTGCAACGCCTCGTCCGGACAATAGGTGGGGTGCACCCCGCCCAGCACGACCGGCACGCCGCGCTTGCGGAATTCGGCGGCAATCTCATAGGCCCGCGGGGCGTAACAAGTCATGATCGAGATCCCGACCATGTCGGCCGGGTACTCAAAATCGATTTCCCGCACCGCCTCGTCCTGGATTTCGACCTCCCAGTTTTCCGGCGTGTACGCCGCAATGGTCGGCAGACTGAGCTTCGGAAACCAGATCGCCTTTCGCTCGCTGGGCCCGAGATGATACGGGTTCTCCCGCGGATAGGGATCCACTAGCAATAGTTTTCTCTTCTGTGTGGGCCGTGACAGCTTCACCAACTGCATCGCATCACCTCATCGATCTATGATCTATGAAAACGTGTATTGCACACCGAGCTTGCTGCTTGAACGCTCCTTCTTCGCCGGCGGTACGTCTTCCGGCGGAATGGGAGCGGTTTTCTTCCCACAGGCCGTCACGGTTGCGATGAGCGCACCTGCGGCGAAGATAAGTACCGTTAATCGTAAAACGTTAATCGTAAGCCCTCTGCACGTTGAACGAATAACGTTTAACGCTTTACGCTTCGGCACGCAATTCTTTCTGAAGCGTCTTGAGCCTCGCTTCCACGCGCTTGCGGGCCGTCCCGCCGATCTGCTCCTTCCGCTCCAACGCCCCCTCCACGGAGAGCACATCCAGGGCATCTTTTTCGAAGGCCGGCGAGAAACCCCGTAACTCGTCCAAACTGATGCCAATCAGATCTTTGCCGCGATCCAACCGGTACCGGACGATCCGCCCAACGACGACATGGGCCGTCCGGAACGGTACGCCCTTCAGTACCAGATAGTCGGCCAGCTCCGTTGCCAACAGGAATCCGGAAGCAGCAGCGCGGGCCATCGCGGCACGCCGGACCGTCAGGCCCCCGACCACAGAGGCCAACAGACCGAGACAATCCCGGACGGTATCCACGGCGTCAAAGATCGGACCCTTGTCTTCCTGTAAATCACGATTGTAACTCAAGGGCAGCCCCTTGAGTACCGTCAGCAGCGCCATGAGATGCCCATAGACGCGCCCCGTCTTTGCCCGGATCAGTTCCGGCACGTCGGGATTCTTCTTCTGCGGCATCATGCTGCTGCCGGTACAGAACGCATCCTGAAGCTCCACAAACCCAAATTCCTGAGACGACCAGAGCACCAATTCTTCGGCAAACCGTGAGGCGTGCGTCATCACCAGCGCCAGCGCCGCCAGCGTCTCCACCACGAAATCCCGGTCCGACACCGCATCCAGACTGTTCTGGCTGACGGCCGGGAAATCGAGCAGCCGGGCTGTGTACTCCCGGTCCAGCGGATAGTTCGTCCCCGCCAGCGCCCCGGAGCCCAGCGGCATGACATTGATCCGCTTCAGCGCGTCACGCAGGCGTCCCTTGTCGCGCTCAGCCATCTCCACGTAGGCCAGGAGATGGTGGGCGAACAGCACCGGCTGCGCCCGTTGCAGGTGCGTGTAACCCGGCATCACCACGCTGATCTCCCGATGCGCCAGCGTGAGAAGGCTTTCCTGGAACCTCCGCAGCCCGACCAACAGGTCCGCGATTTCCTCGCGCAGGTAGAGCCGGAGGTCCAGCGCCACCTGATCGTTTCGGCTCCGGCCGGTATGTAGTTTGCCGCCGATCTCTCCGACGATGTCGGTCAAACGCGCTTCGATCGCCATGTGAATGTCTTCATGCTCCGCCGCGAACCGGAACCGTCCCTCGCTGATCTCCCGTTCGATCCGAGTGAGACCCGCGATCAGCTTGTCCGCTTCGCGCCTGGCCAGAACGCCGGCGCGCTGCAGCGTCTTGCAGTGCGCAATGCTCCCGGCGATGTCCTGCCGGTAGAGACGGCGATCGACCGCCAGCGACGACGTGAAGGCCTCGACTTTCGGATCCGTACTCTGCCGGAACCGACCGGCCCACGGCTTGCGTTGTTCAGGTTTTCTCTTCACGGTCACCCGCGGCGCGCCCCCTTCCCCCTTTTGCGCGAGGCACGGATGGCCAGCCGCAGCGCGTTGAGGCGGATGAAGCCCTCGGCATCCTTCTGGCGATAGACGTCATCCTCTTCGAACGTGGCCATGTCGAGCCGGTAGAGTGACCCTGGTGACTGCCGTCCGGCAACGGTGCAGGAGCCCTTATACAGCTTGACCCGGGCGGTCCCGGTCACGTCCCGCTGCGCCTCATCCACCGCCGCCTGGAGCATCTCGCGCTCCGGCGCATGCCAGTAGCCGTCGTACACCATGTCCGCATACCGCGGAATCAACGCGTCGCGCAGGTGCAGCACCTCGCGATCGAGCGTGAGGGACTCCACGGCGCGGTGCGCGACATGTAGGATGGTCCCACCGGGAGTCTCGTACACACCCCGTGACTTCATGCCGACGTAGCGGTTCTCCACCAGATCAACACGGCCGATGCCGTGCGCGCCGCCGAGCGCATTAAGACGCGCCAGCAGCGCGGCCGGCGAGAGCCGCTTGCCATCCACGGCGACGGGGTTGCCTTCCTCGTACTCGATCTCGACGTAAGCCGGCTTCGCCGGCGCTTTCGCCGGCGCCACGGTCATCTGGAAGATGTCGTCCGGCGCCTCTTCCCACGGATCCTCCAAAATCCCGCCCTCGTAGCTGACATGGAAGAGATTCTGGTCGGTGCTGTACGGCTTGGCCTTCGTCGCCGTCACCGGAATCCCATGCTGCTCGGCGTATTCGATCAGTTCCCGTCGGGACCGGAACTCCCACTCGCGCCAGGGCGCGATGATCTTGACCGCCGGGTTCAAGGCCAGGTAGGTCACCTCGAATCGCACCTGATCGTTGCCCTTGCCGGTCGCCCCATGGGCCACCGCATCGGTGCCTTCCTTCTCGGCAATCTCGATCTGCCGCTTCGCGATGAGAGGGCGGGCGATGGAGGTGCCCAAGAGATAACTGCCTTCGTACACGGCGTTGGCGCGCAGCATGGGAAAGATATAGTCCCGGACGAAGGTCTCCCGCAGGTCTTCGACATACACTTTGCTCGCGCCCATCTGCAGGGCCTTGGCTTTGACGTCTTTCAAATTCTCGCCCTGGCCCAAGTCTGCGCAGAACGCCACGACTTCGCAGCCATAGGTTTCCTTGAGCCATTTGAGAATGACCGACGTGTCGAGGCCGCCCGAATAGGCGAGCACGACTTTCTTGATCATATGTCGGCTGCGCATCATCATTACCGATCCCTGAGGAGCTTGATGAGAATGGCCTTCTGCACGTGGAGCCGGTTCTCCGCCTGGTCGAGCACGACCGACTGGGGACCGTCCAGCACGTCCGCGGTGATCTCCTGGCCACGATGAGCCGGAAGACAATGCATCACGATCACATCGGGGTCGGCGGCGGCCACCAAACGCCCGTTGAGCTGGTAGGGCCGCAGCGCGTCGGTTCGTTTGGTCTCCTCGTTTTCCTGCCCCATGCTGGTCCAGACATCGGTGTAGAGCACGTCGGCACCCTTCACCGCGATAAATGGGTCCTGGACGATCTCAATGGCGGCTCCGGTCTGTTCCGCACGCTCGCGGCCCCAGGTCGCGATGGACGCGTCCGGCTCGTACCCAGGGGGGCAGGCCACGCTGATCGCCATGCCCATGATGGCCGCGCCTTCGATCAAGGAATTGGCCACGTTGTTGCCGTCACCGACGTACGCGATCTTGATACCCTTCCAGCGCCGCTTCTTCTCGCGGATCGTGAACAGGTCCGACAGCACCTGGCAGGGATGGTGCAGGTCCGTCAGCCCGTTGATGACGGGAATCGTGGCGTTGCGCGCCCACTCTTCGACGGTCCGGTGCTCATGGCACCGGATCACCAGCCCGTCCAGGTAGCGCGAGAGGACGCGGGCCGTGTCGGCCACGGTCTCCCCACGCCGCATTTGTATGTCCGCGACCGAGAGAAAGATGGACTGCCCACCGAGCTGGTTCATCCCGGCCTCGAAGGAGACGCGGGTGCGCGTCGACGGCTTCTCGAAGAACAGCCCCAGCGTCTTGCCGCTCAACCGCTGGGCGGAGAGGGCCCGCCGGCGCATGGCCTTCAGCTCGGCCGCCTCTTTGAAGAGGGCAAGCATCGCCTCCCGTGACAGGTCGCGGACCGCCAGTAGGTGGGTCGGAGCGGATGTCATCGCCGGGCCTCGATCACATCGCCCAGCGTGGTGACGACCCGGTCGATTTCCGCATGCGTGACGATCAACGGCGGGACGAACCGCAATACCCGCTCGCTCGTCGCGTTGGCCAGAATGCCGCGCTTGCGCAGATCGTGGACAAGCTCGCGGGCATCGAGGGTCACTTCGACGCCGATCAAGAGGCCGAGTCCCCGGACCGCGGTCACGGCGGGACACCGCCCCTGCAGCTCCTGCAATCCTTTCATGAAGTATTCGCCCAGCCGCGTGCATTGACTCAGGAGATCCTGATCCTCGAGGATCGCGGCCAGCACGGCCAAAGCCGCGGCGCACACCAGCGGATTGCCGCCGAACGTCGAAGCATGGCTGCCGGGAGTAAACGCCTTGGCGACGTCGTCGGTCGCCAAACAGGCTCCGATCGGCACGCCGCCTCCCAACCCTTTCGCCAGCGTCATCACGTCCGGGGTCACTCCGAAATGTTCATAAGCGAACAGGCGGCCGGTGCGGCCGATGCCGGTCTGCACCTCGTCCAGGATCAGCAAGGCGCCCCGCTCACGGCTGATCTCGCGGCACGCCTTGAGAAACGCCGGTGTGACGACCTGTACGCCTCCCTCGCCCTGCACGATTTCCAGCAGCACCGCGGCGGTCTTGGACGTCACGGCCTGCGAAAGCGCCTCCGCATCGTTGAACGGAACGTACCGGAAGCCTTCCGGCAAGGGCTCGAAGCCCTTCTGCACTTTCTCCTGACCGGTCGCCGTCAGCGTGGCGAGCGTGCGTCCGTGGAACGAATTCAGCATCGAGACGATCTCGTACCGGCCCGCGCCATCCTTCTCGTGAGCCCAGCGTCGCGCCAGCTTGATCGCCGCTTCGTTCGCCTCAGCTCCGCTGTTGCAGAAGAAGACCTTGCCGGCGAAGGAGTGGGTGACGAGCACCCGCGCCAGCTGCACCTGAGGCTCGGTGTAGAACAGGTTCGAGGTATGCATCAGCCGGTGTGCCTGCTGCTGCAGAGCAAGTGTCACTTTGGGGTGGCAGTGGCCCAGGACATTGACGGCGATGCCAGCGATAAAGTCCAGGTACTCGCGCCCTTCGACGTCGTACACCCGCGTCCCCTGTCCCCTGGCAAGCGCCAGGGGGTAGCGGGCATAGGTGTCCATCAGGTACTGCCGAGCCCCTTGGACCAGTTCCTCCGTGAGCATACCGCCCCCTCAAGATTAAAGAGGGACGATAGCACAAAAACCCCTGTCAGCGCAAACGATTTCCAGGAAAAACAAGGCCTTCGGAGCCTTGTGGGCAGGCGCTTTACCCGTTCTTGAACGCGTCCTTCAGGAGGGGCTCGACTTCCCCCTTCTTTTCCATCGGGTCAAGGATATCGGTGTCCCCGTAGAACTTCCCGTTGATGAAGACTTTGGGGAGCGTCGGCCAATTGGTCATTTTTGTAAGGACCTCCCGTTTGGCCGGATTCTGCAGGACATCGACGAGCTCATAGGGATAGCCGTATTTGTCGAAAAACTGCATCGTCTCTTTGGTGAACCCGCACATGGGCATCGTCTTGGTGCCCTTGCCGTAGATGAGGATCTTGTGCTTTTTGATTTCCCCTTGAATTTCGTCTTCGATTGGATCGCCCATAGTCGTTTCCTCTCTTATGATCCGTCCGTGGTTTCGGCTTTGATCTCCAGCGCATGGATGCGTCCGTCTTTCATGGGCTCACCCAATGCATCATAGATCAATCGGTGCCGATCCAGGAGGTTTTTTCCTTTGAATATGTCCGACACGACCCGAATACTGAAATGATCCATGGTGCCAGTTCGATCCGTGACGGACACGGCGGCATCAGGGATGGCTTTACGGACATAGCTGGTTAAGGTGTCGGTGGTAATCATCACTATGCCGTTAAACGTTACGCGTTAATCGTTAATCGGTCAGGATAAACGCTGCATTTCCGTATAACGTTTAACGAATAACGATATGCCGCAAGCTTGGATTGGTGGAGGGTAGGGGATTTGAACCCCCGACCCCGACGTTGCGAACGTCGTGCTCTCCCAGCTGAGCTAACCCCCCTCCCGACCCCAGAGTGAATGGATTATACCCCACCCTCTTCCGCGACGCCAAGCGTCGTGGGTCT
>DASYQR010000123.1:0-4263 GCA_036005325.1 Nitrospirales bacterium | reverse complement strand
GAAATCGCCGATGAGAAAGATCACCTCGTGGCCCAGGTCCTGAAAGTGTTTCAGCTTGTGAATGAGCACGGTGTGTCCGAGGTGCAGATCCGGCGCAGTGGGATCGAAGCCGGCCTTGACGCGGAGCTTCCGTCGGTCTTTGAGCGCGGACGCCAACTTCTCCTCGAGCTCTTTCGTCTGGATGACCTCGACGGAGCCGCGGGCGATCAGGGACAGTTGTCGCTCAACTTCGCCCCTGGGACTTCCGCCTGCGCTCATGGGACTTTTCCGCCTGCGCTCATGGAGCCCCCGCCGTCACGACGAGGGGACGGAGGCGTTCCATCCGCTTCTCCCCGATTCCCCGTACCTTGCGCAAGTCTTCCACGCTTCGAAAGCCGCCATGGGTCTTCCGATACTCCACCACTCGTTTGGCCAGTTTTTCTCCGATGCCCGGCAATTCCATCAACTCTTCCAGACGCGCCTGGTTGAGGTCGAGCGGGAATCGCACGGCACGGCTTGTTCGCGAGGTTGGTGCCGGCGCAGTCCTCACTTCGCGAACCTCCGAAGCCGCGTCCGACTCACCGGCGGCTTGGGGAGCAGCGTCCTGCGTGACCCTGGCAGTCGATTGTTCCAATTCGGGGGCACTCCCCTGTTCCATCGCCCAGTAGAGGATCCCGACCGTCACGGCCAGCATCAGCATATTGAGCGCCAGGGATTTCAGCAGCGTCATGAGATCACCTCGTCTGCCAGTGGCTACCCGACCCTACGACGGGCCAGATGGATCGCCATGCCTTCGACGTCCTCCGCCGCCTCCATCAGGCCTTCCGGCATCGTGGGATGGGCGTGGATGGTCTCGGCCACGGTCGACGCGGTTGCACCCATCTGCATGGCCACGGCGGCTTCATGGATCAGGTCCGCCGCATGCGCCCCGACAAGATGCACGCCGAGGATCCGCCCGGTCTTCGCCTCGACGATGATCTTCATCAGGCCGGTCGTCTCTCCCAACGCATGGGCCTTACCCAACCCGATCGGGCGGAATTTTCCGACCTTGATGTCCATCCCTTGTTGCTTGGCCTCTTGCTCGGTAAGCCCCACACGTCCGATCTCCGGGAAGGTAAAGATGCCCGCCGGGATCACGTCGTACTGCATGGCCGTCGGATGGCCGAGAATATTGCGGACCGCTACTTTCCCCTGCGCGGAGGCCACATGGGCCAGCATCGCCTTGCCGACCACATCGCCGATCGCATACACGCCGGGAACCGAGGTCTCCATCCGTTCGTTCACGAGAATCTCGCCGCGGCGGCCGAGCGTCACGCCCACCTTTTCCAACCCGAGATCAGCGGTCTGGAACCGCCGACCGATCGACACCAGAACCTTGGCGGACGTCACGCGGTTGCCGTCTGCCAAGGTAGTCGTCACCCCTTGAGCGCCGACCGTGACGCTGTCCACCTTGGTGTTCACCAGGATCGTCACACCTTGCTTCTTCAACTCGGCGGCCAGCAGAGCCGACACTTCCTCATCCTCGGTCGGGAGGATGCGCGGCAGCATCTCCGCAAGCGTCACCTTCGTGCCGAGGGCGCTGAACAGTGAGGCGAACTCGCAGCCCTCCACCCCGCCGCCGACGATCAGCAGGCTTTCAGGAATGGCGGTGAGGTCCAGGACTTCGCGGCTGCTGATGACGGAGGTCCCATCAAGCGGGAGGTTGGGCAGAGAGGGCGCTGTCGTACCGGTCCCGACGATGACCGCATCGGCTTGCACGGTTGTTTCAGTCCCATCTGCTTTGACCACGCGGACAGTCTTCGCATCGGCCAGAACGCCTCGCCCTTCGATGAGTTCCACATTCCAGGTTTTCAACAGCGTCGTGACCCCTTTGACCAGCCCCGCCACGATTTTGTTCTTGCGTTCGACCATACGGGCCAGATCGTAGGTGACCGGTCCCGCAATGATGATTCCGAACTCTCCTGCTTTCTTGATCTTCTGTGCAAGTTCGGCGCAGGCCAGCAGGGCCTTGCTGGGGATACAGCCCCAGTTCAGACACAACCCGCCCACGGCGGCGCTTTCGATGAGGGTCACCCGCGCGCCGAGCTGGGCCGCGCGGATGGCGGCCACGTAGCCGCCCGTCCCGGCGCCGATGATGACGATGCGCACAACTACTTCGCTTCGGCTTCGAGAAACGCCGCGTAGGCCTTCGCGTCCATCAGCCCGTTCACTTCGGCAGAGTCGGCCAACTCTATGACGGCTACCCACCCCTCCCCGTAGGGGTCCTTGTTGGCTAACTCAGGCCGTTCATTCAAGGCTTGATTGACTTTAGACACGGTACCGCTGACCGGCGTATAAATGGAGGAGGTCGCTTTCGTGGACTCGACTTCGCCGATTTCCTGCCCGGCCTTCACCTTGGTCCCGACCTTCGGAAGTTGGAAAAAGACGATGTCGCCCAAGGCCTCCTGGGCATGGTTGCTGATGCCCAGAACAGCCTCCTTGCCTTCGACCCTGACCCACTCATGCTCCTTATGATAGCGCAAGTTTTCCGGTATCATCATGCTCCCCTGGTTTTAGATTACCGCCCCTGGTTTGTCAAGCGTGTCTGTCCAGACTTTTCCTTATAAATCAATCCGGTGCCAGACGGAAGCGTGACGGATTTGATGCTGTTTTTTTCCGAAGGGTCCACCAGCAGCAACAGCCGATTGCCCCGCACGATCTCCGTCACTTTTTTTATCAACAAGGCCGACGAGGAGGAGACCGCCACGGCGATATAGTCCGCGCGAGATCGTCTGAGATCGAGGACATCCTCGGCATAGGACGCCAGCGCCGCTTGCGGGTTCGTGATCGCTTCCGGGTGCACTTCCACCGCGACCCTCAGGCCGGGATACAGCGCCCGTACTGCGGCCGTGGCATTGTCCATCACCTTGAACTGTTCGCGCTGTTTCCAGCCGGCCCAGCGCCAAAATTCCGGCGCATACGCCGGCGGCCGCTCGCGGCCCTGAGCAGGGAGCAGCCGGCCCGGATTGATCGGTTGTCCGCTGTCCCGCTCGTACCGCTTGAGCGCGTGAGGACTGAAGCCCTCGCTCGCCGCCGAAAACGGGTCTGCAACCAAGAAGATGCCGTCCACGCCGGTCGCAGCCAGATCCGTGAAGAACCCCACGAAATAATCCCGCAACGCCGGATGCAGAAGGTCCAGCGTCTCGGCTCGTTCCAGGCTGGCGGTCTCGGAGTTGAACTTCCAGTCGGTCCACTCCAGAGTCGGATCAATCCAGTCCATGCGACGGACCGATACGGACGCCCACACCCGCATACCCTGGCGATGAGCCGCGCTCACGACCGCCCCCAGGGAATCCCGAAGAACCGGCGCCCAGTCGGTTTTGAAATAGACGCCGGCCTTCCCTGCCACACCCACCACAATGGTATTCGCCCCGGACTGTCTCAGACGAGCGATCTCGCGTTCGTCCAGAGTCAGCATACCTTCGGGCGCCACATACACGCCGGTCAGTTGCGCCACGGCCGGCGGTCGTATCAACGGCAGTTGCCGCTCCAATTCCGGGATTTTCGTCCTGGCCACGACCGCCTGAGGAGACTGGGAGAACTCGGAGGCCAGCCGGCGATATTCCGTCAGCGCCAGCGTGAGCTCTCCCTTTTTCTCGAAGGCCTGCGCCAGGAGCAGCGTCGCTTCAGACCGCTCAGGGGCGTTGGGATAGCCTTCCTGGACGCGGCTGAACAGGGCGATCGCGCGGTCGTATTGTCCCTCGACCGCTGCCTGCTTCCCTGCCCGGAGGATGCCGGCGATGACCTCCTGCTGCGCGAACGTCGGCACTCGCGCCGGCGGCCGCGGCGCCGGCATCTTGGCCTCACGCGACGCGCAGGCCGAGAGCGCGACCAGGAACATCACCACACCTATCGTGAGAAGAAGATGGCGGTACTGAGAAAGACCCCCCTCCCTCACCCTCCCCCTCGAGGGGGGAGGGATGGGTGGGGGTGTGGCAGGAAAGCTACACACAATTAGCGTTGCGGCCACTCCAGCGCGCTGAAGAAATAGGCCAGTTCGAACCGGGCGGTTTCGGCGGAATCGGACCCGTGGACCACGTTGTGCTCGATGTGCGTGCCGTAAGCTTTGCGGATCGTGCCTTCCGCGGCCTTAGCCGGGTCCGTCGCGCCCATCAAGTCGCGGTGCCGCTGGATCGCGTCTTCCCCTTCCAGCGCCAGCACCACGATCGGCCCAGAGGACATGAAGCTGCAGAGGCTGTCGAAGAACGGCCGCTGCTTGTGGACGTAGTAGAACGCCTCGGCCTG
>DASYQR010000122.1:0-3770 GCA_036005325.1 Nitrospirales bacterium | reverse complement strand
CCGGCAAAGGCATTAGCCTTCCCGGCCGCCGCCGCTCCCTGCTCGGTAACCGACAGTCCGCCGGCGAACGCTTCCGGAGCGAGCCCGACCAACAAGGCGACCACCCACCCCATGATCGGTCTGAGTTTGGCCATCAACCCTTCCTCCTATGCGCCTGAAATGATGGGCCAAAATGTCAGGATTGGAGAAAATTGTCAAGTGAATTAAGCAGGATGATCACCCTAATCCATTTTATTGATGACGAGGCCAGTGAGAGGTTTGGGGTAAAAGTAGGTGGACTTATGTGGCATGCGATCGCCCGCCCGGGCGACATCCTTGACCTCCGCGATCTTGGGAGGATTGAGCAGGATCGCCAGTTCGCCTTCGCCGCGCGCGACGGCGGCGAGGACTTCCTCCTCATCCTTGATGTAAATCAACCGTTCCTCATCCTGCGGCGTCATCAGCATGGCGTCGCGGAATACCACCTGCTGGAGGATCGAGACATCCAGTCGTTCACGGGCGGAAGGACCCAGCTTGCCCAAGCCTGCGGCCGTGAGGGTCAGCACCTCATACCGGGGCTCTTCTCGTATGACGAGTCCCATGACGCGGGCATTGGAAGACTGCGCGGCATGCAACCTGTCCAAAAATTTCGCGCGGGCCGCCGGTTCCGTTTCCTTGGTGAAGGGAATCGCCTCCAGCATGAACGTCTCCGCCAGGCGTTTGTGGAATTCAGGCACGGGGCAGGGCAACGGCGCAGGAAGGACACGGTGCGTCGGAAGAATGGTCAGTCCCGGATCGTCGAGATTCGAGAAGTACATCAGGACCCAATCGGAGGGCAGCGGTCCGGCATCGCCTAAGGCCTTCCGTTGCGCATTCCGGTACCGCAATGCCGACTCGTAGCGATGGTGCCCATCGGCGATGAAGAGCGGGAGCGGCTTCATGGCCGTCACCACCCGATCAAGCGCCGACTGATCGGTGACGGTCCACAGGCGGTGTCGGACTCCGTCGCCGTCCGTGACGGCGAAGCGCGGAGGCGCGTTGCCGCTCGCCTCCTCCAGGGCCGGGATAATACGGCCTTCGGCATCGGAGTAGAGCGAGAAGATCGGGCTGAAGTTGCTGCGGCATGTTTCCAGGAGCCGATAGCGATCGTCCTTCGCGGCGGTGCGCGTGTTCTCGTGCGGAAAGATCCGGCCGGTGCCGAATTCTTCCAGCCTGACGAGGGAGAGGAACCCCCGCATGGTCCGCACCAGACCGGAGCGCAACCGGTACTCGACCGCGTAGAGATAAATCGCCGGGCGGTCGTCCCGCCTGAGGGTTCCCGCACGCAGCCATTCTTCCAGAAACCGTCTGGCGCGGATGTACCGGCTGTCCTGCGGACCATCGCTCGGCTGTTCCTGGCCCAGCTCGAGACGGATCACATTGGCCGGATGGCGGGCATAGAGTGCCGCTTGCTCGGCCGGCCCGATCACATCGTAAGGCGGCGCCACCACGGATGCGACGTCGCCGACCTTGGCCGGGTCATAGAGGACCGCGCGAAAGGGGAGGATCTCGGCCATATTCCCTCGTTATACGTGAATCGTTATACGTTAAACGGTCAGAATCTTCACGATTAACGAATAACGTTTAACCATTAACGTCATCAAAAGTACCGCTCGACTTCGAACCGATATAGCTCGACGGCTTCCACTTCGCTGATGCCGCCCTTTTTGCGCGCGACGGTCATCTGCTCTTCCACCGATGTGATGCCTTCAATATCCGGAAGCAGCAGACCGCGCCTCGTCCCGCATGTCACGATGAGCCCATACCGCCGTATGTCGAGCTCATGCGGGCCGGACACTCGCTGCGGCGGGCTGAGAATATCCACGGACACCTTCAGTTCCAACAGCTCGTCTTCCACAACAGGACGGAATCGCGGATCTCTGGTGGACGCGCTGATGGCATTTTCGATGATCTCTACGGCTAGGAAGTCTCGCGCCGGCTCGATCGTGCCGATGCACCCGCGCAAGTCTCCGTATTTTTTCAGCGAGACGAACACGCCCGCGCGTCGGCGCAACAGGGGAAACTGGTCGAGCAGGTGTTCCTCCGGACTCATGACACGAAAATCGCGGACATAAGCCGTGATGGCGTCAATGGCAAGTTGCACGAAGGGATGAATCTGGGAAGGGATACCCTCGGCCATCGGCCCGAATAACTTTTAATGGTCGCGCGACACCATGTAGTCCGCCACGACTTGAAGAGCCCGTTTGTGTGCGGAGTCCTCGAACGGCTCCAGGTGGACTTGGGCCCCCCGCACGTACCCGCGTGCCGTTTCCATCGCGTAGTCGATCGAACCGTAGCGCTCCATCAGCGAGACGATCCAGGCCAGCTCGCCGTTGCCGTTGGGCTTTTTCTGCATGACGGCCGCCAGCCGCTCCCGTTCCTCGTCGGTGCAATGCTGTCTCAGGTGCAGCAGCGGCAAAGTGACATGGCCTTCGCCCAGGTCCTTCCCGAGCAATTTCCCGAGCGACTCGCAGGGGGCGGCGTAATCGAGCGTGTCGTCCGCCACCTGAAACGCCACGCCGATCGCGAGGCCGAACTGGAACAAGGCATCCCGCAGCGCAGGCTCGGCACCCGCCACCACCGCCCCCATCCGGCAGGCTGCCGCAATCAGGGCTCCGGTTTTGTACTCGACGATCTTCAGGTATTCCTGCTCGGAGATCGACGCGTCGTCCTTGTAGGACAGCTGCATCAGCTCGCCCTCAGCCATCTTCCGGCAGGCTTCCGAGAGGCACTCATTCACGTCCTGGTTGCGGAACCCCACGATGTGGCAGATCGCTTTGGAATAGAGGTAGTCACCGACGAGGATTGCCACTTGGTTGCCCCACAACCCCCCGGCGGTCTTTCTTCCGCGACGCAAGTCGGCGTGATCCACGACGTCGTCGTGCAGGAGCGTGGCCGTGTGGATGTACTCGATCAGGCTGGCCAGGAGCACATCGTCCCGGCCGGTGTAGCCGGCCAGGCGCGCGCTCAGAATCAGGAGGAGTGGACGGATCCGCTTGCCGCCGCTGCAGAGGATGTGGGTCGCGACGGTGTTGACCAGTGTGACCTTCGAGTCCAGATTCTGGCGAATCTGATCTTCGACGGCATGGAGTTCGTGCCGGTAACAGTCCCAGACATCGCTCATGCCCGCGACAGCGCATGTCCCGACACGATTCGGCATGAGCGGATACTAGGTAAGCGCCGGAGGTTTGTCAAGCGATCCTAGTGGGTGATAGGCTGGCCCCGATGCTGCCGTTTTTGAACGTGTGGCTGCACATCGTCGCCGCGGTGATCTGGATCGGCGGCATGCTCTTTCTGTCGCTGGTCGCCGTCCCTGTCCTGCGTCAAGTGGGGCGGTTCAACCTGCTTCTGGGAGTCGTGATTCTGGTGCTGGCCGCGGCCCTGACCCGCAGCCATTAAAAATTTATATCCCTCGCCCCATTCCGATGGGGAGAGGGCCAGGGTGAGGGGCTTTCAAAACATCCCCTCGCCCCGCTTGCGGGGAGAGGGGAACGAAGGCCATCTGCCGCATCGGCGATGCGCTGTAGCACCTCGTCAGTATCGGCCAACGCTTCGTGGTCCCAGAATCGCAGGACTCGATAACCGAGCTTGTTCAGGTAATCAGTCCGACGTTGATCAGTCTGCGCCTGGTTTGCATGCTGACCACCGTCAAGCTCAACCACGAGATATCGCTCACGGCAACAGAAGTCCACGATGTAAGGCCCAATGGGATGTTGGCGGCAGAACTTGAGGCCGTTCACTTGTCTGGCACG
>DASYQR010000121.1:0-2641 GCA_036005325.1 Nitrospirales bacterium | reverse complement strand
AGTGGCTCCCGGCAAGAATGCCGAATGCGGCGCCGGAATTCCGGATGTAGGTGATGCTGAAGAGGTCGGGGATGATGGAAATGGATTCGTGCAGCCGCATCGTCCGCGTCACCTGCCACTTGGTCAGCTGGTCGAGAATGAGGATGGTGGACACGATCAGAGCCATGAGGCCGAAGTGTTTGGACTTCAGTCCCGCTGTCACGGAATCGCCTCGACGCAGCGGTCGCAGAGTTCAGGGTGGGTTTTATCCTCTCCGACGGTGGATCGGTAGTTCCAGCAGCGGACACACTTCCCACCGTCGGCCTTGAGGACTTCCACTGTAACGTCTGGGGCTGGGGCCGGATGCTGCGCCTTTTTCAACTCAACCTGGGACACGATGAAGAGACCGGGCAGATCTGATTCGTACGTCTTGAGAAAATCGTACGTCTCCGCGTTGGCCTGAATCAGGACCTTGGCTTCCAGAGGCGCCCCGATCAATTTCTCCCGCCGCTTGGTTTCAAGCTCCCCTTGCACCGTCGTACGGACGGCAAGCAGCCGCTCCCACCGTTTCTCCAGCTCCACATCACGATACCGTGGGTTCGCCTGCGGGAACTGCGTCAGATGGACGCTGGGCACCTCCCGCTGCGACTCCGGTAGGCTGTCCCAAATCTCCTCGGCGGTGAAGGTCAGCAGCGGCGCCATCAATTTCGTCAGCGCCATAGCGGTCTCGTGGAGCACCCGCTGAGAGGCCCGCCGCGCCTGGGAATCTTTGCGGAAGGTATAGAGCCGATCCTTGAGCACGTCGAGGTAGATCGCGCTCAGATCCACGGAGCAGAAGTTGTTCAGCGCGTGGACGATCAGATGGAACTCGCAGTCCTCGTAGCCTTGGCGGACGCGAGCGATCAGGTCATGTAGCCGCATGAGGGCCCAGCGGTCGAGCTCGGACAGCCTGTCGTCTGGCAACACATCGCGTTTCGGGTCGTAATCAGCAAGATTGCTCAGGAGGAAACGGACCGTATTGCGGATCTTCCGATAAGCATCGACAAGATGCGAGAGGATCGCCGGCGAGATGCGGATATCTTCCCGGTAGTCCTGGGCGGCCACCCAGAGACGCAGGATCTCGGCGCCGTACTGCTTGATGACTTCCTGCGGCGCTACAACGTTGCCGGCCGACTTCGACATCTTTTTGCCTTCGCCGTCCACAACGAAGCCATGCGTGAGCACGGCCTTGTAGGGCGCACGCCCGTCGGTAGTCACGCCGGCCAGCAACGCGCTGTGGAACCACCCGCGGTGTTGGTCGGACCCTTCCAGGTAAAGATCGGCCGGCCACCATTCCTGCTTGTGCGCTTTGCCTCTCGGCTTGAGCACTGCCGCGTGGCTCACGCCCGACTCGAACCAGACGTCCAGAATGTCCCCTTCTTTGTCGAAGGTCGTGCTCTTGCACTTCGGACAGGCGGTGCCGGTAGGCAGCAACACGGCAGCGTCTTTTTCGAACCAGACGTCGGTGCCGCCTTTTTCGACGAGCCTGGCGACATGCTCGACAATTTCAGGCGAGGTGAGAACATGGCCGCACTTCTGACAGGAAAACCCGGGAATTGGCACGCCCCAGACACGCTGGCGCGAGAGGCACCAGTCCGGGCGGTTCTCGATCATGCCGTAGATGCGGTCGCGGCCCCACTTGGGAATCCACTGCACGCGATGGTCGATCTCCTCCAGTGCGCGAGCCCGCAAATTGCCGATGTCCATCGAGACAAACCACTGATCGGTGGCGCGGAAGATCACTGGGTTCTTGCACCGCCAGCAATGCGGATAGGAGTGCGTCTCCTTGTCGTCCACTTTATTCAGAAGCAGCCCTCTCTCTTTCAGCTTCTGGGTAATGAGCGGATTCGCTTCAAAGACTTTGAGGCCTTGAAACTCGGGGACTTCATCCGTAAAGCGTCCACGATTGTCAACGGGTGCAAAGACCTTGAGCGAAGGATTACTTAACGATAGCTCGTAGTCTTCCTGGCCGTGCCCTGGTGCGATGTGGACACAACCCGTGCCTTGATCGAGCGTGACGAAATTTCCGAGAACGACCGGAGATACATCGTCAGCGAGAGGACGCCGACACTGCAAGATGTCGAAGGCTATGCCCTTCGCCGTTCCTAAAAATTGAGTGTCAGAGAAAGCGCAAGCTTTCGCGACGGAATCCACCAACTCTTTGGCAATGACAAATGCCTCGTTCCCAACTTTTACAACTGCATAAACATATTCAGGGTGGAGGCAGAGCGCTTGGTTCGCAGGCAGTGTCCACGGGGTCGTTGTCCAGATCACGACGGAAACCTGCCGCACCTCAGCAGGAATAGAAAGATTCCACTGCTTGGAAAGCTCGCTCGGAGGCTTTACGAACGGAAACTTCACGTAGATTGACGGCGAGGTGTGATCCTCGTACTCGACCTCGGCCTCGGCCAACGCCGTTTCGTCCACCGGGCACCAAAGGACCGGCTTCTTGCCCTTGTACACGCCGCCGGCCTTCACGAACTTGCCGAACTCCCGGAGGATGGCGGCCTCGTAGTCGTAGGTCATCGTCAGGTACGGATTGTTCCAGTCGCCCAGCACGCCCAGGCGCTGGAATTCCTCCCGCTGAATTTTGAAAAACTTCTCGGCGTACTCGCGGCAGAGC
>DASYQR010000120.1:0-7153 GCA_036005325.1 Nitrospirales bacterium | reverse complement strand
AGTGTCGACATCGGGACGCCTCGCACGCGACGCGCCCATACTGACAAAACGTAGCTGCTGTATTATAGCGTACTGCCCGTTCGGCCGAAGCGCAAGGAGGGGTCAGACACAAGGAGCTCAGTGCTTCGCGGGAGCCTTGGTATAGCCGGCCGGCAGCTCAAAGAGATGGGCGGGTTGGGGGCCTTCTTTTACATACGCATAGGCGCTCTCCCAATTCCCATCGGCAGTGGTCGTTTTCATGGGAACCTTGATATCGGTCGCGACCCACTGGTACATGATCGTTTTCCGGCCCTTTATGTCCACGGTCACTTCGTATTTCTCGGTGCTGCGTCCTCCTACTTGCGCCTTTCCTGCCAGCTTTCGCCCTGTTTCACCGTCGATCCTGGCAGCCAGCGGGGGAATCTGATCGAAGCGTAACGGCAATTCCACATACGTCTGGTTCGGCAACAACAGCCAGGTCGTGACCTTATCCAGACGATGAATGGCGATCTTCGGGCCTTCCGGGCTCGCCATTTCGACGCGCCACCGATCGGTCTTGAAATAAATCTTCCCTGTCACGGACTGCTGGCCACTGCGGACAGTCTGCTCCGCCGAGAATTCAAGTCCCCAGGCCTGGTGCCAAGGAAACAGCAGGATCCAGCAAACGGCGAGGGCCGGCCACGTGTGTTTCATCGTGCCCGTCATACCAAACGTCCGCCGACGATCCAGTGACGGTCATCCAGGACATCGATTAGGAGACGGCTCAGATTCATCTCGGTCAATTGGGACGCCACTTCATCCTCCGTGTAGGACGCCAGCAGGGAATTGTAGAAATCCCGCCGGAGAATCGCCGGTTCATCGGCGGCGTACTTCTCCACGATGGCCTTAGCGGCTTCAGGTGACTCGGGACGGAGCAGATCCATCACCATTACCACCGCCCCGGGCTGGGCTAATTTCTTGACCGCGTACCAGAACTGCAATGCGTTAGGGACGTGATGCAGGAGGCTGTTGGAGATCACGGCATCGGCCCGCTCTTCGAGGACCGTCTCCTGGAACCGCTCACACCGAAGCGTGATGCGGTTGGCCAGGCCGGCCGCCCGGATCGCCTCTGCGCCAAGGGCGATCATGGGAGCGGACCCGTCCACTCCGGTCATCCGACAATCCGGCAGCGCGCGGGCCAGCCTTATGGGAATATCGGCCGGACCGCAGCCCAGGTCCAACACGTGTCCAGAAGTGAACTCCGGATAGAATTCCAAGAAACGATCAACAAAACCCTGGTTCTCCTCTTCGAAGTCAGCCTTCGCGTAGGCCAGTGCCTGTTCCTGATCATCCATCAATTCCGGCTCAAGAACGCGGTTCATCATACCAAGCTTGCTCGGCCCCGGGTATCCGTTGCTCTTCCGGATGCAACGGGTGAAACGATCAAAGGTGCCGGGATATGCAATACCTCAAGTGGTCTTCTTCGGCTCCACCGCCACAGAATCGCCGGGTCGTACCACGCCCTCGGCCAGCACGCGCGCGTAGAGCCGGCTCCAGCCCGGATGCTTCTTCTGATTGATGCGGTTGAAGTTCCCGTCCTGGAACCACTGTGCGTTGAACCGGCACGGCTCGGTGTACTTCACGATTTCCAGCCTCACAACGTCACCGATGCGCAACCGGTCCCCCGGCTTGAGATGAGCCCAGTCCAATCCAGCGGTGGTGAGGTTCTCGCCGCTGGAACCAGGCTTGATTGAGTGCCCCTCGGCTTGCAGGGCCTCGATCACTTCCAACGAGAACAGACAGACCGCCCGGTCCGGTCCGCCATGGATATCGGGATTGCGTTGGCGATCCCCTGCCACGCCATTGATCGTGATGCGAGCCTCCGGCACCGGCAGCTTGGGCACCCCGCCGTCCGAGACGCTGATCTGATGGAGATGAGGCTGCGCTTTCTCCATAACAGGGCCGCATTGTACCAGAATTCCGACCGCCCGTTGTGTTGACACAGCAAGCAGTGAAGACTAGGCTGGTTGGTTGATGATCTATCATCGAGCTAATATCTGCATCATTATCCTTGCATTCGGGTTCTCTTGCTTCGGACCCGCGCTTACTCAGGCGGCTGATCGCGACTCAGCGGTACAGTCGCCGAAAGAACCCGCAGGCCCTTCCCAAACGTACCACTCCATCAGGCTCCGCATGACCAAGGAAGAAGTCCGCCGCTTGATGGGGAAGCCGTCCCAATCGACCGATACGCTGTGGCTCTATACGTATGATGATGGGACGACCGTGGAGGTCATCTTTTCGAAAAAGAGGCGCGTGATCCAGGTGGTCCATTATAAGAAGCAGCGGCAGTTCCCGTCGAAAGGGAAGTAACCGGTGAGGCGGGTCAGTACGCGGCCTTGAGGTCGAACCGGATCGGTAGGTGCACCGCGCTCTGCATAGGAAAATTGCCGTCCATGGCCGGGATGAAGCGCCAGTCTTTCACGGCGGAGAGGGCCGCCTCGTCCAGGATGGAATGGCCGGACGTTTTATGAAGCGTGACTGACTCTGCTCTGCCGTCCGGCAAGACGAGTACACGAAGGATGACCGTCCCCTCCCATCCGGCCTCACGAGCCGCACGGGGATATTCGGGTCGAGGGTTATTCCCGGCCCGTACTCTTGATCGCACGGAGCCAGCTTCCGCCGTTGGGTCCCGCAACAGCTTCGTCCCGCCGGCAGACGCGGCCGGAAGGGGGCGCCTGACGTACACAGACCCTACACTCGCGTTCAGCAATACCGGTGGTTCCATAGACTCCGGAACAGAAAAGATCGCCGCGCCGTTGAATGCCATGGCAGGAGGCGAGGCCGGAGCCGGAACCCGGGGCAGGTCTTTAAAGACGGGTTGCGGGCTGGACTCTACGACGACCGGCCCTGTCGTCACGGTTGCAGCAGTCGGCGGTGCGGCGGCGGTCGTGACGGGTCGGGCACGCGTGAGGGTCGGTGCAGCCGACCGCGGCGAGACCCGTTTCACCGTCTTTGGGGGAACCTTCCGAACGGAAACCTTTTTGATGGCTGGCTTGGGCGGTTCGGGTATGGGACTGACGACAGGTTCCGCGACAGGCTCCACAACAGGCTCCGGCGGGAGTGTCACGAGGTCTACCATGGTTCTTTGGTTCTGCAGAGACATCGCCGGCGGCGAAAGCTGGAACGTGCCCAACACCACCACCGCCAGACCATGGAGGGCCACAGACAGAAGGACTGGGAGGCTGAATTGCCGGGGCAGCGCCGATGTCTCGGCTGGGCGCGTCACTTCTTCACTTCCCGAACGATGCGCTGGACCCGTTCATCGGTTCCGCCCAGATCGAGATATTTCTTGTACACCACAAGCGCCCGCGCAGAGTCACGCATATGGAATTCGTAAAACACTCCGAGGTTGTAATAGGCCTCGGCCATCGCCGGCTTCAGACGGATGGCTTCTTCGTAGGCCTGCTCCGCGTCATTGAATTTCCGCTGGAGGGCGTACACGACCCCCAGGTTCATGTAGGCATCGGCATAGTCCGGCCTGAGCCTGATCGTTGTTCTGAACTCCTGCGCGGCCGCTTCGAACTCTCCTTTCGACTTCAGGATGAACCCGAGGTTGTAATGGGCATCCGCGAAGCTCGGTCTGGCTGTAACGGCTTTCTTGTAGGCCTGCTCCGCCTCGACCATATTATTCGCCTTCTCCGCGATCGTCCCCAAAAGATAGTGCGCATCGGCATGGTCGGGCTTGAGCTTCACCAGCCGTGTCAGGAGCCCTTTGGCTTCCTGGCTCTGCCCCTGGGACTCATACAGATAACCGAGCGCATAGAGGGCCTCGAGGTGATCCGGCTTTAAGGCCAGCACCTGGCTGTAGGCCACCACCGCTTTGGCGTAGGCTTGTTGCCGCTCGTACAACTGCGCGAGCGCAACCAGCGCCTCCTCGTACTTCGGATGGATGGCCAACGCCTTTTGGAATTCCTGTTCGGCCTCGGCCTGCTTGCCCTGGACCTGATACACCAACCCGAGGTTATAGAAGGCCTCGGCGAAATTCGGATTGAGGTCGATCGCTTTTTTGAAGGCCTCGGCCGCATCGGGCAGGCGGCGCTGGCCGTTCGCATAGACAATGCCCAGCAGATGGTACGCCTCAGGAAACTTCGGCCGGATCTCGATCGCCTTGCGCAGGGACTCGGCGGCCGCGTCATATTTGCCCTGGGAGGCTTGGGCCATCCCCTGGTTGTAATAGTTCTTGGCTTCATCGACGGCAGCAGCAGCTTCCCCGCTCCACAACGCTCCCAGGGTCAGAGCGACGCACAGCACCACGGCACGGCGATCTGTCATCATGACCCCTGCCTCTCGTCGCGCAGTTCCCCGTACTCCCTGAGATCGAACCGGACCGGGACATCCACTACAGCAGAGAACGTGAAGGCTCCATCGGTCGGAGGCACAAACCGCCACCGCTTCACCGCCGTCAAGGCCGCCTCATCCAAGACGGGATACCCGGATGCCTGGTACACCGCGATCCCTCCCACCGTGCCGTCTGGATTGACCTCGACCCTCAGCACGACGGTGCCCTCCCATCCCATTTCACGCGCCCTCAGAGGATAAGGGGGACGCATTGTGTCGAGATAGCGCGCACTCGTCCGGATTCCCTTGATCGCCGCCGTCTCGTCGCGGAGCAAGTGCTGGAGCCGCGGCGCAACATGGAGCGACGGCAGTTCCATCCGAACCGCCACACTTTCTGAGGGAAGAGGCATTGCGGCGGAGACATCGGGGAGCCGCAAGGGAATGGCGCGCCGGGGAGGAGCAATCCGCGAGGCCGTGACTTCTACCTCGTCCAACTGCTCCACCGCTTCCGCCTCTTTCGCCGACGGTCTTCCGGATCCATTCGCCGGCGAGACCAGCAGGCATACGGCCACCGCGACGGCAGGCAGATATGAGTAGATACATGACTTACGCATGTCGAGGCGTTCCTTACTCGTTACACATCAAAACGCCTCATACCATAGCGTAAGTCGGTCACACGTTCAACATTTGGCGTGATTTCAGCGCTGAACAGCCTGGCTTGGTTCCCCATACTGGCGGAACAGCTCGGCAATGCGTTGTTCGGTGAGCAGGCTGCCGAAGATACGCTCCCGCACGATGCCCTGGCGATCGATGAGAAAGCTTGCGGGAAGGCCGACAACGCCGTAGCGGTTCGCCACGTGATTGTCGTGGTCCATCACCACCGGAAAGGTATGTCGGTAGGCCCGGATATGCTCGATGACTTTGTCCGTGTCTTCGAGCTCATTGACGGCCAGGACGACAAGCCCCTGCCCGTGCAGTTTGTCATACGCCGCCTGCATAGCCGGCATTTCTTCTTTGCACGGCTTGCACCAGGTCGCCCAGAAATTCAGTAGGACGACCTTGTCGCGCAGATCCGCCAGTTTGACCTCGTGACCCTGGAGGTCCTTGAGCGCGATCTCGGGCGCGGGGCCGCCCACCAGTGGAGGGCGCCCCGCCATACCGAGAAGGCCCAGCAGTACAATGACCGAGAGTCCGCCTGTCACAAACCTTCTCATGCAAAGACCTCGCATCAGTTGAAAGACATTGAGAGGCCAGCAAGGTAGCTCACGTCCGGGATCAGCCCCCCGTTAAAATCCCGCACGACAGGGATCTGGACGAAAAAATAGGCTCTGAGGTTGTCACGCACCGCCACGGAAATGCCCGGCGAAAACGCGAGCATGGTCGAGCCGGTCGTCGGCACCGGTCGACGCTTCATTTCTGGATCGATCACGAGCGGCTCATCAGGAAAGGTCGGATCAGCGGGTGTCTGAGCCCGGGCCAGCGTCCCCGTAAACTCATCATGCACGGCGTACCGCCAGTTGAACTGGCCGGTCAGCGTGAGGCGTTCAAGCGCCTTCCAATTCAGGCCCCCGCTCACGACATACACGTCCCCAAACCGGTATGAATTGGGTCCCGTAAACGTATGCTGGTAAGAGATGCTGGCGAACTGGTTCAGCACATGCGGAATGATCTCATAGGACTGGTAGATCGAGGGCACAATCCCAAACGAGCGGCGCCCGAGCTGGAGCGTGGGCTCCTGCAGCTTGGTAGGATCGACATTGGAGGTCGCGTGGGAGTCTCCTGTGGGGAGATCTACGCCGAACCCGAGCACGACGAGGCTTCGCAGAGTCGGCAGGATACTGTACTTGCCGGCGACACGGATGTCTCCGAGGCCCGAATCCCGGAAGGCTTCATAGGTTCCGGCACCCCCGTTTTCCTCCCCAATTTCGACGGTATGCGTATGCTTCAAACTCTTATAGGGAACGAGGACCTCCAGCGTAAAATTGTCGGTCAGCCCGTAGCTGATATCCAGCGTGGTAATCTCGGTGATTGTCCGGTTCTCAAAGTGTTCGTTCAGTATGAGTTGCCGGTTTTCCTGATCCACGGCCGTGACCAGGCCGCTGGTTCCGGGGTCCAGTTTGGAAATCGTGTAGGCATACTGGAACCCCACCGCCAGCTGGCCTTTGCCCTGAACCATTCCTTCCTCGCCCGTCAGCATAAAACACGTCGCAGACCCGCAGCTTGCGTCAGCCTGCGGGACTCCACCTATCGAGAAAGCCATCACCATAAAGAGGCCAATTCCAGCTGTTGCCAGCCGAAGACAGTTCTTCGCGCTCATCGCGTTCTCCTTTTCCAACAACCGTAGGAGCGTGATTGATCACGCCCAACTGGGGCGCAATGAATTGCACCCCTTACAACGAATATGGGTCGCCGTTGGTTGTTAGGAGAGAACGGGAGGGGCGCGGGCTTGGAGCTGCGAGAAACACTCGGACGAGCGCAGGCCGCTCACGAATGGCAGCACCTGCTCTTCGCTGACCGTCACTGCGACGGCCGGGACGACCGCCGTCGTCACCGCGCTGGACGCGGCGCACATCCACGCGCAGACGCCCGTGGTATGCATGCCTGCCGTGTGGTGGGCCGCGTGCTTGACTTCATGCGCGAAGGCGTTGCCGGTCGCGGCCCCCAGCATCACGAGGATGGCCACCGCCAGCGTGAGCGCAATCGGTTTAAGCATCGTGCGGATCATTGGTATGCCCTAAGCACTCTGCACCATCTTAGCTATTCCTGGACGATCTGTCAATTAGGACTCTGACCCCGATTTCACGCTTGGTTCTCTTCATCGCGGGGTCCAGTTTCTCGTAGGGTGACCAGGAGCCAT
>DASYQR010000119.1:0-11193 GCA_036005325.1 Nitrospirales bacterium | reverse complement strand
TTTGCAGATGCCCGGGTCAAAGGCAGGCAGATCAATGTCGAGACAAAAGATGGCCTGGTGATGATCCGCGGCAAAGTAGACTCCGACGAGGCCAAGAAGGCGGCAGAGGAAATCGCCAAATTGGTTGACGGCGTCAAAAGCGTGAAGAACGAACTGCAGGTGGTCGCCCCTTCGATGCGCGAGGCTGTGGAATACAAGGACGATACCATTACAACACGCGTCAAAGAGGACATAAAGAAGGAACCACGTCTTCAGGGATTGAATATTTCTGTGAAGACCAATGATGGGGTGGTTTCGCTGTCCGGCGAGGTTCCGGACCTCATCACCAGCGCCGATGCATCTTGGACTGCCTGGAAGGTACCTGGCGTTAAGTATATTCGCAACGATCTCACGGTGAAAGAGAAGATGAAGGAGAAGAAATAGGACGAGCAACGAAAAAGACCCGTTTGGCACCCCTTTGCGGGGTGCCGAACGGGTTTCGTGTTTCATGAGGAGCGCGAAGAATTTACGATGCTCACCGATCGCGGTAATTCGAGGGAGAGTATCCGCCAAAGAAAGGAGTAAGCCATGTTGTACTACGCCTTAGCGTTCTTGGTGGTGGGATTGATCGCGGGAGCCTTGGGATTGGCGGGAGTCGCCGCGGTCGCCACACAGATCTCCTGGATCCTCTTCCTGATCGGAATCGTGTTGCTGGTCATCCACCTGGTTACGGGACGCCCTGCCGTCCCGTAGCCGGACATATCGGGCTGTCGTCATGGCGGATAGGCCCACGGCCGCATATCTGTTACAATGGGCCTATCCGCCTCCTCCGATGGAACAGCTTCACGATGCCAGGCTCGCTCGACAGCTCATCCTGGATGAACTGTTTGACCTCTCTCTCTACACGGCTCTTCGCGACATTACGGAAGGCGACAGCCAGAAGGTACTCGATGAATTAATCCAGGTCGAGACGAGACACTTCGCCTTCTGGCAGGAATTCTTCAACCTCAAGCTGACCACCCTTGATCTTCCGCGCCGCCTCAAACTCCGCGCCATCATTCTGGCCTGCCGCCTCTTCGGCACGCCCGCGGTCCATCTGATTCTGGAAGCCATCGAGGTCTACGGGGTACGGAAATACCTGACCCTCTGGGCGCATTACAAGGACGGGCCGCTCGGCGCGGCGGTCAAGAACATCCTGGTCGACGAATTCAAGCACGAGGACACGGTCGTCACCCAATTGACCGAACGCAAAATCAATCCGGCGCGAATTCGTAACATCTTTCTGGGAATGAACGACGGGCTGGTCGAGATCTTGGGGGCCGTCAGCGGGTTCTTCGGCGCCTTCGGCGATGCGGCCACCGTCCTCATCGCCGCCTTTACCACGGCAGTCGCCGGATCGCTGTCCATGGGGGCCGGCATCTATGTCGCGATCGGCTCTGAGAAGGAAGTCAAAAAAACTGAATGGGATAAACAGCAGTTCCTCGGAGCGAATACGGTCGCGGCTGAGCTGGAAGAACAACCGCTCGGCTCCGCGCTTGTGGTGGGCGGCAGCTATATCGCCGGCGCCATGGTCCCCATCCTGCCGGTTCTGTTCGGCGCAAAGGATGCGCTGTTCTCGCTCCTCACGGCCGGCAGCATGATCATACTTGTGTCCATGGTGCTGGCGTTTCTCTCCGGGATGGACGTCAAAAAACGCATTCTGACCAACCTGATCATCATCACCTGCACGGTCGCCATCACTTATGCGATCGGGATTGTAGCCAAAACCCTCTGGGGCGTCTCCGTCTGAATCTAGAGGACGTTTCTTTCTGTAAGTTTCCGTACAGGGCATCTGCTGTAGGATAATTCCTGCATTTCTATATCTCTTGTAATTCAACCACATTCGTATACATTTCGTAAAAACCCTGAAGGCTTCTTCCTTCAATCTTTCTTTTTGAGGATGCGCCCCACGAGTGTAAAAATTCCTTTTCAAATCAGAAGATAGATAACTTCAGAAATCTGTCATCATTGGCATTGACCTTGCTACATCTATTCCCTATTAACACTTATCGCTATCAGTCCACACCGTGACCGGCGCAACCAAACAAGACGCAAGGAAGAGAGGGTACTATGCCGGAAAAAAAGACTCTCGAACGTGCTCATAAAAAGAAGCGGGAGGGAAAAGCCCCCTCCACGCAAGCGGGTGAATTTGTCCGCGAGGAAATTCATCATGTCCGAAGCGGCAAGCATGGCGCTCGGTCTGCAAAACAAGCGATTGCCATCGGTTTGTCCAAAGCGCGCCGAGCAGGCGTTCGTTTAAAACCGCCGCCTGAGGGAAGCACATCCAGGCAGGTACGTCACAGAGCGGAACGCGATTATCGTGTAGGACAGGGCCGTCGGAAGCGGAAGCCGACGGCCAAACGGTCGCACGCTACCTTCAAGGCCCTGAAACGAGAAGGACGTGGGGCGACGTCATCGGCAGCCTTGGCTCGTCAAACTCGGCAAAGCGCGCGCCGACGACGACATCATTAGCTTGCGTACCGGGAGGGGAGGACTACCGAGGAGGAGCGAACAATGCGGGAAATGTCTCAGGAGATGAAAGACTGCATGGCCGCCTGTTTCAGCTGCTCACACATTTGCAATAGGTGTGGCGATGAGATGATTGGAATGGAAGCCCATCAAAACGCTCTGCTCACACAACGATGTATCCGGCTCTGTCATGACTGTGCGGAGATTTGCGTGTTGGCCGCTCAATGGATGGGCCGGATCTCTTTGCTGTCGGTCCAGATCTGCCGGTTATGCGCCGAAGTCTGCGATATGTGCGCGGAAACTTGTGAACAGCATAAAACGCATCACGCATTGTGCGGACCTTGCGCGCAGGAATGCCGTCGTTGCGCCGAACTCTGTCGCCGAATGGTCGTGGGGTCAAAGGCGGCGTAGACGGCGGGAACGCAGCTAAGCGATGAGAATAGATTAGTCAATATAAAGGAGGTCAGGCTATGCGCATCGATCGAAAATTCGGACAGATACAGATATTGATATTGTTGGTCCTAGTCCAGTTCTTTCTGGCCGGCTGTCAATCCCTCACAGGCGAAACCGCGGGAGAAAATATTGACGATTCGGTGCTCACGACCGAGATTAAAACTAGATTGGCACAAGAAAAACTGATTAATTCGACAAGGGTTGGAGTGAAGACCGAGCGTGGAGTCGTGTATTTGACAGGCGCTGTGCCTACACCAGAGGAACGGAATAGGGTTGTCCAGATTACCAAAAGTGTAAGAGGAGTTCGAGAGGTCGTGAACGGCCTTGAGATCGGATCGTAACGGCGTGAGCCGAATCAGGGCCAGGCATCATGGATGTCTGGCTCTGTTCTCTTAGCGCCCGCCGGCTTGCAGCTTCTTGGTCAGCTCCTCGTTGAAGACTTTCGGGTCCTGCGTCAGAACCGGAAATGTGGCGTAATGGTAGGCGGCAGCTATATCGCCGGAGCCATGGTCCCCGTCCTGCCGGTGCTGTTCGGCGCCAAGGATGCGCTGTTCTCGCTCCTCACGGCCGGCAGCATGATCATCCTGGTGTCCATTATTCCAGCGCGATGTCTCGCCCCAGCCGGATTCCGCGGACGCGGACACGGGCGTCGGTCAGCAGGGTTGGCGGACGACCCGCAAAATGCAGGGACAGTTTGTCTGGTCCGACGCGAAGAAAATAGAGATAGCGGCTCCCCTGATCCCGGTCCTCGTGCAAGATCTCGATCGTGCCTTCAACATCCACTTCCTCCTCGACGTGAGCCTGTACCTGGGGGGAGAGCGCGCCGCGAACCTTCGAAGACATGGCGACCCGCAAGACCTCTTTCGGATCTTTCTCCATCAACTGCCCGAGGAGCTGTTCTCGTCGAATAGCCGCCGCCATGAGCTGGCTCAGGGCCTCCGCGCGTTCAGCGGGGGCGGCCTTCTGGTACCGACCATTGAGGACGATCACCATCTGGGTCAGTTGCGCCGCCTCGGCAGGCGGCATTGAATTCGGCGCCGTTTCGCCTACACCGTTCGCGGAACACCCGGCGAGAGAGAAAAGGCCGACAGCGACTCGAACCCACCCCAAGGCTCCAAGGCATGCGACGATCTTCAATGGCGAATCCTCCCCGACATGGGGAGCCTGTCCCCTATTAATGGACCTGAATCTTAGCGCCCGCCGGCTTGCAGCTTCTTGCCCGCGAAGATAATCGGAGAGCCGGGCGCCATCAAGAGGTACCCGATCCCCTTCTTGGTCAGTTCCTCGCTGAAGACTTTCGGGTCCTGGGTCAGAACCGGAAATGTGGCGTAATGGTGGGGGGCGGCGTATTTCGCTTGCACGCTGACGGCCGCGCGCGCCGCCATCGCCGGCTCCATGCCGAAGTGCCCGCCGATGTTGAGCAGAGCCACATCCGGCGCGTACTGCTCACCGATGACCTCCATGTCCTTGAAATACGCCGTGTCGCCGCTGTGGTAAATCGTGGGGCCGTTCTTGATCTTCAACACAAACCCGGCGGCGTTGCCGCCCGTGGCGATCTCAGGGTCATGTTCTTGGGCCAGTGGATTCATCATCCCGCTTGAATGCACCGCCGGTGTCATCGCCACTGTCACCTCGCCGTTGGCGATGATGATCTCACCGCCGACGTTCATCAAGGAGTCGAACCCCATCTGCTCCTTGGGATAGCCCAACAGCTTGGCCATGTTCGTGCCTAGTTCGAAATTGGTCACCAGCCGCGCGCCGGTCTTCTTCGCGATCGCCACGGCGTCACCGACATGATCGAAGTGGCCGTGCGTGATCAGGATGTAGTCGACCTTCTTGATCTCGGCGACCGGGTCCTTTTTGTCCTTGGCCTTGGGGTTCATCGGATTCGTGAGCCACGGATCGATCAAGATGACGACACCATTGGGCGTCACGACCTCAAAGGCCGCATGGCCGTGCCAGGTCAGAGTCGTGATGGACGCGGCGTCGGCGCCCGCCGCACATAGCAGGCACACACCAAGCAGCAAGGCAACGAGTGTTGGTTTCATACGACCTCCGCTCTTCCTGAAACAGACCCCTCCCCCTTACAGATGCTGTTTCACCTTGGCCAGGATTTCACGTGACTTGACCTCATCGCCCAGCAACCCAACCCGAATGGTCAGCGTCGATACAGTGTCTGAGGTTTTTTCCACATCGATCCACACACGTTTGCCGTCGGAAAACTCAGATTCCAGATGCGTAGTCAGGGTGTCTTCTTTGTCCTGAATGAGCGGGATGCCTAAGTCTTTGATCGCGGCACGGGCCGCTTCATGAACCTTGGCGACAGGCGCATTGATTTCTTCCTTCAATTTCCCCATGACATACACCGCCCCGCCTGCGCCTCCTCCGGCCCCCACAAGAAGAAGACAGCCCGAAGCCTGCACCACCAGGAACAGGCCAAGCAGCAATATGACGAGTGTATGCTTCATGCTCTCCGCTCTCGCGGGTGACGCCGATGTCGCCGGAGGCGACGGGGTGGCGGCGGGCGCAGGGCTCACGCCGCGCGCAGCTTTTCGGAGCACGGCGGGATGCCAAGCCGACAGGACCCCATAGCCGAAGGCGACAGGACACGCATCTAGACCGAGCCGCGCGGGCTCAATGCCTCTTGTACCGTCTTCCCGATCTCGGCGGGATTGCGCACCACCCGCACGCCGGCCGCTTCCAGAACCGCCATCTTCTCGACCGCCGTCCCTTTTCCGCCCGTGATGATGGCGCCGGCATGGCCCATGCGGCGCCCCGGCGGGGCCGTGATGCCCGCGATGAAGCCGATCACCGGCTTGCGGATGTTCTCCTTGATAAAGGCCGCGGCCCGATCCTCGGCGTCGCCGCCGATTTCGCCGATCATGACCATCGCCTCGGTCTCCGGGTCCTTCTCGAACATCGCCAACAGGTCAATATAGCCGGTGCCGATGATCGGATCGCCGCCGATCCCGATGCAGGTCGTCTCGCCCAGACCGAGGGTTGTGAGCTGGTTGACCGCCTCGTAGGTGAGCGTCCCGCTGCGGGAAATGACCCCCACCCGTCCCTTCTTGTGGATGAAGCCCGGCATGATGCCGATCTTGCATTCGTCCGCCGTGATGATCCCCGGGCAATTGGGCCCGATCAACCGGACGTCGCGCCCGCGCAGGGCGCGCTTCACTTTCACCATGTCGTTGATCGGAATGCCTTCCGTGATGCAGACAATCAGCCGGATGCCAGCATCGGCGGCTTCGAGGATCGCGTCAGCGGCAAACGGCGGCGGGACAAAGATCAGCGAGGTATCGCATTGCGTGTGCTTCACTGCGTCGTGCATCGTATTGAAGACCGGAATGCCCTCGACTTCTTGACCGGCCTTGCCCGGCGTCACGCCGGCGACCATCTGCGTCCCGTACGCCTTGCACTGCGTGGCGTGGAAAGAACCTTCCTTGCCGGTGATCCCCTGCACCACCACCCGCGTCGATTTATTGACCAAAATGCTCACGCTATTCTCTCTTACTTTCCCAGGGCTTTCTCTGCAGCCCGCTCCTTCATTTTCTCTTCCCGCTCAGCAGCCTTTTCCTTCATCTTGTCGGCCCGCTCCTTCATCTTCTCAGAGCGCTCTTCCGCTTTTTCCTTCATTTTCTCGGATCTTTCTTTCATCTTCTCGGAACGTTCATCAGCGCGTTCCTTCATCTTGTCGGCTCGTTCTTTCATCTTCTCGGAACTCTCTTCGGCACGCTCTTTCATCTTCTCGCCCTTTTCCATGCCTGCCGGCGGCATAGGAGGAGCGGCCGGCGCTCCCTGACCGAATGTCGTGGTGCTGAACGCGAGCCCGATCAACCCCGCAACCATGCCTGTCAGAATCCGTTTCATAGTCGTTTCTCCTATTTATGCGGCACCGCCCTTAGGCGGCAGCTGCCTTTTTCCGCTTCTTCGACGTCATCGCCACGATCTTCTGTGCTGCCTCCCACAGATCGGTCGCCACATCCACCTTGAGGCCGGACTCCAGCAGCAGCTTGCGCCCCTCGTCGGCATTGGTCCCCTGCAGCCGTACCACGACCGGCAGCTTGATGTGGACTTCCTTCGCCGCGTCGATCACGCCATGCGCGATGCGCTCGCAGCGGACGATTCCGCCGAAGATGTTGATGAAGATGCCCTTCACGTTCCGGTCCTTGAGCAGGATGCGGAAGCCGGCCGCCACTGTTTCCTTCGTCGCGCCGCCACCCACATCCAGGAAGTTGGCCGGCTCGCTGCCCGCAAGCTTGATCACATCCATCGTGGCCATGGCAAGTCCCGCCCCGTTCACCATGCAGCCGATGTTGCCGTCCAGCTTGACGTAGTTGAGATTGTTGTTGGTGGCTTCGATCTCCAACGGCTCTTCCTCGTGCAGGTCGCGCATCGCCTGTACGTCGGGGTGCTTGTACAGGCCGTTGTCGTCGAACGAGACTTTCCCGTCGAGCGCGACGAGGCGTTTATCGGTGGTAATCACCAGCGGGTTGATCTCGACCAGCGACGCGTTCTTTTCCATGAACAGCCGGTAGAGGTTGCCGAGCATCGAGATGAACGGGCCCATGATCGTCGGTTCGAGAGTCGGGAGTCCCAGTCCGAAAGCCAGATTACGTCCGTTGTAACCTTGGAACCCTACGGCGGGATCGATCGGCTCCTTCAGCACCTTCTCCGGCTGATGGGCTGCAACCTCTTCGATCTCCATCCCACCCTCGGTGCTGGCGATGAAGACAGGCCAGCCGGAGTCACGATCCACCAGGAGGCTCAGGTACAGCTCCTTGGCGATGCCGGCCCCCTCCTCGATTAGCAGGCGGCGGACCTTGCGGCCCTTGGGGCCGGTCTGGTGCGTGACCAAGGTTCGGCCGAGCAATTCTTTCGCCAGCGCCGGCACCTCGGCGCGATTCTTCGTGAGCTTGACTCCGCCCGCCTTCCCGCGCCCGCCGGCGTGGATCTGGGCCTTCACGACGTACACTGGCGTGTTCAGTTTCTCCGTCCACTTCTCGGCCGCGAGGGGCGTCTTGATCTCCTTGCCGTTCGGGACCGGCACGCCGAACTGCGCGAACAACTGCTTGGCCTGGAATTCATGAATGTTCATGTGATACTTTTACTTTAGTCTTCTTTCCTCACGTAATCAGGGAACAACATCGGTGACTTGGTTGCGAGCGCGCCGGTGTGTTTTCTCGCTTCCGCCCGGAAGTGCTTCAGATGCTCGAGCGTCAGCTTGCCGTGTGTCATGGACTTGGCGCGCTCCGCGGCGGTGCTGCCAGCCCGCTTGCCATACACCATCAGGTCCAGCAGCGAGTTCCCCATCAGACGATTGCGTCCGTGCAGCCCGCCGGAAGCCTCCCCGGCTACGAACAGATTGTGCACGCCGGACTCGCCGTTCACGTCGATCCGCACGCCGCCGTTCTGGTAATGGAGTGTGGGGTAGATGAGCACCGGGTCCTTGGTGATGTCGAGCCCGTACCGCTTGTACTGCCGGACCATCGCAGGGAAATGCTTTTCCAGCGTACCGGCCCCCGATTCCACGTCGAGCATCGGCGTGTCCAGCCAGACGCCGATGCGCCCGGTCGCGGTGCGGACGCCGCGCCCTTCCTCGCACTCGCGGATGATCGAGGAAGAAACCACGTCGCGGGTGTCAAGCTCGTTCACGAACCGCTCGCCCTTGGCGTTCACCAGTTGCCCACCCTCGGACCGGATGCCCTCGGTGACGAGCGCACCAACGAGTTGTTCCGGATAGACCGCGCCGGTCGGATGATACTGAAAGGTATCGATCTGCAGCAGCTTCGCCCCGATGCGGTAGGACATCGGCAGTGCATCGCCGGTCGCGCCGTAATGGTTGCTGGTCGGAAAACCCTGGATGTGCAGACGGCCGATGCCACCCGTCGCCAGAATCACCGTCTTGGCGGCCACCACGAAATACCGCTTGTTGTCCAGGTCCTGGAGCACGGCGCCGGTGCAGTTCCCGCTTCCGTCGCTGAGCAACTCGACGGCGGCGCTGAATTCCAATAGCTGAATCTTCTGATTGAGCACCTCGTCCTTCAGCACCCGCATGATCTCCAGCCCCGTGTAGTCGGAGCAGGTCAGCAACCGCGGCTTGGAGCTCCCGCCGCCCTTCTTTACGTGCAGGTTGCCGTCGGGATCGCGATCGAACAGCACGCCGAGCTCCAACAGCCACTTGGCGATGGAGGGTCCCTCTTCCACCATCGTCTTGAGGAGCTGGTGGTCGTTCTTCATATGCCCGCCCTTGAGCGTGTCCAGGAAGTGCTGGACGGGCGAGTCCTCGCTGGTGATCGCCACCTGGATACCGCCCTGCGCCATGACGGTGTTGGAATCGCCCAGGCGCAGCTTCGTCGCCAGCAGCACCTTCGCCCCATGCGCGTGAGCATGCAGGGCGGCCGCGCAGCCGGCGCCGCCGCCGCCGACGACCAACACGTCCGTGGAATGGGCCGGCGTCAGGTCCAGCTCGGCCGGCACCGGGCTGTCGCCCTCCAGCAACGCGGCCAGCTCACGCACGGTCAGCTCGTCGGCGTTCGGGCCGAACTGGATCGGGCGGTAGGCGTTTTCGCGGTAATCGGGGTGGTACTTCTTGATCAGCTGGTCGCGCTCGTTGGCCGGAAACTTCGGCAGGGTCTGCTTGCGGCGCGCATCACGGCTCTTGTGGACCAGGTCCTGGAGATCTTGGAGTTGCATCTACTTGATGGCGGCGCAGACGTCTTTCAGCTGCTGCTCGTTCATCGCGAGAACCCGGTCCCACTCGGTCTTGTATTTGCCCTGTTCGATCTCGTCGATGCGCTCGTGCAGGCGCTGCGGCTTCTCCGAGAAGAAGGCTCCCTGCGCGCGGCTCGCGTATAGCGCGACCAGGTTGGGAGCGATGTCCGCGATGCACACCGGTACGCAGAGCCCGCACATGACGCAGTCCATGAACATCTCGGAGACTCCCTTGAAATCACCGAACACGGCCTTCCACACGCCGTCCCGCACGTCGATCCCCTGCGGGCAGGCCTCGGTGCAGGCATTGCAGTTCCGGCAGAGCGGCGCTTCAGGATAGAGATTGAACAGGTCCTGCTTGGGGTCCTTGAGCTCGGACATCTGATAGATGGCCTTGCGGGCCGGGAACGGCGGCACCATCGTGAAGGACATCCCATCTTCGACGGCCGTCGAGCAGGCCAGGCAGGTCCGGACCTTGGGATCATCCTTGGTCCGATAGTAGGTCGCGCAGGCCCCGCAATAGCCGCCCAGGCAGCCGGCGCCGCGGATCACTTCCTGGCCGCTGTACCATAAGGCCTTGATGACTGTGATCCCTTCCGGCACCTCGTACTTCTTGCCGGCGATCTCCACGGTCACCATCTTGGGACGCAGGACTTCCTCCTGGTCGATGGCGACGCTCTTGTCGAAGCCTTTTAATTCCATGCTCTTATCTACCACCATACTTCCAGTGAAGCAATGAATCTCTATTGTGCAATCGCGTCCACGATCGCATTCAAGGTTGGGCTTGGACGCATCGCCTTTGTGGTCTTCTCCTGATCGGGATGATAATACCCGCCCATATCGACCGGTTTTCCTTGGCCGCCGAGCAGCTCGGCCGCAATCTTGGCCTCATTTTCTGCAAGCTGTTTGGCAACTTTGGCAAAACGCGCTTGAAGGTTCTTATCTTCGGTCTGCTCAGCCAGGGCTTGCGCCCAGTACAACGCAAGATAAAAATGGCTCCCGCGATTATCAATCTCACCCACCTTGCGGGCTGGCGACTTGTTGCTCTCCAGGAACTTGGCGTTGGCTCGATCGAGCGCATCCGCCAGAATCTTTGCGGAGGGGTTGTCGGATGCCTTGCTCAGATGCTCCAAGGATGCGGCCAGCGCCAGGAATTCACCCAGCGAATCCCAGCGTAGATACCCTTCTTGCTGAAACTGCTGCACATGTTTGGGCGCCGAGCCGCCAGCTCCGGTTTCAAAGAGGCCACCGCCATTCAGCAGGGGGACGATCGAAAGCATTTTTGCGCTGGTCCCGATTTCAAGAATCGGGAACAGGTCCGTGAGGTAGTCTCGCAACACGTTCCCGGTGACGGAAATGGTATCTTTCCCCTCTTTTATCCGTTCCAGCGAGAAGCGCGTCGCCTCCGCCGGAGGCATGATCCGGATGTCGAGGCCCTTCGTATCGTGATTCGGCAAATAGCGATTGACCTTCTTAATCAGCTCCGCGTCGTGCGCCCGGTTTTTGTCCAACCAGAAGATTGCAGGTGCTCCCGTGGCT
>DASYQR010000118.1:0-5436 GCA_036005325.1 Nitrospirales bacterium | reverse complement strand
CACCATCAGCTCGGCGAGGCCGACCAGGACGGCCACCAGCATTCGGCCGCCGACGTCTGTTCCTGGGTCCAGAGCCATTTCTCGTCCTCGATCGTCGGCTGCGCGCCGATCCTGGCATCCCAGCCGGCCGCGCCAGCGCCTGAGACCCCCTATCACGACCGTATCGTCGAGCATCTGCTACTCGTCAATCTTCCCGTCCGCGCTCCTCCCGCTCCTCTCCTGTAAGTCCCGATAACCAGTCCCACGTAACGCGTCACATCGTGCCGCTCTCAGCGGCCACGCGTGGGAACATCTTTATGTGTTTCGGACAGGAGGGGACAACATGCGCACGCAGCTCAAGCTACGTGTACTCATTGGTTTGGTTCTTGTAGTTGGTTTCGGCGGCGGAGCCTCCGACGTGTCCGCGCAAAGTTCGGGATCGCCGACGGCTTCTGAGGTAGAGAATTTGAAGAAACAGATGGCCGTGATGGAGGAGCAGCTCCGGCAATTGCGCCTGCAAGTGGAAAGACTTGCCGGGCAGCCAGCCGCGCCAGGGTCTGCCGGTCAGCCTGCGGCTTCGGCCGATGAGTTGGCGACCCAGAAGCGGCTCAGCGAGATCGAGGGCAAGGCGAACGCGGCGCTGGATGCCACCAAGAAGACTTTCGCATCGCAATTCAATCCTTCCATCTCGCTGGCTATCGATACCATCGCCTCCTACAAATCCAACAGCCAGGGTTTCAATCCTGGTGACGGCACGGGTACCCGCGATGCGGGCCAGCCGATCAACAACTCCCGTCCGGCCGGGGCGGACTTCAACCTCCGCACCGCCGAGCTCTTCATCTCCGCGGATGTGGATCCCTTCACCCGGGCCTACGCAACCATTAACGCGTCGGCAGATGCGGCGAACGGCGATGAGGCAGCACTCACTGTGGAGGAGGCCGCCATTGTGACGACCCGCCTGCCGTACAATCTGACGGTGCGCGGCGGCAGGTTCTTCGCCGATTTCGGTACGTTGATACACCGTCACGATCACGACCTGCCCTTCGTGGACCGTCCGCCGTCGATTGATACATTGGTTGGTGGGGAAGGTCAGACCAACGGAGTGGAGGTGAGCTGGCTCGCGCCCACGCCGTTTTACCTCAGGGCCAGCGCGACGGTCGGGAATAAATTCGGGTCCGACTTTCGTGACGGCGTGAGCAATACCAATAGTCGGCCGATCAAAGGACTGACCTACCTGGGGCGCCTCCAGACCTACTTCGACATCAACGACGATAACAATGTGGAACTTGGCGGTTCGATCGCCGAGGCGCCTAATGCCGAAGATGTGACGAACAGCGGACGGTTCGAGCGCCGCCTCGTAGGCCTGGACTTCAAATATCGCTGGTATCCACTGGGGCGAGGATTGCGCCAGAGCCTGACCGTCGCCGGGGAAATTCTGCATGATGTCGGCGATGCGGATCCGGTGAACGGCGGGCCTCGGATAGATATTTTCGGAAACCCCGTGCGTCAAGGGGCCTGGGGCGGCTACGTCTATGCCGAATATCGCCTGAGCAAGCAGTGGCGACCTGGATTCCGGTTCGATTATTTCCAACAGCAGTCCGAGCCGCTGCTTGTGACGAATCCCTTCACGGGCCTGCCGGCGTCCACGCAGAACGCGACCGGCCATCGGACGGACAACCGCACGTGGAGCCCGTATCTCACCTGGTTCCCGAGCGAATTCCAGCGTCTCCGGTTGCAGTACAACCGGTCGGACCGCGGGAACGCCCAGGACGCCAATGAGTTCTTCCTCCAATGGACCGTGTTCTTAGGGAGTCACGTTCACGGCTTTAGCGAGCGCGAATAGACGCCTCTCACCATGATGCGAAAGGAATTCGACACATGACTCAACGATTGCACAATTTCCTCTACGGGGTGATTCTTGTTGTGATCTTCCTGGCAGCCGGAATCGCCCGCGCGGAAGACAAGATTTATGTTGTCACGACCCTTCCGGATCTGGCGGATATCACCGGGCGTATCGGCGGCGATCTGGTGACAGTCGAAAGTCTGGCCAAGGGCATTGAAGATCCGCATGGCATCCCCATGAAGCCTTCATTCGTGCCCAAGCTGAATCGCGCGCAGGTGGTGGTCTTGATGGGCCTAGAATATGAACATTCCTGGTTGCCGGGATTATTGCTTGAAGCGCGCAACCAGAAAATACTCAAAGGGCAGAGCGGCTATATTGACGTGTCAATTCGGGTGACGCCTAAGGAAGTGCCGACGGATCTCAGCCGGGCCAGGGGCGAGCTCCATCCATTAGGTAATCCACACTTCAACCTTGATCCAGAAGGAGGCCGGCTCATTGCGCAGGCCATTGCGGAAGGATTGACGTTGAACTTTCCCCAGCATCGGAAAAAATTCGAGTCGAATTTGAAGGAGTTTCTGGCTCAACTGGATGCCAAGCTACGCGAGTGGGAAGCAATGGCCAAACCGCTCAAAGGCGTGAAGTTTATTTCCTACCACGCAGACTTCACCTACTTTGCCGACCGGTTCGGATTGGATTACGTGGGGACGATCGAGTTTAAACCCGGTATTGAGCCGACCGCCGCCCATCTGGTGGAGCTGATGCAGAACATGAAGACCGGCGGGGTCAAGATCGTGCTCCGCGAGCCGCATTTCAGCGAGAAAGTGCCGAACCAGATTGCGAACGAAGTCGGTGGACTGGTGGTAAAACTACCAATCATGGTGGGTGGGGTGCCGGAAGTGAAGACATATTTTGACTTGATCGAGTACAATCTGCGCACGCTGCTGAAAGCGGCACAGGCTGCCGGTGTGGCGGGAAAGGTCTAGCGGGACAGCACTCCTATGACGGACGCGTTGATCAGCTTCCAGGACGTCGCGTTGGGGTACGACGGGGTTCCCGTCCTCGAAGGCCTCACGTTGGACGTGCACCGGGGCGATTTCCTCGCCTTGGTGGGGCCGAACGGCTGTGGCAAGAGTACGATTTTAAAAGGCATGGCGCGCATTCTGGAGCCGTTTCGTGGGCGCATCGTCAGAGAGATTGATGGAAGACCGGTCCGTTTCGGGTATGTCCCCCAGCGGGAAGCTATTGAAATGGTCTTTCCACTGACGGTCTTTCAGGTCGCGCTGATGGGGACCTACGGGCGTGTCGGGCCGGGCAGGCCTGTTACTCATGCGGACCGGGAACGGGTCCGGATCTGTCTTGATGACGTCGGACTCGGCGATTTGCAGAGGAAGCTGTTCCCGGCTCTGTCCGGCGGCCAGCGTCAGCGGGTGCTGATCGCTCGGGCTCTGGCGGCCGAGCCGGACCTGTTGTTGCTGGACGAACCGTTGAGCGGAATCGACCTCGGAGCGGCTCAAGTCATCATGGATCTGATCGAGCGGCTGCATCGGGAGCGGAGCCTGACGATCGTCATGGTCAGCCACCATCTCAAGATGTTGCGTGAGCACGAAATGGTACGGGAGGTCATCTGGGTCCATGAAGGGAAACTGCTGCGCGGGTCCGTGGCGGCCATGCTGGCTCCGGAGGCGATTGTTCGCATGATGGACGCCGAGATCGGCTGAACGGGCCACGATGGATACGTTGCTGGAAATCCTTAATCCGAACTTTCTGCTCCGCAACGCCCTTTACGGCGGGCTCATCATCGGGCTCGTGGCGCCGGCCGTCGGGGTGTTCCTGTTGGCCCGCCGGTTGGTGTTCATAGGGATTGCGTTGCCGCAGGTCTCCACCGCAGGCGTGGCGGCGGCGTTCGTCTGGCATACATACTTCCACGGCCATCTAAACCGGGACGTGAGCGATTTCGTGCTCGCGCTGGTCGGCTCGAGTATTCTCACCTTCGCCGTCATTTTGGTCCTGGCGCTGCTGGAGCGGCGCGGGCGCGGGCTTGGTGAGGGCCGAATCGGCATGCTGTATGCGATAGCGGGCGCGGTCATTATTCTGCTGCTGGCGTCGGATCGCGTCACCGAGATCGGCGTGCTGGGCTTGCTGAAGGGCGAAATCATCGCCATTCCTGACATTGAACTGTTGATTCTGTTGTTGGGGTACGGAACGATCCTGGCGGTATTGACTGTCTTTCACAAAGAGCTGGTGCTGGTCACGGTGGATCGGGAGATGGCCATCTCGCTGGGGAAGCGGGTGGCGCTCTGGGACCTTGTCCTGTTCGGCATCATCGGCGTGACAATTTCATTGGGAGTTCTGGTGGTTGGCCCGCTGGTGATGTTTGGGTTTCTCATCGTGCCGCCGATGATCGCGGGGCGGTTGGTAGTGGGCATGCGGAGCATCTCGATCGTGGCCGCACTGGTGGGGGCGGGTATTGCGCTTGGGGGGTTTGCCTCGGCCTATCGGCTCGACTTGCCGACCGGACCTACCGATGTGGCGCTTGCCGGCATAGTGCTTGCTGTCGTGATGGCATGGCAGTTCATGCGAACCTTTGTGTTTCGGACGGCTGTTCAATGAATAGACGATGGAGTGACATCGTCACTTGTCTGGCAGTCGGGGCCATACTGGGTGGGTGTCAGGGAACGGACGCGCTCCGGCTGACGAACCTGCCGTCGAATGAATCCGTCACCTTGGCACCGGTGGTGAACGTGACAGGCCGGTCACTGTCCCTCCCACCAGACAACCCACTGACGGCATTGCGTCAGGAATTAGGTCTTGGAGATGAAACGCCTGTCACTATCTCCGACGTTCTAGCCAATCGCTTGCTGCTGGCTTTTCAATCGCACGGCTATCAGGTGACCCGAATTGACAAGGCGCGGCAGGCCTTTTCTGATCGATCCACGGAGATCGCGAAGGTCGTCGAGGAAGCTCGCGCTACGGGGCTCAAAGGCCTCATCCTCCTGACGACACTTCGCCGGTGGGACGACAGCCGGTGGGTGGATACTCGCGCGGTGTTTGTCTCGATGGATGTGACCGTGGCTCGTATCAGTGACGGCGTGATTCTGGACGCGCGCACGATCCGTAATCAAACTGTGCCTGTCGGCGCTGCGATGACCATCGTCCAGGCCTCGGACGACGCCGCGCGCTGGCTCGCCGAACGGCTCTTCTGAATGGCGAGCGGAAATCAAATGATCGGGTGGTGCCGAGTGGGACCCTGGCGGAGCGGAAGGGCCTACAGGCGAGTCCGCGTGGCTGCAACGCCGAAAGGACCTGAGCACGTCAGGGTGGCTCGGCAACAGGACCCGCACCTTAAAGCAATTTATTCTTTAACCACGAACTCCAGAAAATACTGTCGCGGCAGGAAGGTGTGCTCTTTGGAGAGGGCGTAGCCGGCGGTGGTCATTTCTTTGACAACGGTCTCGCGCGCGACGAGATGCTCTGGCGGGAAACCCACATCGCCTGCCCGGCCGTCGGTCCAGAAGTCAATGATGGCCACGCGGCCGTTCTTTTTGAGCGATGCCTTGACGCGCGTGAAGTAGTCGGCGCGCTTCTCCAAATGATGATAGGTGTTGCAGAGGAAG
>DASYQR010000117.1:0-10460 GCA_036005325.1 Nitrospirales bacterium | reverse complement strand
TCACCGCGATGAGCCGGCAAGCGCCTTCAACAGACGCCCTGGTGGCGGACGTGTGCTACCGCACCCTGAAAGACTACCTCATCGAGTCCACCGGCTTGGCCTATTACCTGGACAAGGATTCCGAGCTGGCCGAGAAGATCGTCAACCGGCTGGAGGCCTTGAACATGTCCGGGTGCTCGGCCTACCTGGCCCTTCTGAAGGACGGACAGGCTGGGGAGGCGGAGCTGGACGAACTGGTCGCGGATCTTACGATAGGGGAGACCTATTTCTTCCGGCATGAGGAGCAGTTCGATGCGCTGCGCCAGACGATCCTGCCGGATGTCATCCGACGGAACGCCGCGCGCCGCCAGATCCGCATCTGGAGCGCGGGCTGTGCCACGGGCGCTGAGGTCTATTCGCTCTCTATCCTGCTGCATCGGGAGTTCGCCGGGCAACTCGCCGGCTGGGACGTGAGCATCGTGGGCACCGACATCAACCGCAAGTTCCTGGCCCAGGCTCGGGAGGGCCAGTTCGGAGACTGGGCGCTGCGCAGTACCGGCGAGGAGGTCAAAAGCGCCTGCTTCGTTCAATCTACACGCTCCTGGCGCATCCGCGACGAATACCGAGAAGGCATCGCGCTCCAGTATCACAATCTGGTGAAGCATCCCTACCCATCGCTGCTGCACAATCTCGCGGCGTTCGACCTGATCTTGTGCCGAAACGTCATGATCTATTTCAGCCACGAGGTGATCCGGGACTGCGTCAACCGCTTCTGGAACTCGCTGGTGGACGGGGGTTGGCTGCTGGTGGGCCACGCCGAGTTCAATCCCGAAGTCTTCCGCGCCTTTCACACGATCAACGCTCCGGGAACCGTCTTGTTCGCGCGCACGGGAGAGCAACCGAAGCAGCCGGTCTACCGGATGGACGGCTGGGTGACCGAAAGCGCCGCTCCGGCGACTGCGCCATGGCAGCCCCCTTCCCTTTCCGACCTTCCCCTTCTCCTCAGGAGGCCACCCATCGCCCCCGAGGCCGCAGACGCGAGCAGCGTTCCGGGCGACCCACTGACGGCCCAGATTCGGGAACTGGCGGACCGCGCGCAGTGGGAGAAGGCGGGAGCGCTGTGCCAAATGCTGATCGACAAGGACAACTTGAACCCCCTCGGTCATTTCTACCATGCCCTGGTCCTGGAGCAGATGGGTCAGCGTCAGGAAGCCGAAGGCGCGCTCAACCGCGCCATCTATCTCGACCGAGATTTCGTGCTGGCCCACTACCACAAGGGGCTGCTCCTCCAGAACGGAGAGGACCTCGCCGGCGCGGCCCGCTCGTTCCGCAATGTCCTCGCTCTCCTACGCCCGATGGCCTCGGACAGGAGATTTGCTGAAGCCGACGGCATCTCGGCAGCCGATCTGGTGGAGCTGGCCCAAATGCAATTGGAGGTACTTGAAGGGGTATGAGGACCGGACGCATTGACTGGGGAGAAGTCAGGCGCAAGCTGACCGGAGCCGAGCAGGCTCTGTCCGCTGCGCTTGTCGGCGATGAGAGACGAACGGAGGCACTGCTTCGGAAGCGCGCAGACTATTTGGCCGCCCGTCGCAGCGCAGTTCCGACAACAACCGAGACTCAGGCCGTCATGGTCTTTTGCCTCGGGAGGGAACGCTACGCCGTCGGTCTTCCGCATCTCCGCCAGGTGGTTCCCCTATCCGGCCTCACGCCCCTTTCTGACGCGTCCGAAGGCATGCTCGGCGTCATGAACTTCCGCGGCGAGGTGGGCACTGTCTGGGATCTCGCCCGTCTGCTGGAGCTTCCCCAAGGGGAAATCTCGGCTCCCGGCCATGTGCTGGTGATGAGAGCCGATCGTGACGTGGGATTGCGCGTTGACTATGTGGAAGGCAGGATCGAGATTGATGCCGCCGGATTGATCCTGCCGCACACGACAGAAGCAACCCTGCCGACGCGGTTTCTCAAAGGCCTGACACAGGACAAGATTCACGTCTTGGACGTGGAGGCCCTTCTCGGGAGCATCTTCTCCGAGACCGGCTGGTCCCGCATGACTCAAGGCACAGAATGAAGGAGGGCGCAACAATGGATAACGTCAGTTTCTGGGGACGATTGAACGTCGGCCGCAAGATCGCTCTGATCGGCGTCCTGTTTCTCGTCGCCATCATCGGGATCATCGCCTCCACCATCTTATGGCTGCAAGGCACCGAGACGGACGCCGTCGTCATGGATATCACGTCGCGCCAGCGAGCGCTGGGACAGATCTATGTCAACGAGAGCTTTCTGGCGTCCCAGGGGCAAACGGCCGATCTGGAGTATTGGGGCCGCGTCTACAGGGAATCTTTAGAAGGCCTGCGGGATGGGGGAAAGGTGACGTTCGAGTTGAAGAAAGAAGAGAAGGTCTCATTGCCTCCCGCTCCTTCGCAGGAGATCAGGGACAAGCTTTCGGAGGCCGGCAACCTCTTTAACGAGTTGTCTTCAACGGCAGGCCAGCTCACAGGGACACAGCCGGGGAGCCCCGCCTACGCTTCGAAGTTAAAAGACCTGGCTGCCCTCAACATGAAACACTATTTCGCCGTGAAGTCCGTGCTCAAGGCCTATGAGGGGCACTATCAATCGCGCCTGCGGCAGATGATCCAACAGCAGGTTCTCATCGGCGGGCTCGTCGGGCTGCTGGGCCTTTCGCTCACTTGGGTTATCACCCGCGGCATTGTGACGCCTTTGGCCACCGTGGTGGCCAACGCCCGGGGGATCGCCCAAGGCGACCTCCGTCAGGAGAAACTCCAGGTCACGTCGGCGGACGAGATCGGGCAGCTGGCCGCCGCCTTCAACTCCATGCAGGAGTCCTTGAAGGAAATCACGAAGCAGACACACGAGGGGACGCTCAATCTGAACAGCGCCTGCCAGGAGATCCTCGCCTCGACCCAGCAGCAAGCCGCGAGCACCAAGGAACAGGCCTCCGCCGTCCAGGAGACGACGACCACGGTTGAGGAGGTCCGGCAGGCGGGCGTCCAGATCTCGGAGCGGGCCAAACAGGTTGCCCAGGCGGCCGAGGCCACCTCGGTTGCCGGCCGCACCGGTCTTGCGGCCGTGCAGGACACGACCCAGACCATGGACAAGATCCGGGATCAGGTCGAAGCCGTTGCTGCGAACGTCGTCGCCTTGAGCGAGAAGACGCAGGCCGTGAGCGAGATCATCACATCGGTGAACGACATCGCCGAGCAATCCCACCTTCTCGCGCTGAATGCGGCCATCGAAGCGGCCGCGGCCGGTGAAGCGGGCAGGAGCTTCTCCGTGGTGGCCGGCGAGGTCAAGAGTCTGGCCGATCAGGCGAAGCAGTCAACGGTCCAAGTCAGAAACATCCTGAGCGAGATCCAGAAGGGCATCACAGGCTCGGTCATGCTGACCGAGGAAGCGGTCAAGCGGGTCGAAAGCGGCAAGAAACAGGCGGAGGTGGCCGAGCGGACAATCAAGGATCTCGCCGAAACGACCATCGAGAGCGTGCAGGCCTTCCAGCAGACCATCGCCACGACGAACCAGCAGCAGATCGGCTACGACCAGGTCACCCAGGCCCTACAAGATATTCGCAGGGCGTCGGAACAGACGGCCGCGGGGACGTCCCAACTGGAGAAGGCGGTCGCCAACATGACCGCCCTGAGCCAGCAGTTGCGCAAGGCCGTGGAAAGGTTCCAGGTGTGAGCGACGATATCTTACAGAGACTGCTTGTCAGCTTCCAGGCGGAACAACGGGACCATCTAGAGAAGATCCGGGGAATCCTTGACGATCTGGCGAGATCAGGAAAAGGGTCCGGGCCTCAGTTGGAAGAGGCGTTCCGCAGGGCCCACAGCCTGAAAGGCGCGGCGCGTGCGGTGGATCTGCGCCAAGTCGAGACGCTCGCGCACTGCATGGAGACGATCTTCTCCCGCGTCAGGGAAGGGCGTCTTCGAATGGAGAAGGCAACGCTCAAGACGGTCCAGTTGGTTCTGGATGCCATCGAGGACTGGGTGGCTGCCTACTTTCAGAAGCAGGCTCTGCCGGAGACGGTCAAAGCCTTGGATGCGGTGGAAGCCCTGCTGGGCACTGAAGTCGTGCCTCGCCCGGCTGCCAAAGTCGCGCCGCCTGCTGAACCCGCCGCACCTGCTCAGACGGCGGAGGACGCACTGACCATCAGCGCCAAATCTATGGAGCAGGTTCTGGAGGCGTCGGACCGGGTGTTCGTCGAGGCATTGGGACAGGATACGGTCACGAGGAAGCTGACCCAGGTGGAATCCCAGGTCCTCGATCTCGACGCTGAGTGGGACAGGGTCAAGCGGACCCGTGGGCGGACTCTGGAGCGGCTTGCCCAGATCCCTCAATTCTCCCCTGTCGCCCGCTACCTCGATACCGTAGATCGGCAGGTCCGCTCCATGCGGAAGGAATTTCGGGAATTGCGACGGATACATTCGCGCGGAACCTGGGGACTGCGACAGGCCGGTGAGCATCTGAGGGAAGAGGTCCTCCAAGTCCGCATGGTTCCGGCGGAGAGCGTCTTCCAGGGATTCCGGAAAATCGTCAGGGACCTGGCACGCGACGAAGGCAAAGAAGTCGACTTTACTGCCGAGGGACTCGCCGTCCAGGCGGACCGTCTGGTGCTCCAGGCTCTCAAGGACCCGCTCATGCATCTGCTCCGGAACGCGGTCACACACGGGCTCGAAGCGCCGGCCGACAGGCGCAGTCGGGGAAAGGAGCCGGCGGGCGCCGTCCTCCTGCGGTTGCGAGCGCAGAGCAACTTCTTCCGGATCACTGTGGCCGACGATGGACGCGGGGTTGACTGGAAGGCGGTCACCGAGTACGCCGTCAAACGCCGCTTCCTGCCGCAGCAAGAGGCGGAGTCGGCCGCGCCCGAGGCCCTCTCGCGTCTTCTGTTCCTGCCGGGATTCTCCACTGCACGCATGGTGACCGAACTTGCGGGCCGGGGCATGGGCCTGTCCGTGGTCGCCGAGACGGCAAAGCGGCTCCAGGGCAGCGTCGAGTTGCGTTCCGAAGAGAACGCCGGCACGACCATCGAGATTGTCGTTCCCATCGCTGTCTCCACCCATCGGCTGCTCATCGTCGAATCTGCGGGACAACGGTTCGCGATTCCCGCCGCCGCGCTTCAAAGCCTCGTTCGCGTCTCCATCGGGCAGATCGATACCGTTGCGGGGAAATCCGTCGTGACCATCGGAGAGCGCCCTGTCCCCATCGCCTCCCTCGCCGGCCTCGTTGGCTTGGGTGACGTCGCCGTGCAGGTCGAAGGGGAGTGCCTGCCGGTGGCCGTGCTGAAATCGCCGGGAGGAAATGTCGGCCTCGCGGTGGACGGTTTCGTGACGGAGATCGAGGCGGTCGTGAAAACCCCCCGTGGGGGCGCCGAGAGGGTCAAGACGTTCGGCGGCGCGATCCTGACGGGCGACGGCTCTGTCGTGCTAGTGCTTGACCCGGGCGAGCTCATCGAGCGCTTCAGAACCGTCAAGGGCGGCTCCGTCGTGCGGACGGAAAAGGCGGCGCTCCCCAAGCAGGTGCCGATCATCCTGGTCGCCGACGATTCGGTCACCACGCGGACGCTGGAGAAAAGCATCCTGGAGGCACACGGCTACCAGGTGGCCCTTGCCGTGGACGGAGAGGAGGCTCTCCAGAAGCTCCGAGCGGAGCCGGTGGACCTGGCCATCGTCGACCTCCAGATGCCGCGGATGGACGGCTTCCAGCTCATCGAGCAGATGAAGAAGGACCATCGACTGGCCAAGCTGCCGGTGATCATCGTCACCTCGCTCGAAAGCCGGGAGGAAAAAGAGCGGGGACTGGCGCTGGGAGCGGACGCCTACATCGTCAAGCGAAAGTTCGACCACAAAGGCCTCCTGGAGGCCATCAGGCAGATCTTATGAAGAAAGTCCGCGTCATGATCGTCGAGGACTCCGACGTGGTGCGGATGCTCCTCGAGGAGATCATCAGCCGGGACCCGCGGCTGGAGGTGGCGGCCTCCGTCTCCAGCGCCGAGGAAGGACTGCGGCTTCTGCACAAGGTCGCGCCGGACGTCATCTCCATGGACATCCGCCTGCCGGGAATGAACGGGTTTCAGGCCACGAAACGGATCATGTCGGAAAAGCCGACCCCTATCGTGGTGGTTTCGGCCAGCGTCGAGAAGGAGGACCTCAAGGTCTCGATGAATGCCCTCAAGGCAGGGGCACTGACCATCGTGGAGAAGCCGGTCGGGACGACGCGGTCCGACTATCAAGAGATGGCGGATCAGCTCTGCACGCAATTGGCCATCATGAGCGCGGTCAAGGTCGTTCGGCAGCGTCGCCCGCCTGCCCTGGCGCGGGTCGCGCGGTCATCCGGCCCTCAGGTGCACTCGGTCCGGAAGGACGGTGCGTTCCGCATGCTGGGCATCGCAGCCTCCACAGGCGGCCCCAACGCTCTGGAGAAATTGTTGGGTGGCCTTCCCGCAGATTTTCCCCTGCCAATCCTGGTCGTGCAGCATATCACGCCCTCGTTCCTGGAGGGCTTCGCCGCGTGGCTCGACGACGTGTGTCCCTTCGCGGCGGCCGTCGCGAAAGATGGAGAGGTCCCGGTTGCGGGGAAGGTGTACGTAGCGCCGGCAGAGAGTCACCTCAAAGTCAGAGCCGGCCGAATCTGGCTGGACTCGAGCCCGCCGGTCTCGAGCCAGCGCCCGTCTGGCACGGTCCTGTTCGAGTCCCTGGCACGCGAATTTGGCTCCAGGGCCGTCGGGGTCCTGCTCACGGGGATGGGGAACGACGGAGCCAAAGGACTCTCGGAGCTTCGGGCCGCCGGGGGCTACACCCTCGTGGAGGACGATTCGACCGCCGTCGTGTACGGCATGCCGCAGGCTGCAGTTCGGTTGGGGGCCGCCTGCGAATCGCTACCTCTCCACGAGATTGCGGCGCGCATTCTGGATCTGATCGTGGACAGCGGACAAGAAGGAGACCGCCGTGAAGAGCGGAACACAGCGAATCATCCTGGTTGAGGACTCGCCCACCCAGGCCGTCAAGCTCTGTGGCCTTCTCGAGGCCGAGGGCTTCGCGGTCACCTCCTGCTCGTCGGCCGAGGAGGGGCTTCGGGAGATCGGCAAGAACCAGCCGGATCTCCTCGTGGTGGACTATTATCTGCCGGGCCTGCGGGGTGACGAGCTGTGCAGGAGGATCCGCATGGACCTCACGGCCAGGCAGATCCCCATCCTGATGTTCACAGTGGATGATACCCAGGCCATGGAGTTGCGCGGCCTCGACTCCGGCGCGGACGACTACGTCTCCAAATCGGCCGACCCTGACGTTCTGATCGCCCGGATTCGGGGACTGCTGCGCAAAGGAAAGGAGAGCCAGGCGATCCTCGGCGCCGCGCAGCCCCACATGCGGGATGTCTGGATGCTCGCGGTGGACGACAGCCCTACTTACCTGGACAAGATCGCTCTTGAGCTCGAGAAGGACGGCTACAAATGCGAGCGGGCCGCATCGGGCGAAGAGTGCCTGCGGAAGCTGGCCGCAAAGCCGTTCGACTGCGTCATCCTGGATCTCATCATGCCGAAAATGGACGGGATCGCGGTCTGCCACCGGATCTCCGAGATGCGGAGAAGCATGCCGAATCCCCTCGCGGTCCTGATGCTGACCGCGCAGGAGAACAAGGAGGATCTCACCCGGGCACTTGAGGCAGGGGCGGACGATTTCGTCGGAAAATCCAGCGACATGACCGTCCTCAAGGGGAGGATCCGCGCGCTCCTGCGGAGGAATTTCTATCTTGAGGAGAACCGAAAAATCATCGAGGAGCTGAAGGCCAAGGAGATAGAAGTGGTCCGCGCCAAGATCGAGAAGGAGGCGGCTCAGGCGCAGGCTGCCCTGGCGCAGCAGCTCGAAGTCACCAACCGGGAACTGGAAGCAGCCAATAAGGAACTCGAAGCCTTCTCCTACTCGGTCTCACACGACCTGCGGGCGCCGCTCCGCCACATGGATGGATTTGCGGACATGCTTCAGAAGCATGCTGCCGCCACCCTTGACGAGAAGAGCCAACGGTACCTCAAGACCATTTCGGAGTCGGCGAAAGAGATGGGCGTCTTGATCGACGACCTGCTCACCTTCTCGCGGGTGGGACGCATGGAACTGCACCAGAGCATGGTCAACCTGGATCAATTGGTCAAGGGTGTCTTGGACGACTTGCGGCACGATACACAGGGCCGGAACATCGCTTGGACTATCGGTCCGCTTCCCGCAGTCCACGGCGATCCGGCCATGCTGCGCCAGGTCTTCATGAACCTGGTCGACAACGCCGTCAAGTACACCCGCCACCGCGAGCAGGCGAAGATCGAAATTGGAAGCAGCAATGGCGCTTCCGACGAGATCGTGGTTTTCGTCCGTGACAACGGTGTGGGGTTCGACATGCAGTACGTGGACAAGCTGTTCGGCGTCTTTCAACGCTTGCACAGCGCGAACGAGTTCGAAGGCACGGGCATCGGGCTGGCCAACGTCCGGCGCATCATCACCCGCCACGGCGGCCGCACCTGGGCCGAAGGGACAGTGGACGGCGGCGCAACCATATACTTTTCACTACCTAACTCTCGTAAAGGAAGCAACGATGACTGAGATCAAACGGATTTTGCTGGCCGAGGACAACCCCAAAGACGTGGAGCTAACCCTGACGGCGCTCGACGAACACCATCTCGCCAATGAAGTGGTGGTCGTCAACGACGGCGCGGAAGCGCTGGATTATCTGTATTGTCGCGGCAAATTCAAGATGCGCACCGGCAACCCTCCCGCCGTGGTGCTGCTGGACCTCAAGATGCCTAAGGTGGATGGACTGGAAGTGCTGCGGACTGTCAAGGCCGATCCCAAGTTGAAAGCCGTTCCCATCGTCGTCCTCACGTCCTCCCGCGAGGAAAAGGACCTGGTCGAGAGCTACAACCTGGGCGTGAACGCCTATGTGGTGAAGCCGGTGGATTTCCGGCAGTTCGTCGAAGCGGTCAAAAATCTCGGAGTCTTCTGGGCGCTGATTAACGAGCCACCGCCGGGCAGCGTGGGAAAAACGAAATGATCCGCATTCTCCATCTCGAAGATAACCGAAAGGACGCGGAACTCCTTCGAGCCCTGCTGGCCGAGGACGGCCTCACCTGCGAGATCGTGCGAGTGGAGAGCCGTGGGGAGTTCGAATCCTCCCTGAATCAGGACGGATTCGACCTCATCATCTCTGACTTTACACTCCCCTCGTACGATGGCCTTTCCGCGTTGGCTCTTGCCAGGGCCCGCTGTCCTGATGTGCCGTTCATCTTTTTCTCGGGCACGATCGGCGAAGAAACGGCGATTGATGCCGTCACATCCGGCGCCACCGATTATGTCTTGAAGCACCGGCCGGCGCGTTTGGTGTCCGCAGTGAAGAGAGCCTTGCGCGAGCTTCAAGAGAGGGTCGAGCGCAAGCGTACGGAAGAAGCGCTGCGGCAGACTGAAGGCCAACTGCGGCAGTCCTTGAAGATGGAAGCGATGGGACGGCTGGCAGGCGGCGTGGCGCATGACTTCAACAATATGCTGACACTGATTCTGGGGTACAGCCAGATCGTCCTGAACGCTCTGGGGAAGGACAACCCGCTGTCCCAGGATGTCCTTGAGATTAAGAAGGCAGGGGAACGCTCGGCCGGGCTGACCCGCCAGTTGCTGGCATTCAGCCGCAGGCAAGTACTGCAGCCGAAGGTCCTGGATTTGAACGGCGTGGTCACGAATTTCGAATCCATGCTTCGGCGCGTCATCGGAGAGGACATCACGCTGCGGACCGTTCTCAGTTCTGGACTGGGATGCGTCAAGGTTGATGCCGGACAGATGGAACAGGTCATCATGAACCTGGTCGTCAACGCCCGTGATGCCATGCCCAACGGGGGCACTCTGACCATCGAGACGGCGAATGTTGAGCTCGATGAAGCCTTTGTCCTGAAACATAAGCCCATGGCGTCGGGCCGCTACGTCATGCTGGCCGTCGGCGATACCGGTTGCGGCATGGACTACGAAACGCAAGCGCACATTTTCGACCCCTTTTTCACGACCAAGGAATTGGGAAAGGGCACGGGGCTGGGACTGTCCACCGTATACGGCATTATCAAGCAGAGCGACGGCTACATCTGGGTAGACAGCAAGCCGGGACAAGGCGCGACCTTCAAGATCTATCTGCCTCAGGCGAAAGAGGTCGCCGAGACGGTGGAACCGGACACGACCTCTGTCCCAAGGCCCCGTGGGGTGGAAACCATCCTGCTGGTGGAGGACGAGAAAGGAGTGCGGGCGATGATCCGTCACATTCTCAAGCAGGAGGGCTATACCGTGCTTGAGGCCGGCAACAGCCAAGAGGCGTTCCAGCATGCCGACCAGCACAAGGACGCGATCCATTTGATGGTCACGGATGTGGTGATGCCGGGGATGGGCGGCCGCGAGGTGGCAGAGCGGATAAAATCTTCTCGCCCCGACATGAAGGTGCTCTTCGTGTCC
>DASYQR010000116.1:0-13559 GCA_036005325.1 Nitrospirales bacterium | reverse complement strand
GGCCATCGGCGGTATGCTTTCTGTTGCGCCGGTGTCGGATCGCTCCGCCTGGGTGTTACCCAGCACCCTGCCCTGGGAGTCCGGACTTTCCTCCGGCCTCTTGCGAGACCGGCGACCACCCGCCCGCCTCCCACACGCAAGCTCATTATAGCAGAACACACGAAGCATTCTGAAACTTAGCGGGTGACGCCGGTTGGGGGCCCCCGCCGCCTGCATCTTTTCGTGAAGCCGGTGGGGGAAACCGGTGGCAGGACCCGCTCTTAGGCTGAAAATTTACCGGCCCGTAACTTTTCTTTGACCTGCGTGTCTAACCAGTAGTGCAGACTGACGGTGCAGTGAAACTCCTGTGTGCCCTCAGTGCCGCTCCCCCCAGGACTGTACCCCTGGGGGAGCACTGAAGGTAAGCGACAGGCGCGCAGGAAGAAAGGAGGTTACACAGTTATGAACTGTCCGTACTTCGTGGACGATGAAACCACGGGGACGACCGCCCAGTGCTTCGGGTTGATCGTCCCGTTCGAGCCGAGCACGATCGACCGGGTAGAGTATTGCACGACCGGCCGCCATCGGCAGTGCCCGCTCTACCGAAACGCCGGCAGCGAGTCGTCTTTGGCGATCCAGCGGGAAGTCGCCCGCGCGATCGGCTAAGTTTATTTCGTTTTTAATCGATTCAGTTCAAGAACCTTGTCGGCGAGCAATTGCTTGGTCTCGGCGATTTCCTGCTTGAGCCTGACGAGTTCCTCATTTAAATCCTTCACCCGGCGTTGGAGTTCCTTGACCGCTTCGCTATCCGGCTTCGCCACATCGCGCGGCGGCGCGACTGGGGAAGAGGCAACCGGAGGACGGACCTCGGTCGGAGCTGAAGCAGCAGGAGCTACGGATGGTTCCTTGGCCGCCGAAGCCGGGCTACTCTGGCCGTCGAGCGCGGCCAGGTACCGCCGGTAGTCAATTTGCAGCGTGGGACGCGCCCTGTAACTTCCCTTGCGCTCTTCGTCGCTGCCTGGCTTCAAGTACGACGCCTGCCGGAAATCCAGCGCAAACAGAGAGGGCGGTAGCGGCGTGGCCGCAGAATCCTGCCAGTCGCTGCCTGGATGCTCCCTCAAAATAAATATGAGGTATGGGTCCCTGACCGAAACGGCCCCTGAGAACGCGGCATACCCGCGTCCGGGCGTCGGGCTCCAGAACATGAAGCCGACACGCTGCGAGGGATTGGCCCGCTGCAACCCTTTCGAGAGGAGCGGCGCGAGCAGTTCGATCTCATCCGCATTGAAAGCGGATTCCAATACTCCAGAGCTTTTAAAGACCGACATCGCTAAGCCTCGATCCTGTTGGATGAGCACGCCATCGAGGATCTTCGCCATCTGCGACGTCGTGACGGCGGCAGGATGTGTGTTCCCTCCTTCAGAGGGATCCTTTTCCAGTTGGATGACCGTGCGACCTTCCTGGTACAACACACGGCTTGACGGGGCGAACATTCCGCAGCCTGTCAGGAAACCCACGAGTGCCGGCGTCAGCACCCACCTCGTCATTCGTCTGTTATGCAGTCGCATAGACTCTCCTCGAAGAAGGCCGATTATAGTCCAGACCTGCTGCCCCGTCCAAGCCATACTGTCCCGCGAGAAATAATTAACCTGACCGTAACACAGCGTTGACTCGACAGGAACCGCTGTCCCTTAGGCTCCACTCGCTTTGGGGGATTCGTACGTTCACAACTCGGACAACCAAGGAGGCACAGGGCATGAAGTACGCACGGTTCGCCAGCATGATCGGGACGATCGCTGTAATCATCGCGATCCTCTCCGGTCCCAGCTACGCAGCGGGAAAAGGCATCGAAGACATTCTCTACGAGAAGGGCTCAATCACCAAGGAGGAATGGGTACAGGCCAAGGCCGAGAAGGAAGAACTCGCGGCCAAGACCGCGCCGCCGTCAGGGGCGGTCTCCAATTTGCTCAAGGGAATCGAGGTCAAGGCGACCTTTTACTTCGATTTCACCTATGCGGGAGGAGATTCGTTCACAGCCGATCAGCTGACCAAAGGTCTTAATCCAGCGACCGCGAACAATAACAAAAGCCTTGCCAACGGCTTTCATTTCACCCGGACCTACTTTACCCTCATCAAACGGTTTGACGAAGGCCACCACTTTCGTTTGACCCTGGACCAGATGGTCAACAACGTCGGCGGGAACAGTTGCCCGAACGGAGCGGGATCGTCGGCTGGTAACTGCCATGAAGCCGCTCCCTTCGGCCTCGCGGGGTATGCCGGCACCGGGCGCAATTCGACGTTCGTGAAATACGCCTACTACAACCATGTCGTCCTACCGGGATTGGAAATCCGGCTCGGTCAGCACCAGACACCCTGGATCGAGTATGAAGAGCACCGCTGGACCTACCGCTACCAGGGTCCGATCATGGTGGATCAACAGAACTTCCAGACCTCGTCCGACCTGGGCGTCAGCCTTTTAGGAAAGGTCTTGAACAATACGATCGACTATCACTTCTCCTTCATGAATGGGGAAGGCTACCAGAATACTCCGGATGGCCGAAGCTACGCCTGGCTGGGCCGTGTCAGCGTAGAGCCGATCAAGGGCGTGATCATCTCGGGATTCGGCCACCACGAAACGGTGCGTAACGGCATCGAGAACTTCAACCCTCAGCGGCTGCTCGGCAACATCGAGTTCTATGCCCCTCAGACTGATCGGTTTAAAGTCAACGCGCAATATGTCTGGGCCGATGATGGCTCGGATATCGGGACACCTCGATCCACAACGGGGATCTTTGTGCCAGCGACATACAACGGGTCTACGGCACTCACCCCCACACTATATGGCGCAAGGAATGGTCCCTCAACCTCAACTCCCCGTTTTCATAACGGCCAGGGTTCGGAATTCTGGGCGTATTACCGTATTCCGATGCTGTTCGACGAAAAAGTGCGCCTCTTCAGCCGGTACTACTTCATGAAGCCGAACAAGAGCACCACAGCGGGCGACAATCAGTCCATCCTGTTCGGCGTCAGCTATGACTATTCCAAGTACCTCTCGGTCGCTCTGGACTACACCCTCCTGAAGCAGACCGTGCTTGGTTCGGGCACCGTCGCAGGGCAAACTATCAGCTCAGGGACCGCCGGAAATGGGGGAGCAGGATGTCCCACCTGCGGCCGGACGGTTGATTATGACAATCACATTTTCGGCGTAAAGGTGCTCGTTGCCTTCTAGTCTGAAGAGTGTCTGGTGTCGTGTTAACCGATTTGTAACACGATTGTAACGAACCGGTAATGACTGCCTGGTCACAATATGCGGTACGGAGGTTTCATGGATCGTAGAGACAAGCATCAAAGAGACAACATCTTCTGGTCCGTATGGCTGTCGCTGGTCATGGCCATCGCCTTCGGCGCGGCTCCAGCCTATGCCGACGAAGCCATAAAACTCGACCCCAATCTGAAGGCCTACGCCAAGGTCAGCGGAGTCTCCGGAAATCTCAACAGCATCGGCTCCGATACATTGAACAATCTGATGACGCTCTGGGCCGAGGGGTTCCGCAAGCAGTACCCGAACGTCAAGATCCAGATCGAGGGCAAGGGGTCGAGCACCGCCCCGCCGGCGCTCATCGAGGGCACGGCGCAGGTCGGTCCCATGTCGCGTCCCATGAAGGGTACAGAGATCGACGCCTTTGAAAAGAAATTCAAGTATAAGCCGACCGCCTTCCCGGTCTCGATCGACGCGCTGGCGGTGTACGTGAACAAGGACAACCCTATCAAGGGGATGGCGATGGCCCAAGTTGACGCCGTGTTCTCCAAAAGCCGCCGCTGGGGCTACAAGGAGAACGTGCAAAAGTGGAGTCAGGTCGGGGTGGATGGACCCTTGGGAAGCAGCTCGATCAGCATTTACGGGCGCAACTCGGCGTCCGGCACCTACGGGTTCTTCAAGGAGCACGCGCTCAAAAACGGAGACTTCAAGGACGAAGTGAAAGAGCAGCCCGGTTCGGCTTCGGTGGTCCAAGGGGTCACTGAAGACCGGGCCGGGATCGGGTACAGCGGCATCGGCTACCTGACGTCGGGGGTCCGGGTCGTGCCTTTGGCCGAAAAGGAAGGGATGCCGTTTGTGGAAGCCACGCAACACAACGCGGAAAACGGCTCCTATCCCCTCTGGCGACACCTGTACCTGTACGTCAACAAAGCGCCCAACAAGCCGCTGGATCCCATCGTGATGGAATTTCTAAAGTTCGTGTACAGCCGGGAAGGCCAGCAGGTGGTGGTGAAGGACGGCTTCTTCCCCCTCTCGGCCGCCGCGATCGAGAAGGAACTGAAAAAGCTTGAGTAGGAGCGTCGCAGAATCGGCCGCGCTGGCTGCGGTTGCTGTTTCCGAGCAGGCCGCACGTCACAAGCTGCGCCGATTCTTCGACCTCCTGGCCCGGCTCATCATTACTGCCGGCGGCCTGGCCGTCATTCTGAGCATCCTCGGGATCTTCCTGTTTTTGATCAAAGAGGTGGCCCCGCTTTTCTCATCGGCGAAGGGCACACAGTCCGGACGATTTGCCGCCGGTTCCTTGCCAGCCGGCCTCCCTCAGGCCGTGATGGCCGGCGTGGATGAACAGCAGGAAGTGGCTTATCTCCTCAGGGCCGGTAGTGCCGACCAACTTTCCTTCTTCAGCTTACCCACCGGCGCTCCCCTGGCCGCGCCCTTACCGCCTGCCTTGCGCACGATACCGGTGACCGCGATGGCGCGGACATCGGGAAAGAACGAACGCTTTGGGTTGGGAACGAAGGACGGCCGGATCGTCCCCCTGACCATTGAATTTACCACGGGATTTGAAAACGGCATCAGGACCATCCGCCCCACCGTCATGACCGGCGCTCCGGTACAAATAGACCCCGCCAAGAGCCCGATCGTGCGTCTCGCCTTTCAGCAAGCGGATGCAGGACCGGCCGCGGCGATCCTGACGGAAGCCGGCCGCCTCTGGTTCGCACGGGTCACATCACCCCGTGGAGCCGACGCCGAACCCATCGTCACTGCAACCGAACTGACCGCGCAGATAACCGGTGCGGTCACAGCTCTCGTCCTCGACGGACGCGGAGAGACACTCTCGATCGGAACGGCTGGCGGGAACCTCTACCACTATGACGTGCGAGAGGGTACCCAGCCGATTCTGATCGAGTCCCCCGCCGTGGCCCCTCCTGGCATCCCCGTCACCGCACTGGCCTACCTGATCGGTGACCGCTCGTTGGTCATCGGCACAGGCTCGGGCGGGGTCTCGGTGTGGATGCCCGTTCGCCCAACAAATGAGAGCAACCGCACGCGGCTCCAGGCCATCCATCGCTTTGCGTCGCATCCGGCTGCCGTGACCGGCATTTCCCCCTCGCAGCGGGACAAGGGCTTCATCACCGGCGACGCGCAGGGGAATCTGTTCGTCCATTATTCGACTTCGGAGCAAACTCTTCTGCGGTTTTCCGGAAACGGAACGCCCCTGCAGTCCGTCATGTTCGCGCCCAAGGCCAACGGCGCCGTGGCGTTAACTGATACGGGTCAACTCCTCACCTATGCGATCCGCAACCCCCACCCTGAAACATCCTTCGCCAGCCTGTTCCGGCCGGTCTGGTACGAAGGGTATGAGAAGCCGGAGCATGTCTGGCAATCATCGGGCGCCACCGACGATTTCGAAGCCAAGCTCGGGTTGACGCCCCTCCTCTTCGGGACGCTCAAAGGCACGATCTACGCGATGCTGTTGGCGGTCCCCCTGGCGGTGCTGGGCGCCATCTATACGTCCATGTTCATGCATCCCGATCTCCGCGCCAAGATCAAGCCGACGATCGAAATCATGGCGGCCCTGCCGACCGTCGTCCTGGGATTTCTGGCCGGGCTCTGGATGGCGCCCCTGCTTGAACGGATCTTCCCCGCCGTCACGGCCATGTTCATCGTGATCCCTCTCAGCGTGATCCTGGCGACGCTCCTCTGGCAATTCGTGCCCTTCACCATCCGCAACCGCGCTCGCGCCGGCTCCGAGGCCCTCCTTCTGATGCCGGTGATCGTCGGCGCCGTGCTCCTCTGTCTGAGCTTGAACGCTCAGATCGAATCCTTGCTCTTCGGCTCCGACTACAAGGGCTGGCTCGCGAACGTTTTCGGAGTTCGCTACGACCAACGCAATGCCCTGGTGGTCGGGTTCGCCATGGGCTTCGCCATCATCCCTATCATCTTCAGCATTTCCGAAGAGGCGCTTTCCAGCGTCCCGCGGAATTTGATCGCCGGCTCCCTGGCGCTGGGGGCCACGCCCTGGCAAACCCTCGCCCGGCTTGTCTTCGTGTCGGCGAGCCCGGGGATCTTTTCGGCGCTCATGATCGGCTTCGGACGGGCCGTGGGAGAAACCATGATCGTCCTGATGGCCACGGGCAACACCCCGATCATGGACTGGAGCCTGTTCGACGGCTTCCGGACGCTGTCGGCGAACATCGCCGTCGAGATCCCGGAAGCGCCGCATGGCGGCACGTTGTACCGGACCCTGTTCATGGCCGCCACGCTGCTGTTCGTCATCACGTTCCTCCTCAACACCGGCGCCGAAGTCATCCGGCAACGGTTGAGGAAGAAGTACAGCCAGTTTTAGGGCCCGGTATGCGGATGTGGATCAAGAAAGTACTGGCCTCGGGGGACTTGTTCGTCTGGGGAAGCGGCGCCGGCCTGGCCATCGCCCTGCTGATGGTGATCGGCCTCCTGCTGCTCATCATAGTCAACGGCATGGGATTCTTCTGGACCGGCGACATCGTGGAACTGACCCTGACGGACGACAGCCGCGTGATGGGCCAACTTGCCGGCCGGGAGACTATTCCGAACTCGATCACCCCGGACGCTCCGCAAGGGAAACATCGGATCCGCGTGAAGATCGGCAATCGCGACCTGTACGGCCTGGACTTCAAATGGGTGGACGAGGACAAGATCGCCTCACGGACCTTCCCTCCCACCGCCGTCCTCCTGGAACGACGCGAATGGGGTAACATGTACGGCTGGATCAAAGCGATCCACCGGGGCGAGACTCTGTATGCGGAAGGAAGCGATGTCGGGTGGAACGCCCTGCTCCCTCTCGTTGATCAAGCGAACGATCTGCACGCCCAGATCGACCGCATCGAGCGAGTAGAGATCGGAAAGATCAACGCCGAGATTGAGCAGGGCCGGTTGCACATACGCGCCCTGGAGATGAGGACCCGACCGGGACAGACATCCGACGGTTCCACACGGTACCGCTTACAGACTGCCATCGCGGCAGCCGAAGCGCAGTACCGCACAAAAACCGAGGCGCTCGAACGACTGTACGCCCGCTTTAACGCGTACTCCGTCATGATGGTGGACGCGAACGGACGCGAAAAGCAGCTTCCTGTCGGGCAGATCATCCGAGCGCTCCGTCCCAACGAGATGGGGCTGCCGGCGAAAACATGGGTTTACGTGACCAACGTGTGGAGAGTCCTCGCCGACGAGCCGAGAGAGGCGAATACCGAGGGCGGCATCTTCCCAGCCATTTTCGGGACGGTCATGCTGGTCCTGATCATGAGCCTGGCGGTGGTGCCTTTCGGCGTGTTGGCGGCGCTCTATCTCCGTGAATATGCCAAGCAGGGAACAGTCGTGCGGCTGGTCCGCATTGCGGTGAACAACCTGGCCGGCGTGCCCTCCATCGTGTTCGGGGTCTTCGGGCTGGGCTTCTTCGTGTATGCCATCGGCGGGACCATCGACACGCTGTTCTTCCCGGAAGCGCTGCCGAGCCCCACGTACGGAACCGGCGGCATCCTCTGGGCCTCCTTGACCCTGGCCCTCCTGACCGTGCCGGTGGTCATCGTGTCGACCGAGGAAGGATTGGCGGCGGTCCCCCGCGATTTCCGCGAAGGGTCCCTGGCGCTCGGCGCCACCAAGCTGGAGACGGTCGCTCGTGTCATTCTTCCCTGCGCCATGCCCGCCATCCTGACCGGGCTGATTCTCGCCATGGCCCGCGCCGCCGGCGAGGTCGCGCCGCTGATGCTTACGGGCGTGGTCAAGCTGGCGCCCACGCTTCCGCTGGACGCCACATGGCCGTTTTTCCATTTCGACCGGAAGTTCATGCATCTCGGCTTCCATATCTACGACGTCGGCTTTCAGTCGCCGAACGTTGAAGCCGCGAAGCCGATGGTCTATATCACGACGCTGGTGCTGATCATGGTGGTCGTCCTGCTCAATCTAACGGCGATCACGCTCCGGAACCACTTTCGTAAGAAGTACGCCGGATCGGCTGTCTAAGGAGGCACAATGCTGATGTCAATCGAATCCCCGCATGTGCGCATCACCGTCCCCAAGCCCGACGACCGTCCGACCGTCTCTGAGGGCCAGGCGCTCGTGGGAAAGATGCTGTTGCAGGATGTGAACTTTTTCTACGGACCGGCTCAAGCGCTCTTCAAAGTCAGCATCGAATTCCCGCAAAACCAGGTCACCGCCTTCATCGGGCCTTCCGGATGCGGCAAGTCCACGTTGCTGCGCTGCCTGAACCGATTGAACGACCTGATCGAAGGCGCCCGCATCGATGGCAAGATCATCCTGGACGGCATGGACATCTATGGCCCGAAGGTGGACGTCACGGACCTCAGAAAGCGCGTGGGAATGGTCTTCCAGAAATCCAATCCCTTCCCGAAACCGATCTATGACAACGTCGCCTATGGGCCTCGTCTCCAGGGCATGCACAACCGTTCACTCCTGGATCAGATCGTTGAAGACAGCCTGCGAGGCGCCGGGCTGTGGGACGAGGTCAAAGACCGCCTGCATCAGAGCGCGCTGGGCCTCTCCGGCGGCCAGCAGCAGCGGCTTTGCATCGCCCGAGCGCTGGCCGTCAAGCCGGAAGTGCTCCTGCTGGACGAGCCCTGCTCGGCGCTGGACCCCATCGCGACGGCCAAGATCGAAGAGCTGCTCTTTACGTTGAAGAAAGAGTTGACCGTCGTCATCGTTACCCATAACATGCAGCAAGCCGCGCGCGTGTCGGATCACACCGGCTTTTTCCTCATGGGCGAAATGGTGGAGTTCACCGATACCAAAACGATCTTTACCACGCCGCGCGACCGGCGGACGGAAGATTACATCACCGGCCGCTTCGGATAAGGAGCATGCCCATGCAGCGTCATTTCGAACAAGAACTGCAAGACCTCAAAGGAAAAATCCTCCGGATGGGGGGTCTCGTCGAAGAACAGGTCCAAGGGGCCTTGCGCGCATTGGTCGAGCGCGATTCCGACCTCGCGCGGAAGATCATCGCGAACGACCGCCAGGTCAACACGCTCGACGTCGAGGTGGACGAGGAGTGCCTCCGGCTGCTTGCCCTCCAGCAGCCCGCCGCGCGGGACCTGCGCTTCATCACGACCGCGATGAAGATCTCCACGGAACTGGAACGGATCAGCGACCTGGCCGAGAACATCTGCGAGCGCGCGATCGAGCTGAATGAAGAGCCTCAACTCAAGCCCTACATCGACGTCCCCCGCATGGCGAACTGGTCCCTGCGGATGGTCAAGGAAGCCCTGGACGCGTTCGTCAACCACGACGCCGACCTGGCCCGCAAAGTCTGTATGGACGATGACTTCGTGGACGATCTGACGCACCAGCTCTTCCGGGAGCTGCTCTCCTTCATGCTGGAGAATCCCCAGACGATCACCCGCGCCATCCGCATCACCTTCATCGCCAAATACCTGGAACGCATCGCCGACCATGCGACGAATGTGGCGGAGCTCGCCGTGTACATGGTCGAAGGCAAGATCATCCGCCACACCCTGGGCTGACATCGGCCTTGACCGACGCGATGGCTCACTCCATCATGCGCACTTCCCTTGACACCTCCGGGACCCTTCGATACGCTGGCGACATGACCGCCGCGCCCAAGATCCTGATCATCGAGGATGAGCGGGACATTCAGGACCTGATCCGCCATTATCTGGAGAAGGACGGTTTTCGGACGCGGACGGCCTCGGACGGCACCGCAGGGCTGGCCGCCGCCCGCCAGGAACATCCCGACCTCATCGTGCTCGATCTGATGCTGCCGGGCCTTGACGGCCTGGAGCTCTGCAAAAAGCTCCGCGCGGATCTCGCCACGGCGCTCACCCCGGTCATCATGTTGACGGCCAAGGCCGAGGAGTCGGACAAGATCGTCGGGCTGGAACTCGGCGCCGACGATTACCTGACCAAGCCTTTCAGCCCCAAGGAACTGGTGGCGCGCATCAAAGCGCTGTTGCGGCGGGCCGACCGACGGGAAGCTGACCCCCAACCGTACACCTACGGCACGCTCAGCCTGGACACCGTCCGGCACGAGGTTAAGGTCGGCGAGCAGGAGGTCTCGCTCACGGCCAAAGAGTTCGGCCTCCTGGAGCAACTACTCCGCAACAGAGGGCGGGTGCTCACCCGTGACGTCCTGCTCAATACCGTCTGGGGGTACGACTACCATGGAACGACGCGAACGGTAGACGTTCACATCCGCCGCCTGAAGCAGAAGGCGCCGCTGCTGAATGAGGCCATCGTGTCGGTCAAATCGCTCGGCTACAAACTTCGGGATCACGAGGAAGAATAGCGCTCGTGCGCCTGCCGCTCCAGTGGAAAGTCCTGCTCGGCTACCTGATCATCGCCGGCGCCGGGATGGGGACGGCCGGATGGCTCGCCTTGGATGTCCTTGAACGGAGCGACCTGGACCAGATGCGGGTTCACCTGACCGCCCAGACCCGCCTGGCCGCTCGTCTCTTCACCGGTCCGCTGTCCGCAACCAAACCAGACTCGTCCATCATTGACGCGATGGCCGATCAGTTGGGCGACGACGTCCATGCCCGCGTCACGGTGATCAATTCCGAAGGGGTGGTGTTGGGGGACTCGTACGAATCCGGCGAGGCGCTGCGCCGTATGGACAATCATCTCGCCAGGCCGGAAATCCGAGAGGCGCTCGCCACGGGCATGGGCGTCAGCACCCGTCTCAGCGACACTGTCGGTCTGCGCATGCTCAACCTGGCCCTTCCCGTCCGCGCGTCCCACGCCGATAGCCGCGTGCTGGGGATCGTCCGCCTGTCGCTCCCGCTCACGGAGATCGAGGCCCGGCACCGCGATCTGCGCCGGTTGTTGGCGGTCGCACTCGGCGGCGCCTTTCTCTTCTCTCTCGTGCTGAGCTACGTCGTCGCCCGCGGCGTTACGCGCCCGCTCGCGGACGTCGTGGCCGCCGCCCAACGTTTGGCCCGTGGGGAATTCCACGAGAGAATTCGCGTCACGTCCACCTCAGAAGTCGCACACCTGGCCGAAATCCTGAACCAGATGGCCGCATCCCTCGAGGAGACCATCCAAAACCTCCACCGGCTGGAGCAGGTCCGAAAAGACTTTGTGGCCAATGTGTCGCATGAGCTGCGCACCCCGTTGACCGCCATCAAAGGCTACATCGAAGCCCTGCAGGACGGAGCAAAGGACCAGCCCGAGGAATTGGACCGATTTTTGGGTACGATCAAAGCGAACGCCGATCGCCTACACCTCATCATCACCGACCTGCTCCTGCTGTCGAGGATCGAATCCGGCCAAATCCCGCTGAAACAGGAACCTGTGGCCCTCGCCGATCTCATCGACCGGACGGTGGGACTCCTGCGCCACCTCATCGAGCAGAAGCACCACATCCTTGTCGTGCATATTCCTCAAGACATACCACTGGTCCTGGGCGATGAAGAGCGGCTGGGCCAGGTCTTCTCAAATCTTCTGGACAATGCCATCAAGTACACGCCTGAGAAAGGCACGATCACGATCAGTGCCGTCGCCGGCGAGAAGTTCGTCGAGGTCAGCGTCGCGGACACCGGGATCGGCATTCCGCTGCAGGACCTTCCGCGCATCTTCGAACGCTTCTACCGTGTGGACAAGGCTCGCTCCCGCGAACTGGGGGGGACCGGCCTGGGCCTTTCGATCGTAAAACACCTGGTGGAGGGCACGGAGGGACCGTTTCGGCGGAGAGTCAGGGCAAAGGCTCGCGGTTTTTGGTGAGACTGTCGATTGCGACATCGCCTGCCCTGACAACCTGACAGAAGAAGTGACGCGCATGGGCGGGTGACGCCGGTTGGGGGCCCCCCGCCGCCTGCATCTTTTCGTGAAGCCGGTGGGGGAAACCGGCGGCAGGACCCGCCCTCTGGATTTTGTTCTCGGCACATTCTGTGCTACTTTGCCAATCTATGACGACCGCGTTGGGCTGGATCGGCATCGACGAATCGGGGAAAGGCGACTACTTCGGCCCCCTGGTCATCGCGGCCGTCCACGTCACGCCCCGCATCGCGGAGGACCTCGAGGCCCTCAAAGTCCGCGACAGCAAGAAGATCTCCGACGGCATGATCAAGCGGCTGGAGGTGGACATCAAGACCCTGTGCCGCCACAGCGTGATCGCCATCGGCCCCGAACGCTACAATGAGCTGTATAACAAGATCCGCAATCTCAATCGTCTCCTCGCCTGGGGTCATGCCAAGGCCCTCGAGACCCTTCTGGAACAGGTGCCCTGTGAACGCGCAGTCGCGGACCAGTTCGGCGACGAGCGACTGATCCTCAACGCACTGCAAGAAAAGGGAAAGAAAATCCAGTTGGAGCAGCGGCACAAGGCCGAGGAAGACATCGCGGTTGCGGCGGCCTCAATCGTGGCGCGAGCGGAATTCGTCAGGCGGCTGGAGCGGCTCGCCGCTCAGTGGGGCGTGCCGCTGCCCAAGGGCGCGTCGCCGGCGGTCGAAGCCGCGGCCAAATCGGTGGTGAAGAAACACGGGCAGGACGGCCTGGCCAAGGTCGCCAAGTTGCATTTCAAAACCACGAAAGCGGTGCTGGGGTCGGCGCTTGCGGGTGACGCCGATAGGGGGCCCCCCGGCGCCTAGAGGCCAGTCTTCGCAGCCGAAGCCGATGGGGCGGGTACCCGTCTTGCGGGTGCGGGCGGCAGGACCCGCCCGGTTTATTCCGTGGTTTCGGCTTCTTCGACTTCCACCGCATCAGCAGGTTTCTCAGGAACCGGCACGACCTGCACCGGTTCACCGGCCCAATAGAGAATGCGGTGGCACTGCGAGCAGGTCTGGATCGAGGTGGCGCGCTTGACCTCGGCCACAACCTGCGGCTGGACATGCAGGCGGCAGACCATGCACGTTCCATCTTTGTTGACGCCCGCCAGCGCCTGCCCTTTCTTGCTGGCTCGCAGCTTCTCATAGTTGCGCAAAAGCGGGGGCTCGATCGTGGCCGACACGGTTTCGCGCTTCTGCCGGAGCCCCGCCAATTCTTCGTCCAGTGCGCCCACCGAACCCTCCAAGGAAACCTTCTCGGCGGTGAAGCGCTGCTCCGTTTCCTTCACGGCGGCCTCGGCTTGCTCCAAATCCTTCTTCTTCACGTCCACGCCGTCCATCAGGACGAGGAGCTGTTCCTCGATCTCACCCCTCTTTTTCTTGGCGAGCTCGATCTCGAGCAGGTGCGCCTGGTATTCCCGGTTCGTCTTGATCTCGCCCTTGGTCGTCCGATCCTGCAATTTGCTGATGACCTGTTCCTGGACGGCCAGTTCCTGCTCGCAGGCCTTGCGGTCCTTGGTCAACTTTTCGAACTCTTGCTTGGT
>DASYQR010000115.1:0-8416 GCA_036005325.1 Nitrospirales bacterium | reverse complement strand
GTCACCACGATGACCACGAAGATTTGATGCTGCAGGGCTTCGGGATCGCGCCACGAATCCAGCAGCCCGATCGGTCCCCATGGCCAGTTATCGGGATCGTTCCGGACGAACAGAAAGCCCCCCAACAAAAACCAGCTGAAGGGCCAGAGCCAGAGCAAGGCGTGGAAGTCTGACCGTCGCGCAACCCCTGCTTCCATGCCCAGCGCGAGAAACCCGATGAGCAGCACCCCCATGCCGGCCGTGTGATGGTTAAACTCCGAATACTCGATCTTCTCAATCGGCCTCACCGTCGATTGATGGTGGGAATGCGCGGCTTCAGGCGCCTCACTGGGAGGGGCGGCGAAGGCGCTGCCGAGCAGCAACACGCCGAGCCATGCGAACAACAGTAGCGCCGGCAGCTTGGACAGGAAGGAAGAGCGAAGATTCATAGGGCCACGGCTCGCTCGTACAGTTCGACGTATTGCTTCGCGGACCGCTCCCAGGAGAAATCCTGCTTCATGCCACGTCTCATTAGCGCCGTCCATTCTTCCTTGTCACGGTACACCTCCAACGCCAGGAGGATCGTGCTCAGCAAAACTTCCGGATCGGGCTTTTCAAAACTGAAACCCGTCGCCGATGAGCGCGCATCAGGCCGATACGAGACGACCGTGTCTGCAAGACCGCCCGTCTTCCTGACAAGAGGCACCGCGCCGTACCGCAGGCTGTAGAGCTGCGTGAGCCCACAGGGCTCGTAGCGGGACGGGACCAGCATCAGGTCCACCCCTCCCTCAATCCGGTGCGCCAACCCGTCATTGAAGCCGAGGCTCACGGCCAGTTTGTTCGGATACCGCTCGCGGAGGCTCGTCAGATACGAATGGTACTGGGGCTCGCCGCTGCCGAGCGCCACCATCTGCACGTCGAAGTCCAGCAGCTTGGGCAGGACGTCCACAATCAAATCAATGCCCTTCTGGAACGCCAGCCGCGAAATCAACCCGATAAGCGGAACCTCGCGCGACGGCAGCTTCATCTCTTTTTGCAGGGCCAGCTTGCAGACCTTCTTGCCGGAGAGATCGTCGGCCGAGTAGTGCGCCGGCAAATGCCGATCGGTCGCCGGATCCCAGGTTTGGTCATCAATGCCATTGAGCACCCCGAAGAGACGCTCCTTGCGCGTCTGGAGCACGCCCTCCAAGCCGTGGCCGAACTCAGCGGTCTGGATTTCGCGCGCGTAGGTCGGGCTGACCGTGTTGAACAGATCGGCGTAGACGAGCCCGCCCTTCAAGAGATTGACCCGACCCCAGAACTCCAAACGCTCGGTGGTGTACTCCGACCACGGGAGGCCGATGGTGTCATACGCCAAGACGGGAAAGACCCCCTGGTAGCCGATATTGTGAATGGTGAAAAGCGTGCGGGTCTTGGCCCAGGCCGGATCCTTCCGGTACAGCGTCTTGAGGTAGACGACTGCCAGCGCCGCCTGCCAATCGTGGGCGTGCAGCACGTCCGGAGGTTGGCCCGGTTTCTTGCAGGCCTCCAGGACCGCGCGGCAGAACAGCACGAACCGGTCGAGGTTGTCAGGATAGTCCAGACCACCTTCGCCGTACAAGCCCGCACGGGCGAAGAAGGGATCATATCTGATGCAGACAAGCGGGACCGCACCGCCTCCGATCGACCCGGTTTCAACGCCGACCTCGCGGGACTTGCCGCGCCAGGGGATCCGCAGGGTCGCTGTCTTGCGCAGACCGGCCGCCTTGGGATCGATGCCGACGTAACGCGGGAGCGCCAGCCGGACCTCGTGCCCGAGGCGCGCGAGCTCGATGGGCAGCGCTCCTGCCACGTCGGCAAGACCGCCCGTCTTGGCCAACGGGACCGCCTCGCTCGCCAGCATCAAGATCCTCATCGGCTCCTCATTGAGGAGGAAACTTTATCTGCTGGTAATAGTCCTTGCCCCATCCCTCCAACGCCTCGATCACAAATCCCAACGGCAGCACCTTTCGGCCGTCTGCGAGTTGGATCGTGTCCGATTTGTCGCTGGGATAAAAGATGAACAGCACCGGCGTGCCCTTCAGGTTGACCCATTCCATTTGTGCCGGCTGCCCGAACGCCTCGATCACTTGCACGAGCTTCAGGCCCTTTTGGAGAAGGTCCCGGTTGACGTCGTCAGCCCGCACGACCTGAGGCATCGCCCATACGGCAACGGCGATCAGGGCACACGCGCTGACGCGCAGCAGATGTCGCATGACAGCTCCTTTCACCACTCCGGTCCGATGTCGGCCAGCAGTTTTAACGTCGGCTCGGCCAGATCCGCCAGTTGCTCTTCGGTCACGGCGGTCCGCCGGAATCCGGTCAGTGGGACCGGATCAATGATATCCGGTTTGAGCGGAATTTCGTAGGCGCCGTCAATCAGGATCCGCTGGCCCTCTGCAGACAGCACGAAATCAATGAATCGCTTGGCGGCGCTCGGATTCGGCGCGCCTTTCACGAGCGCGATCGCGTTGAGGTTCAACAAGGTGCCTGGACCATGGTCGTCCTGATCCGGATAGACCACCACGACGGGATAACCAGCCTTACGGGCCAGGAAATAATTCGGTGAGTTGGTGAGACCGATCGCGAACTCGCCGCGACCCACCCCCTGCCAGACCTCCGTGTTGTCGGGCAGGATCTTCAGGCCATTCGTATACAGTTTTTTCAGGTACTTCTTGGTAAAATCAGCTCCCTTGACGACGACCAGTGACGAGACCCAGCTCAAGGTCGTCCGCTCGCGCGTGCTCGCGATGGCGACCTTCCCTTTCCACTTGGGATCAGTCAGCTGGAATACGGAGCGAGGCACGTCCTTATCCGCCACCAGGTTCTTGTTGTACATGATGACACGGGCGCGGGACGAGATCCCGGTCCACAGGCCATCCCGGTCGCGAGACCCGGGCAACAGGTTCTTCACCTCGGGTGAGACATAGGCTTCGAGGACGCCTTTCTTGGCGAGGATCTCCATGACGCCGGCCTCCGTCGCGATGAAGATGTCAGCCAGCGGGCGGGCCTTCTCCTGGATCAAGGCGTTGGCCAGCCCGGACGTGGGGCCGATCTTGAGCTTGACCGGAATGCCGGTCTTTTTCTGAAAGGCGTCCACCACGGGCTTGCTCACCATTTCTTTCCGCCCGGAATAGACGACCAGTTCCTCCGCCGCGGAAACAACGGCGGCGGACGCGACAGCAACGACAACCAGCAGAGTGGACAGAAATGCGAAATGGGCGCGCCTCATGTCGAAGCGCCCGGTGACGGGTTGTCCTCGCCCCAATTCTGAATGGACTTGATGTATTGGTAGGCGGAGATCAGCTTGCGAAGCTGCGCCTCCCCGCTTCGGTCACCCTCGCGCGAATCGGGGTGAAGCTCCTTGGCCTTCTTGCGAAAGGCCTTCGCGACAGAGGTGTAGGAGCTGCCTTCTTCCAAGCCGAGGATCGCATAGGCCTCGGCGGAATTGGAGACCTCGCTTTGAGGATCAGCGGCTCCGCCTCCTCCGCCGCCGGTCGCCTGTCGGAAGAAATCAAAGAGATTGGGCCGGCGCTTTCGGCGCCGCCGGGGGCGGCTGTAGAGCTCGGCCTCGAGGTCTTCAAAGCGTTCTTCGATAAACTCGATGCGGCGGTCGAGGCGCTCCAGTTCGGCGATGCCGGAGGCGTCCTCCAGTTCCCCGTCGATCAGCTCCACCATGCGCGCCACTTCCTCCATCTCGCCCTCCATCTTCAACGAGAGATCAGGCTGTTCCTGGAGCAGCGCTTCGAAGGCATAGTCGAGGTCCTTGGTGACGCGGGCTTGGACTTCGGCGACACGGCGCTTCATCTCCTGACGAGCCTTCGCCTGCGCCCGCTTGCTTTGCGAAGAGGCCACAATGTCGTATGTAACCAGAATCAGCGAGGAGGGTCAAGAAAACGCAACGTTACATCACGTCGCCGCGGGAGCCGGGGTCGATGCGTGCCATGGAGGCCTGCGTGAGGCGAATGATCCGGTCCTTTTCCAGGCCTACATCCATGATCACTCGATACATCAGCGGACGCCCCGGCCCGGCTCGAAAGACGATGAGGTCGTACACCAATTTGCCCGCGACGTTGCCGTCCCCCGAGGCTGTCACCGTCCCCTTGATGGAAGTAAGATCCACCTCGGCCTTGACGACTTCAATATGGTCGAAGTCCTTGAAAGCCTGGATGAGATCGTGCTGCGCACCATAGTTGCGCACGGCAAGATCGTGCGGGTTTTGTACTTGAAGGCTCTGCTTCAAACGCTCGTGCAGCAGCCCGAAGGCCTCGTCCCACCGCTCCTTCTTCAACGCGCTATAGTACCTGACGAACAGGGCGGTGAGCTCACCGTCCGTGGCGCCGGGCGGCGCCGCTTCGACGCCAGATACAACCAACAGAAGCGCGAGGCCGACGGATGCCCACCCGCGTGACTTCATGCGTTCGGGCCCTTGTCCTGAAGCTGGGCTTTGACCCGGCCGATCATCAGCCTCCGGTAGATCCGTACCGAAATCGGGATCACGAAGACCAAGCCGATGATCAGGTACATGAAGAATTCTTCCGGCGAGATACCATACATATGGGCTTCCTTTACGCTTGGGCGTACGGCGTGGGGTCAGGAACCTTGGCTTCGGCAAACCCCTTGCGCCGCAGCCGGCAACTGTCGCAGCGGCCGCAGGCCCTTCCCTTATCATCAGGGTCGTAGCAACTCTGGGTCAAGTGCAACGGCGCCTTGAGGGCCACCCCTCGCCGGATGATCTCCGCCTTGGTCAGCCGGAGCAAGGGCGCCACCACGCGAATCGTTCCACCTTCCACGCCCGCCTTCGTCGCGCGCTTGGCCAGTTCTTCGAAGGCCTGGATGAACTCCGGGCGGCAGTCCGGGTAGCCGCTGTAGTCCAGCACATTGGCGCCAAAGTAGATCGCCTCGGCACCCAGCACTTCCGCCCACCCTAGTGCCAGCGCAAGGAAAAGGGTATTGCGGGCCGGCACATAGGTCTGCGGAATGCCTGAGCCGATTGCTTCATCCGGGCGGTCCTTGGGAACCGGCAGATCACCGGTCAGCGCCGAGCCGCCGATCGCCCGCAGATTGACCTCCACCACCAGGTGACGTTGGACGCCGAGCGCCGCCGCGATCTCGGGGACGTGCGTCAATTCGACGGCATGCCGCTGCCCGTAGTTGACGCTGAGCAGATAGAGCTCGTATCCCGCCGCCCGGGCCTCGGCAGCCGCGACCGTGGAGTCCAAGCCACCACTACACAGGACCACAGCTCGCTTCATACCAAGCGTGCTCGAAACGGAACGTCTTCATCGCGGCATTTCACTCAGCTTGACCTCGACTTCGCTTTGTTTGTAGCCGTCCTTTTTGTCCGAACGGAGAATCTCCAGTCTCATCAGATCGCCGGGCTGGTGCTTGTGGATCAGCCGTCGCAATCCCTCCGAGGTCAGAATCTTCATGCCGTCCGCGCCGGTAACAATGTCGCCGCCGATAACAACGATCGCGTTTCCGATGACGACCTGTTTGGCACCCCCTTGCAACCCGGCTTTCGCGGCAGGACTCCCTCTCGCGACTCGAACGACGATGGCGCCCTGCTCCACCGGAAGCTCGAGAGCGCGGGCCAGCGCCGGCGTGAGGGTCTGCGTCTCGGTGCCGAGGTAGGCATAGATGACATAGCCGTGGGTACGGATATCCGCCACCACGCGCTTGGCGGTATTGATCGGAATGGCGAATCCGATGCCGATGTTTCCTCCGGACGTCGAGAAGATCGCCGTGTTGATGCCGATGACGCGTCCTTCGGAATCGAGCAGCGGACCACCCGAATTGCCGGGATTGATGGCGGCGTCCGTTTGAATGACGTCTTCAATCTCCCGCGCGCCGGCCTTCACAATCTTCCGCAGCGAGCTGATGATTCCCGCCGACAGACTGTGCTCGAGCCCGAACGGATTGCCGATCGCCAGCACCTTTTGGCCCACCTGCAGCAAGGAGGAGTCGCCCAGCGGAAGGACAGTGAGCGTCTCGGGCGGGGCCTTGATTCGGAGAACCGCCAGGTCGGTCTGGGGATCGGTCCCCACCAGCTTCGCGACCCATTTGGTCCCGTCAGCCAGGCTGACCTCCAATCGCTGCGCTCCCTGCACCACATGGTGATTGGTTAGGATATGGCCCTGGGTATCAAGAATGACGCCTGACCCGGAAGAATCGCTGGGGATCGGGTTGAAGAAAAAATCGTAGGCGACGGCCCGGTTGGTGATATTGACGACACCGGCGTTGAGGCGCCGGTAGATCGCGACGCTGTTCTCCTCATCGCCGGTCAGCGCCCAGACTGAAGACGCCGCCGCCAAGCCGGCCGCGGCGATCGCGAGGAGCGAGACTCTCATCCCGTTACGGCTCTTGCTCTTCCTCCATTTCGATTTTCTCGAGCATCTCCTCTCTCTCCTGGCATGCCACACATCGCCGGGCGAACGGGACCGTGCGCAGCCGTTTCTCGCTGATTTCGACCTTACAATCGGCGCAGCGTCCATAGGTGCCTTCTTCGAGTTTCGCGAGCGCCTCGTCGATCTGCTGCCGCATCTTGTTGCGCATCTCCAGAAGGGAAATGTCCCGGACCCGTTCGGTGTCGAGGAGCGCCTGATCGCCGACGTCGGGAGCCGAATCCACGCGCCGCTGATATTCATCCGACATGCGGTTGCCCAGAAGGTTATCAATTTCCTTCATCACCTCCTGCCGGCGCTCCATCAGGATCTTCCTGAGGGCCTCTTTCCGCGGACTTGCCATGATCTGTTTCGGTACGGCCGCGGCGGCCGTCTTGACGGCAGCGCCCTTGGCGTTGGACTTCACCGCTGTCTTCGCCTTTATTTTCACCGCCGTCTTCACAGCCACCTTGGCCCCTCGCCGAGGCTTGGACTTCGCTGTCATGCGGTCTGCCCTCCTCCTTGAATGAGACTCACGGCCTTTTCCAACATCTCGCGCTCGTTCTTGTAGGTCAGCGTCCGCACCGCTTCATCGAGCGTGAACCAGCGGACTTCCTCCACTTCATCATCATGCTCAGCCGTATCGCCGCCGAGACATTCCAGTAGAAACACATGTACTGTCTTGTGCACGCGGCTCCGATCGGGCTTGGCATAGAACTCATACGTGATCTCGCCCAGCTTGCGAAGGACCTTGGCCCGAAGCCCGGTCTCTTCCCGGACCTCCCGGACGGCAGTCTGCTCCAGGTCCTCCCCTCTTTCCACCCAGCCCTTCGGCAAGGTCCACGCGTGACCGTCAGCGCGCGAGACCCGGATCAATGCCACTTCATGCGTCGCTCCCGCCGGCCGGAAGACGACTCCGCCCGAAGAGATGCGGTGGACCGTCATCGGCGTCAGTACTGGATCAGGGCCTGGACTTCACAACCATTGAGCTGCTCGCGCCCTTTGAGAAAGAGCAATTCCACCAGAAACGCCAGCCCCACGATTTCTCCACCAAGCTGACGGACGAGATTGACCGTCGCACCAGCCGTACCCCCGGTCGCCAGTAAATCATCCACGATCAATACGCGCTCGCCCATCGTGATCGCATCGCGATGCACCGCCAGCGAGTTGGAACCGTACTCCAGATTATACTTGACCTCGAAGATGTCGGCCGGCAGCTTGCCGGGCTTCCGAACCGGCACGAAGCCGGCGCCGAGCTGGTGCGCCAGCGGGGCGCCCAGAATGAACCCCCGCGACTCGATGCCGATGATCTTGGCGATCTTATGATGACGATAGAGCGCCGTCAGGTCTCCGATGATGTTCTTGAAGGCCGCAGGGTCCTTCAGCAACGTCGTGATATCGTAGAACAGAATCCCCGGCTTGGGAAAGTCCGGAACCTCACGGATGAGTTTTTTGTAATTCATGTGGAGGCAAAGTATAGGGGGACGGGGGAAGGTGTGTCAATCAATTGTAAAGCCTCTCGCCGATCCGGTCGCCGCTTTCCAGGTCACGGCCACATCGGTCACTGACGCCAACCGCGGCCCGACGCGAAGGCGCGCGAGCAGCTCTTCGACTTTCGCGCGCGGCCCTTCGATTTCGACCTGTACCCGCCCATCGGGAAGATTGCGCACCCATCCGGACAGCTTCAATTCCTCTGCGACGCGTTGCGTGAAGAAGCGATAGCCGACGCCATGCACGTCTCCGGAGACGAAGATCTCGGCGGCGACCACTTCGGGAGATTCCGGGGAACCCATGGAGCAGAATCCACCGTTAAACGTTAATCGTTATTCGGGAAGAGTCTCGCCGTATCATCGAATAACATTTAACGATTAACGAATAACGACCGCACCAGCGAGGTTTGGTCGGGGCGAGAGGATTTGAACCTCCGACCCCTGCGTCCCGAACGCAGTGCGCTACCAGTCTGCGCTACGCCCCGACTCAAGGAGTGAACGGCATGCCGAGGGCCTCAGCCACCGCCCGGCACGTCACCCGGCCGT
>DASYQR010000114.1:0-11957 GCA_036005325.1 Nitrospirales bacterium | reverse complement strand
CCGCAAAACCAATCGCCGTCGTTGAACATCATCGGCTCGTCGCAGACAGGGCAGTTCGGCGGCTTCGTCTGGGGTTTGGCGCCCAGGGCATCGAGGTCTATCTCATTGTCGAATTCGTCAGCCACAAGGCCACCTAGCCTTCCTTTCGGACGCCCAACGCTTTTTCGGCGCTCTCGCGCGAGGGCACACCGATGAACTTCAGTCTGCCGTCAACGATCGAAGCCGGCGTGGCGCGGATCGCGTGCCGCTCCGCCAGCTCCTGGCCGTCCGGGCTGAGGATGTCGATCTCCCGGTAGCTGAAGTTGTGCTTGATGCGCAGCCCCTTCCACATCTCCTTGGCCGCCGGGCACGCGCCGCAAGTCGTCGAATAGACTAACGTGACATTCGCCATGAGGTTATCCTACCACCTTCAAGGGGCCTATCGCCATACGCCCCTACATCGGATTGGGCAATGGTCTTCGTAGGGGCACGGCACGCCGTGCCCCTACCATCTATGGTTTGTTGGTCTTGCGGGTGCGGAATGGGTGCGCGGGTTGGTGGCAGGTGGCGCAGAGGTCCAGGGACGTGCGCTTCTCGAGATAATCCAGCACCGCCTGGACGAAGATCGCGTGCGACCACGTCAGCGGCGAGACCGACAGCGGCTCGTTGGTGTAGGGATTGACCTGTTCCGCCAGCACCCCGGACGGGAGGCACCGCTGGGCCGCCCATTCGATGAGCGGGACGGCTTCCTTCAGCTGCTCCACGGTCGTTGCCTTCTTGATCAGCCATTGGGCGATCCAGAGCGTGCAGATGAACCAGGGATTCCCCGGCACGTTGGCCAGGTCCTGACTCACTTGATGGTAATAGTCGTTTTCGTAGCGCGCGATCCCTCCCACCGGCGTCTTGCACCAGAGCCGATCGCGGACGGCGTTCATGGTCTTCACCACCCGCTCATCCGTCGGCTCGTAGACGCCGAAGTAGCCCACCGCGTAAAGACTGGCGTCGATCGTGGGGTCCACGTTCTCGAGCGTCCCGTTCTTCTTGAAGGTGACCATCCGGGCGAAGCGGCCCAGTTCTGGGCGATACAGGAAGCGATCCATTCCAGATTTAATCTCGGCCGCGGCGCGGCGGTAGGTTTCGGTCAGGCCGGCCTGCCCGAACCCTTCGGTGAAGTACGACGCCGCCATCAACCCCGCATGGACCGCCGAGCAGGTGAAGGCCAGCACACCGTGCCGCTCCTCCCATAAATCGTAGGACGCCCGCGGCAGGCCCGTGACCGGATCGCGGTAGGAGACCATCCAGTTGGCCGCCCGCTTGATCAATGGCGCGTAGAGCGGCGTGATGTACTCGACGTCCCGGTAGCGCTCAAAGTGCTTCCAGATTGCCCAGAGGACCAGCGCGGTCTCGTCCTCCTGGATCGGCAATTGCGGCTCCCCGTCCTTCACCCAGGGATGCCAGGAGCTGGCGAACGAGCCGTCCGGATTGTACTTGTGCAGGAAGTAGCCTTCCGGCGTGAGCAGCTGGCCGCAGAGCAGGAAGAACTTTCGGGTGATCTGCGGATAGCCCGCGACGTCCAGCGCGTGGGCCACCAGCGCACCGTCCCGCGGCCACATATAGGAATAGGTGTCGCGCGCCTTGGTCGTGACGTCCGAGTCGTTCGCCGCGATGATCGCCCCGCTGTCGTCCGTCTGAGTCCGGATCACCAGCAGACTCCGGTGATAGAGGTCCACGACTTTGGGCGACAGCTCGTCGAAGTCGATGCAGTCCTGGTTCAGCCAGTAGCGCCAGTACTTCTCCGTCCGCAACAGGTAATACTCCGGCAGCCGCTCTTCGATCCGCTTGTTGAGGTTGTTGACGCTGAACCAGTCCTCCCCCGCGATGATCCAGTACCAGGCCTCCTGCGTCCCCTGCCCGGGCACCTTGAGAAAGATGCCGAGCGTGGAGTCCACCGAGCCCTGCATGATCGGACCGGCCTCGAGCTGGCCATCCTCCGCGTCGCGCCAGGTCCCCTCCACCCCCTCCATTTCCTTGCGGCCGGTGGCGAAGTGCTGGATGCCGATCGCGCCGTTCGCCATGTAGTTGGTCATGAAGTACCGGCGCATTTTGTAATGCGTGAGGGTCTTGTGCTTGGGCTCATAGGCCGCCGTATCGCCGACCTCGGATTCGTAGAGATGGAAGTCCTGGTTGAGAAAGAGCCGGATGTCGCGCTCCTGTTTGGCCAGGTTCTTCACGATGATCTTCCGCACGTAGACCATCTCGTGAAAGTCCACGACATCGTTACAGACCAGCTTGACTTGCAGGCCGGGGTGCTGCGCCTCGACATGGGTGACCAGCGTCCCCTCCTCGTACTTCAGCGAGATTTGCCAGTCAGGTCCCAGCCAGGAGAGCTGTCCGTCCACCCAGACGCCGAAGCGCCACGGGTGACCGACCGTGTGGTTTTCCTTGCCGACGTGCGGAAAGTAGATGTCGCGGATGCGGTAGTAACGATCGAAGGTGATGAGGAGCTTGCCGTTGCCGAGAGGGATATCCCGCGGCATTCGCTGTTAATCCGCGGTGGCGAAGGCCGCGAGCTTCGGCTGACCGCTCAGCACGGCGACGACGTTCTCCGCCGACATGACGGCCTGGCGGCGGATGGACTCCTCCGTGTTGGAGCCGGCATGGCAGGATACCAGCACGTTCTCCTGCGACAGCAGCGGCACGGCGAACTGGTTCTCCTCGCCCGGCAGATCGAAGGCCGCCGCACGGATGCGCTGCCCGCGCAGGGCATCAAGCACGGCCCCCTCGTCGATGAGCTCGGGCCGGCCAGTATTGATCAGGTAGGCGCCCGGGCGGATCCGGGCCACACGCATCTTCGAGAGCCAGCCCCGGGTCTCGGGGTTGAGCCCCAGATGCAAGGTGACGATATCGGAATTCTTGAGCAGTTCGTCGGCCGGCACGTATTCAATGCCGTGGTGCTCGGCGAAGGATTCGTCCGGATGCATGTCGAACCCCATCACGTTCATGCCTAGCGCCAGCGCACGCTTGGCGACTTCCTTCCCGATGCCGCCCATGCCGACAATGCCCAGCGTTTTCCCCATGAGCTCGGTCCCGGCGACCGACGCCCATTTGCCGGCGTGGACGTCCCGGTCCATGTGCGGGATGCTGCGGAGCATCGCGAACATGAGGCCGATGGTCAGCTCCGCCACGGCGGGATGGGTCACGCCGGGGGTGAAGGTGACGGGAATTTTCCGCGCAGCGGCCACATCCACATCGATGTTGTCCACATGGGTGCCGAATTTGGAAATCACTTTCAGGCCGGTCGCGCGATCCAGCACTCGGTGCGTCACCGGATCGTCGCCGACGATGATGGCGTCCATGTTGGGAATGTAGGCCGCCATCTCATCTTCCGTCAGGGCCCGCGGCCGCGGGTTGGCCACGATCTCGTATCCCGCCTTTTTCAGAATATCTAGGTGCTCCCCTTCGAGGTCGAGAAACGCTCTCGGGGTGACCAACACGCGCGCTCCAGCCATTCAGATTCCCCCTTGTACAAACAATTCCTGCAATATTCTCAATATAACGTTCTTGGCAGGTCGGGATTCTATCACCGTTCCGCGGGCACCTCAACCGGTTATTTAATATTTATCGGGGTAGTTGCTTCATCTACGTGAATTCGTTATGGTGATCGGATGCTGTGGCGACTCGTCCGGCTTTTCGTCCTGCCCGTCGCATCCGGGATACTGCTCACCCTCAGCTTTCCCCGCCACGACTTTGAGTCCTTGGCCTGGGTCGCGCTGGTTCCGCTGCTGCTCGCCATCCGCGGAGAATCCTGGAAAGCCGCCTTTGGTCAGGGCTGGCTGACCGGGCTTGTGTTCTTTGCCGGGACGCTCTCCTGGGTGATCCATGCCATGCACGAGTACGGAAAAGTCCCCTTGGGCATCAGCTTTGGCGTGATGCTCCTCCTCGCCGGCTATTGCGCGTTGTTCATCGGCCTGTTCACGGCCATGCTGTCCCGGCTTAAGGACTGGCGCGCGCTGACTCCGGTGTGGACCGCGCCGCTCCTCTGGGTCGTGCTGGAATTGGCACGCGCGCATCTCTTCTCAGGCTTTCCCTGGGCGCTCCTAGGCTACAGCCAATTTCACAATCTCTCCCTTATCCAGATCGTCGACGCGACCGGGGTCTATGGCGTGTCCTATCTCATTGTGCTTGTGAACGCGCTGGTGGCCAGGATTATCGAGGCCATCCTTGCACGAGCGACCGCGCATGACCCTGACTTTCCGATCCCCCTGCCGTGGATCAGCACGCCCCTCGTAGCAGCAGTCATCGTCCTGGTCGTCGGGTACGGACACTGGCGCCTGAGCCCCCATACGGATGCGGGCTTGGACCACACGATTCGGATTGGCCTCGTGCAGCCCAACATCAACGAGGCGAAAAAATGGAACGTCGTCTACCGTCGGGAGACGATGGACCGGCATGAGCGGCTCACGGTGCAAATCGTGCAGGGAGCTGACCTGGTGATCTGGCCGGAAGCGTCCACGCCGTTCCTGTTTGACGTGGAAACCGCCTACCGGGACGAAGTGCTCACCTTCGTGCGAGACCATGGCGTCCCGCTGCTCTTCGGCAGCCCCGCCCTCGCAAACCAGATCGATAACCAACCGCGCCTGACAAACAGCGCGTACCTGATCAGCGGGGACGGGACGGTGCTGGACCGGTATGACAAGGTCCACCTTGTGCCGTTCGGCGAGTACGTGCCGTTGAAGACGGTCCTGTTCTTCCTCGATAAGCTGGTGGTCGGCATCGGCGATTTCGTGCCGGGACCAGGCCCCCGCGTGATGAGCGGGCCGGGCGGCCAGTTCGGTCTTGTCATCTGCTTTGAAGTCATCTTTCCAGACCTGGTGCGCCAGTTCGTGGACCAGGGAGCTGATTATATGGTGACGATCACCAACGACGCCTGGTTCGGCGACTCGGGCGCACCCTATCAGCACTTTGCCATGGTGGTGTTTCGCGCCATCGAAAACCGGATTGCCTTCGCCCGCGCCGCCAACACCGGCATTTCCGGGTTCATCGACGCGGAAGGGCACATCCTGCGCACCACGGAGATCTTTGTCGAAGGCGCCCTCAGCGGCGAGATCCGCACCGGCGGCCCGCGGACCTTCTACACGAGCTACGGCGATCTCTTCGCGTACGGCTGTGGTATACTAGGGTTGCTCATCGTGCCAGTGGCGTGGCGCCGCGCCCGCCGTAAATCGAGGAAACCCCGTGCTCGACGACCTCAAGACTCGCCTGACTTCCCTGTGGACCCGTTTTGACGAGATCCGGGGGCATCTTTGACCTCCCCTCGCTGAAAACCAAAATCCAGACCCTCGAAGAGCGCATGGCCACCCCAAACTTCTGGGATGACCGCCGCGCGTCCCAAAGCGTCATTCGCCAGAAGAACCTCCTGGAACGAGAGATCAAGAGTTGGGACGACATGGCGCGTCGGCTCGACGATCTCGACGCGATGGTGGAGCTGGCCGAGTCCGAGCAGGATGCCGCGCTGGAAGGAGAGCTCGCCGCCGAGCTCGGCCAGGCCGAGCAGGCGCTGGCCCGGCTTCGGGTCAATCTGCTGCTGCACGGCGAGATGGATGCCAACAACGCAATCATCTCGATCCATCCGGGAGCCGGCGGCACGGAGTCCCAGGATTGGGCCGAAATGCTCATGCGGATGTACGTGCGGTGGGCTGAAACCAAAGGCTTCAAGGTCGAGACGCTGGATTATCTCCCCGGCGAGCAGGCCGGCCTCAAAAGCGTGACGCTCGGAATCACCGGCGAGAACGCCTACGGCTACCTCAAGGCCGAGGCCGGGGTCCACCGGCTGGTACGCATCTCCCCGTTCGACGCCAACAAGCGGCGACATACGTCATTCGCTTCCGTGTTCGTCTATCCCGAGATCGAAGATGACGCAGAAGTGAACATGGAGGAGAAGGACCTCAAAATCGATACGTTCCGCTCCGGCGGAGCCGGTGGCCAGAACGTCAACAAGGTCGAGACCGCCATCCGCATCACGCACATCCCAACCGGCATCGTCGTGCAATGCCAGAACGAGCGCTCACAACTCAAGAACAAGACGGGCGCGATGAAGGTCCTACGGGCGCGGCTGTACGAGCTGGAACAGAAGAAGAAGGAGGAGGAATTCAACGCCTTCGTCGGCGAGAAGAAGGAGATCGGGTTCGGCAGCCAGATCCGATCTTACGTTTTCCAACCCTATCAGCTCGTGAAGGACCACCGGACGAACCTCGAAGTGGGCAACATCAGCGCCGTGATGGACGGCGACCTTGACCCGTTCATCGAAGCCTACCTGCTCCAATCATTGAAAAAAAATGACAAGCAGGACAAATAGTGGCTATATTGCGCGGACTTGCACTCAAAAAATGTTGACTCGTTTTTTCGACTCGCCTACACTCGTCCTGCCATGCACCCTGTGAATACTGTCTGTACGATTCTTCTGTTCTGGGGCGCGAAGGCCAAGCCGGTACGGCTGACCCTTCCGCGACCCATCTTCCGAGGCCTGCTCATCCTCGCCGCGGGTTTCATACTTTCCCAACTGTTTATGTTCCTGCAGGTGGCCACTCATCTGAAGGAGATCGGGGAGATGTATTCCCTCCGGAGCGAACTCTCGAGCGTTCGAGAGCAGAAAGCCGTCTTGCTGAACGAGATGGGCGAGATCAAGCGGCAGGTGTTCGAAATCAAGCGCCTGAACTGGCGCTTCGGCGTCATGCTCGGCCAGGACATGGACCGCTCTTCCGGCATGGTTTTTGGGAAAGGCGGCGAAGACGGCCCGATCGCTGCCCCTTCCACGAATCAGTCTGCCATGCTGGAGCAGGAGCTTGAGTGGTTGAAGGCCGAAGCTTCTTCGCAGGAGGACATGCTCAATCGGAACATCACGCTCGCGGAGGAGAAGTCGGCACGCTGGGCGTCAACGCCGACGATCCGGCCGGTCAGGGGCCCGATTACGTCAGGCTTTGGCGAGCGTATCTCCCCCTTCAGCGGCGAGCCGGCCCAGCATAACGGCATGGACATCGGGGCCCGCACCAATACGCCGGTGATCGCGCCGGCAAGCGGCACGGTGATCGTCGTCAGGCACGACGTCAAAATGGGCAATGTCGTGAAGATTGATCATGGGTTCGGCTTCCAAACCGAGTACCGGCATCTCGAAAAGGCGCTGGTCTCTGAAGGACAAGTGCTCAAGCGCGGCGAGATGATCGGGCTCGTGGGGAATACAGGGTTCTACTCGACCGGGCCCCATCTGCACTATCAGGTGTACGTCAAAGACCGGCCGGTCAATCCGCAAGGGTATATCTTCGATTAGGCGCCAGGCTTCCTGTCCTTTCCGACATAGGGCTGCAGCATCGGCAGCGTCTGCGGAAAACCCTCCGACAAGGCGGCGATTCGCGTCAGTGCGTCTTCCCGGGCCGCGCCGGTCAGCACAAACGGCTGAAACGGCGCCTCGGGCCAGCGCGTGACCTGAATCGGGACCAGCTCGGCCGTCGGCACACCGGTCTGCGTCACCCGCAGCGTGGCGATCGCGGAGAGCTTGTCCTGCGGATCTTTGTTGCCCCCGAAGACAAAATTGCCGAGCGAGTAGAAGATCGGCCGGTCCCGGTACACCTCGACTCCCTGAAGTCGATGGGGATGCGCGCCAAAGACTCCTTGGCAGCCGAGATCGATGCAGAGATGCGCCAGCTCGATCTGATACTCGAGTACCTCCGTTGAGGCCTCCTTGCCCCAGTGGAAGTACACGAACCCGGCATCCGTTTGTAATGCCAGGCGCTGGACATCCTCAACGATCTGTTCCCGAACGCAGGCCAGGTCGGTAAAGCAGCCGGCGACGCCGGGACGGCTGGGGGTGGCGAACATCGTTTGAGACTCCAGCATGTTGGCGGCCGACTGGAAATAGTAACCGAGGAAGCCGATCTTCACCCCCGCGCGCTCGAGCACGGCCGGCTGTCTGGCCGCTTCGAGATTCTTGCCGGCCCCGAAATGCGCGATACCGGCGGCCACAAGCGTTGCCAGCGTGTCTTCCAGGCCGACTGCTCCGTAGTCCATCTGATGATTGTTGGCCAACGTCACCACGTTCACCGATCCGGTCTTGAGGATTTCGACCAGTTCCGGGCGGGCGCGAAAGTTGAAGCGCTTGGATAGCTTCTCGCCGCGCTCGGTGAAGGAGCACTCGAGATTGACGAGCGCGAGGTCGGCGGCGCCGAGGACAGACTTGACGCCGGCGAAGTAGAGCGGCCACACCTGCTCCTTCGGGACGCCCGCCGCCAGTTGCCCGTCGACATGCTCTTGTAGGTTTGCGCCCGGCGTGGTGTCGCCGCCGACAGCAAGAAGCAGTGAGGGGGTGGGTGTCGGCTCGTCGGCCGCCAAGACACGCTTGGTCGGCGAGAGCCGCGGAAGAGACAGGCCGGCGAGCACGCTCGCCATGCCCAGCAGGAATGAACGACGGCGCATGGGGGCAGATTGAAGCATATTGTACGCCATGCGCGCAATTTGATTTGCCCATCCCTGCCCTCTATAATGCGACAATTCTTATGGATGAACTGAACGATCAGATCGCCCAGCGGCTGAAGAAACTGGACCTGATTCGCGGGTTGGGGATGAACCCCTTCGGGGAGCGCTTCGAGGCCACGGATCGGGCCGGTGAGTTGATCGTACGGTACGGCACCGCCACCAAGGAATCCCTCGAACAGAAGCCGGTCAGCACGACCGTGGCCGGCCGGATCACCGCCCTGCGCCGGTTCGGTAAGGCCGCCTTCGCCTCCCTCCAGGACGGCGTGGATGGGATCCAGGTCTATTTGAAGAAGGACGTGCTCGGCGATCAGGGCTATGCCCTTGCGGAACTGCTCGATATCGGCGATTTGATCGGCGTCAGCGGGCCTCTCTTCCGGACCAAGACGAACGAGCTGACGATCGAAGCCAAGCAGCTCACGCTGCTCTGCAAGTCACTGCGTCCCCTGCCCGAGAAATGGCACGGCCTGACCGACGTGGAGACACGGTACCGCCAGCGCTATGTGGACCTGATCGCCAACCCGGATGTCAAGCGCATCTTCGCCACGCGCAGCACGATCATCCAGACGATCCGCACGTTTCTGGTCGCGAAGGGCTTCCTCGAGGTGGAGACCCCCATGATGCAGCCGATACCCGGCGGCGCCACGGCCCGGCCGTTCGTGACGCACCACAATGCCCTGAACACCGACCTCTACCTCCGGGTGGCGCCGGAGCTGTATTTGAAGCGCTTGATCGTCGGAGGTTTGCCTCGCGTCTTCGAGATCAACCGCAACTTCCGGAACGAAGGCATCTCCACCATTCATAACCCCGAGTTCACGATGCTCGAGTTCTACATGGCCTATGCCGACTACACGGACCTGATTCCGCTGACCGAGGAGTTGATCGTCGAGCTGCTCGAGGCCGTCCACGGCAAGGGGACGCAGACTATTCCCTATCGCCTATATCCGAACAAGGACGAGAGCGTGACGCTCTCATTCGCGCGCCCGTGGAAGCGTCTGACTTACCGGGACGCGGTCGCCGATCGTTTGGGGGCGACGCCCCAGCAGATCACCGATCCGGCGTATGCCCTCGCCCAGGCCAAGCAGCACCGGTGCGAGCTTAAGGGCGGCGAATCGTATTGGAGGCTTGTGACCTTACTGTTCGAGCAGGTGGTCGAGCCCACGCTCATCCAGCCCACGTTCATCACCGACTTCCCGGTCGAGACCTCGCCGCTGGCCAAGCGCAAGAAGACCGATCCGGACCTGACCGACCGCTTCGAGCTTTACATCGCCACGCGCGAGATCGCCAACGCCTTCTCCGAGCTCAACGATCCCCAGGACCAGCGCCAGCGCTTCGAAGCGCAGATGACAGAACGGGCGAAGGGCGACCTCGAGGCTCAGCACCTCGACGAGGATTTCCTGCGGTCCCTCGAGCATGGCATGCCGCCCACGGCCGGCGAAGGCATCGGTATCGATCGCCTCGTGATGCTGTTGACCAACCAGACCTCCATCCGCGACGTGATTCTGTTCCCGCAGCTCAGACCTGAAAAATGAACCTCCCGTACGAAGTCTTCATCGGCCTCCGATACTTAAGAGCCAAGCGCCGCAATCGCACCATTTCGTTCAATACGCTCATCTCCATCGCCGGCGTGACCATCGGCGTCGCGGCCCTGATCGCCACGCTGGGTATCATGACCGGCTTCAAAGAGGACATGCAGGCCAAGATCCTCGGCACGAACTCTCACATCATCATCACCACACGCACCGGCGAGACCATCAAGGGCTACCTGGAGCTGACCGAAAAAATCGCCGCCGTGCCGGAGGTCGTCGCCGCCACGCCGTTCGTCTTCAAACAAGTCCTCCTGACCTCGGAGAGCGGGTCGCACGGGGTCGTGCTGCGCGGCATCGACATCCGCCGGGAAACGACGGTCACGGAGATCGCCAAGAACCTCAAGGCCGGCACGCTGGAAGACCTCGAGCGTCTCGGCCCCGCGGATAAGCTCATGCCGGCCCCTCCCGGTCAGCTGGAGGCTACCTCTCTTCCGCTTCCCGGCATCATCATCGGCAAGGAACTGTCGCTGCGCTTGGGCGTCTTCATAGGCGACCGGCTGAACGTCGTGTCGCCGGTGGGTCCGATCAGCGCGCTGGGCATGATCCCGAAGGTGCGCGGCTACCGGGTCGTGGGCGTGTTCGAGGCCGGGATGTTTGAGTACGATTCATCGCTGGCGTACGTGTCCATCAAGCAGGCGCAGGAGTTCTTTAACATGGGTGACGCGGTAACCGGCATCGAGGTCAAGGTCGCGGACGTCTTCGCGGCGGACCGTATCGCCCAGGTGATCGAGCGCACGATCGGGTTCCCCTACTGGGCGCGGGACTGGATGAAACTGAACAAGAACCTGTTCTCGGCGCTCAAGATGGAGAAGTTCATGATGTTCGTGCTGCTGGTGCTGGTGGTCATCGTCGCCTCGTTCAACATCGTCAGCACGCTGACCATGATCGTCGTGGAAAAGCACCGCGAGATCGCCATTCTCAAGGCGATGGGGGCGACCGGCAAGGCCGTGATGCGGATCTTCATGCTGAACGGGCTCGTGATCGGCATTGTGGGCACGGCGATCGGCATCCCGCTGGGATACGGCTTCTGCTGGGCGATCCAGGAGTTCTATACCCTGCCGGGTGACGTGTATTACCTCAGCCGCATTCCGGTGAACATCAAGATCATGGACGTCCTGACGGTAGCCATCTCGGCGATCACCATCACGTTCCTCGCCACGATCCACCCCTGCCGGCAGGCGGCCCGCCTTGATCCGGCCGAGGCGATCCGCTACGAATAGCTATGATCGAAGCGCGAGACCTCAAAAAATCCTTTCACCTGGACCAGACCGAGGTCCACGTGCTGAAGGGTGTCAGCCTGGAGATCAAGCGCGGCGAGCTGGTGGCTATCGTCGGCGCCTCAGGCGTCGGTAAGACGACCCTGCTCCATATTCTGGGAACCCTCGACCGGCCCACCACCGGCACCGTACGCTTCGACGGCGACGATGTCTTCGCCAAGAGCGAACAGGCGCTGGCAGAGTTTCGGAACCACAAGATCGGTTTCGTCTTTCAGTTCCATCATCTGCTCCCGGAATTCACGGCGCGGGAGAATGTCATGATGCCGGCCCTCATCCGGCGGCAAGGAGAGGAAGAGGCGCGCGCCGCGGCGGAGGCTATGCTGAAAGAAGTCGGTCTGGAGCACCGGCTGGAGCATCGCATCGGGGAACTGTCGGGAGGCGAGCAGCAACGCGTCGCGGTGGCGCGTGCGCTGGTCCTGCAACCAAACGTCGTCTTCGCCGACGAGCCCACCGGCAACCTGGACACGCACACCGGCGGGGAGGTCTTCAAGTTAATGCGCGACCTGAACCGCGCCAAGGGGATCACGTTCGTGATCGTGACCCACAACGAGGCGCTGTCCGGCCAGGCCGACCGCATCATCCGCATGGT
>DASYQR010000113.1:0-6578 GCA_036005325.1 Nitrospirales bacterium | reverse complement strand
AGCCGCGGCCGCTGAATAGGTTGGCCACGCGCGACAGCACGCCGAACTTGTTCTCCACCAGCACTGAGATGATGTGCTCCACAGCAGCTCCTTCTCACCCGCCCGCCCCGGCCGATCGACCGATTGCACGATAAGAGCAATGGGTGCCCCGACGCGCCCCTTTCCCGTGTTACGCAGTCAGAACCGTATCCTTATCCTCGCCGGCCACCTTGGACGCCGGCTTCTCTCCGCGCTTCATCTCCGGCGGGTCCTCCAGGATCATCTCGTGGTTGGCACCGCCGGCCGGGATCATCGGATAGCAATTCTCGTAGGCGTCCACCTCGATGTCCACGAGGACCGGCTTGTCGGTCTTCAGCGACTCCTTGATCACATCGTCCACTTCGGAGGCCTTGGTGGCCCGGAGCCCCACCGCGTTGAAGGCCTCGGCCATCTTCACGAAATCCGGAACCGTGTCCAGGTAGGACGAGGCGTAGCGGCCCTCATAAAAGAGGTCCTGCCACTGCCGCACCATGCCGTGGAAGTGGTTGTTCATGATGAAGGTCTTGACCGGCAGTTTGCTCACCATCGCAGTGGCCATCTCCTGCATGTTCATCTGGATGCTCCCGTCGCCCGCGATGCAGAGCACCAGTTTGTCACGGAAGGCGGCCTGCGCACCCATCGCCGCCGGCAGCCCGAAGCCCATCGTGCCCAGGCCTCCAGAGGTCAGCCATCGGCGCGGCTTGTTGAGCGGGAAGTGCTGGGCCGCCCACATCTGATGCTGGCCCACGTCGGTCGCCACGATCGGGTCCTTGTCCTTCGTCAACTGGTACAGGCGGTCGATCGCGTATTGCGGCTTGATCTTCGCATCCGGCGGCTGCTGGTACGTCAGCGGATGCGTGGTCCGCCACTCATTGATCTGATTCCACCAGGGCTTGCGTTGCTCGATGGAATGGCCGTTTGGCGTCGCCTTGAGCATTGCGTTCAATTCGCGCAGGACGGTCTTGACGTCGCCCACGATCGGGATGTCCACATGCACGTTCTTGCGGATCGACGTCGGATCGATGTCGATGTGGATGACCTTGGCCTCCGGGCAGAACTCCGATACCTTTCCGGTGACACGGTCATCGAACCGGGAGCCGATCGCGATGACGAGATCCGAATAGTGGACCGCCATGTTGGAGGCGTACGAACCGTGCATGCCCATCATACCCAGCGACAGTTGATGGCTGGCGGGGAAGACGCCGAGGGCCATGAGCGTCATGTCCACGGGAATCTGCGTCAGCTCGGCGAACTCCAGGAGCTCCGCGCTCGCATTGGAGAAGATCGCGCCGCCGCCCACATAGATGATCGGCTTCTTGGCCTTGTGGATGGCTTCCACGGCCTGTTTGATCTGCCACTTGTTACCCTCGTACGTCGGGTTGTAGCCCCGGACGGACACGCGATCCGGGTACCGGAAGTCGCCCTTGTTCATCGCCACATCCTTCGGAATGTCCACGAGCACGGGGCCGGGACGGCCGGTCATGGCGATGTAGAAGGCCTCCTTGATGGTCTGCGCGAGGTCGTTCACATCCTTGACCAGGAAGTTATACTTGGTGCAGGGCCGGCTGATGCCGACGTTGTCCGCCTCCTGGAAGGCATCGTTGCCGATGAGATGGGTCGGCACCTGTCCCGTGAAAACGACGATGGGCACCGAGTCCATGTAGGCGTCCACCAGCGGGGTGACGATGTTGGTCATGCCCGGGCCGGAGGTGACCAGCGCGACGCCCGGCTTGCCGGTCGCCTTCGCATAGCCCTCCGCCATGTGGCCTGCGCCCTGCTCGTGCCGCGTCAGGATGACCTCGACGTCCTTCTGCTGGTGCAGGACATCGAAGATCTTCAAGACGACGCCGCCCGGAAGGCCGAAGATGGTCTTCACCCCTTCTTGCTTCAGGCTCTCTACAAAGATTTCGGCACCCGTGAGTTTCATCACAGCCCTCTCCTCTCCATCCAAACAGACCTAAATGCCTTGTAAATCAGCGTAGTTGGAATGAACACCATATCATGGAAAGCCCCTGGCGGTCAACTTCGGCTATGAATACTCCAGCCTAAAGCTTTTCTGACACCCCCACCTTGACAGAGCTTCCGTGCACTCGCTACCGTGAGAACGTCATGGATCGACTCGTCGAGTGCGTGCCCAATTTCAGCGAAGGCCGAAAAGCCCAGACCATTGATGCCCTGGTCACCGCCATTCGCTCAGTCCCCAGCGTGGTCTTGCTGGACCGCCAGAGCGATGCCGATCACAACCGCTCGGTCCTGACCTTCATCGGCCCGCCCGAGTCCGTCGCCGAAGCCGCGTTTCGCGCGGCCGAACAGGCTCTGCACAACATCGACCTGACCACCCATCGCGGCGAACATCCCCGCGTGGGCGCCACCGACGTGCTCCCCTTCGTGCCGATCCGGGGCGTCACGATGGAAGACTGCGTCCATCTGGCGCGGCTCGTGGGACGCCGTGTGGCGGAGGAGTTGCACATCCCGGTCTTTTTATACGAGTACGCCGCCAAAACGCCGTTTCGCACGCGCGTCGAGGACATTAGGCGAGGGGGACTCGAAGAGCTGGCCGAGCGGTTGCGCATGAATCCGGAGTGGGCGCCGGACTTCGGGGACGCGAAGCTGCACCGGACGGCCGGTGCCACCATCGTGGGCGCGCGCCGGCTGTTGATCGCCTACAACGTGAACCTCGCCAGCAAAGACCTGGACATTGCCAAAGTCATCGCGCTCAAAGTCCGTGCGTCCAACGGCGGCCTCCCGTCGGTCAAGGCGGTCGGCATCCCGCTTAAGACCCGCGGCATCGTGCAAGTCTCCATGAACCTGACCAACTATGAAGAAACCCCGGTGCACCAGGCGTTCGAGGCGGTCAAGGAGGAAGCGGCCAAGCACGGCGTCGCCGTCCACAGCAGTGAAGTGATCGGCCTGATCCCGGAAGCGGCGGTGGCCCAGGTCGCCGGCCATTACCTGAAACTGGAAAACTTCTCGATGAGTCAGGTCCTCGAAGCACGGATGGCCCAGGTCCTGACGCAGGACCTCTCGGCCACGGTCGGCCCCTTCCTGAGGGCCGTGTCGGCCCCGAAGGCGGTGCCTGGCGGAGGCAGCGTCGCGGCTCTGACCGGCGCGGCCGCCGTGTCACTGGGCGTGATGATAGCCGGGCGCCTGCTCGAGAAGGAAATCCAACCCGACAAGGTCGCCGCGCTCCGCTCGAAGCGCGACCTCCTGATTCAACTGCGGGACCGGCTCCAGGCTGCGATTCGGGAAGATGCCGACGCGTATCAAGCCGTCATTCAGAGCGCCAAGCGCCCCTCGATTGATCCGGAGCGGGGCCCGGCCATGCAAGAAGCTTTTAGCGTCGCGATCGCGGTGCCGCTCGCCATCATGGAATTGGCCGTGACTGGCACGGAGGTTCTGCGCGAGCTGATTCCATTTGCCACGGCGCCCATGGCCGCCGACCTCAAGGCCGGCGTCTTCACGGCCCGGGCCGCCGGCGAAAGCGCGCTGGCCTGCGTGAAAGCGAATCTGGATGCGCTCAAGGACGAACCCCGTGTCCCGGATCTGCTGAAACAGCTCATCTCCTACGAAGAACGGCTCCAGAAACAACCTTGATCTTTCTGTGATGTTCGCCCAAATCGTCTCCGGCGGCCAGACGGGAGTGGACCGGGCGGCGCTGGATGTCGCCCTCGAGAAGGGGCTTCCACGCGGCGGGTGGTGCCCCAAAGGGCGCAAGGCCGAAGATGGGACCCTCGATCCCCGTTATCCGTTAATCGAAACGCCGTTGGAAGATTATTGGCAACGCACGGAATGGAACGTGCGTGATTCGGACGGGACGCTCGTCCTGAAGCGGGGAACTCCGACTGAAGGGACGGCCTTCACCATCGAGACTGCCAAAAAGTTGGGAAAGCCGTGCCTGGTGCTGGACTTGGCGGAAGCGCCCAAGGAATCCGCCGTGAAGGCATGGGCGGCGGAGCACAACGTGCAGGTCCTGAACGTCGCCGGCCCGCGCGAGAGCAAGAGTCCCGGCATCTACGCGCAGGCCGCCGCATTTCTGAAGAAGATCTTCTGAGCGTTACATGCCGTCGCTCTTCGGCATGTAGTGGCTGCGGGCCCGGTCCATCGCTGCCGCAAACTCCTTCCATTCCTGGGGGGTCAGGATCGACTTCATCTTGAACCGCATGCCCAGAATCTTGGTCGCGCTCGCCATTCTGGCGTTATTGAGGTCGTCCAACAGCTTCGTGAACTGTTCCGGCGCAGCGTCGTAGTTCGTATTCAAGGCATACAACTTCTTATGGTACTCCTGGTTCACCTTGTACGACTGTTTGACCTCGCCGACGATATCCTGCACGATCGCCTTGGCCTGGGTGGCCCGCGCGGGATCCTTCACCGTCCGATCTAAGAGATCGTTCGTCTCGGTCACGCCCCGCTGAAGAGCGGCCTCCCGGTGCCCGGCTCCCATCCCATAGCCGTGGCGGCCGGCGCAGCCGGCCACCGTCAGCGTCGTCATCAGCAACGCGAACAACAACATCTTCATAGTTTTCATCGCTCCACCCCCGGGAATTAAAATGAAGACCCTTTTTATTATAACAATCGTTTCCCGGAGGTGGCGATGTATTTGCGGGTGACGCCGGTTGGGGGCCCCCCGCCGCCTGCATCTTTTCGTGAAGCCGGTGGGGGAAACCGGCGGCAGGACCCGCAAGTAATGACTAGTAGGACTTGCTAGCTTTCCATCATCTCCAAGCGGGCGTCGAATTCGTGGCTGCATTGCGTGCAGCGCACGCAGTCCCGCTCCACCGAGCCTTCTTCGCTAGGCACCGCCATCCCGCCGCAGTCCGGACAGCGCCGCAGGTGCGCGGCCTCCTCATCCAGCGTTTCGAATTTTGAGCCCCTGAAGCAGTACACCGGTTTCCCGTCCAGCATCCAGAGACGGCCGGCGTTGTCCACCACCGGCAAGGCGATATAGTGATGCGCGGCGTAATCTTCCAGCTCTTTCCGGGTCTTCAGTCCGCCTTGAATCAGCTTGTCGGTTTTCGCGTCGTACAATGCGTCGCCCTTCACGACGACTTTGGTCGGACCCATTTTTGTCGTCCCCATGGTGCACCTCACGATAAGGCGTTAGCTTAATCCCTTCCCGGTCCCTATGCAATCGGCGGCAGGTTGACCCACCTGCGCGTTGTCTTTACAATGGCGTCGCCATGCCCGCGAAAACCCGCATCCACGCCCTGCTGGAGCAAGAGCGGACCCTCATCTTCCCCGGCGTGTACGACGCGCTGGGCGCGAAGCTGGTGGAGCGTGCGGGCTTTCCCCTGACTTTCATCTCCGGCTACAGCGTGGCGGCCACGCAGCTCGGGCTGCCGGACTTCGGCTACCTCACGCAGACCGAGATGGTGGCCACGGCGAAACGGGTCTGCGCCTCCGTCTCCATCCCGATCATCATCGACGCGGACACGGGATACGGCAACGCCCTCAACGTGATCCGCACGGTGAACGAGTTGATCGACGCCGGCGCCGCCGGCATGTTCCTGGAGGATCAGGTCTGGCCCAAGCGCTGTGGGCACATGAAGGGTAAGCGGGTCATCCCGGTCGATGAGCACGTGCAGAAGATCCGGGCCGCCGTGGACGCACGCAAAGGACGCGATTTCTTCATCGTGGCCCGCACCGACGCCCGGCAGGTGAACGGGCTGGAGGACGCGATCGCGCGATGCAAGAAATACAAAGAGGCCGGCGCCGATGCGCTCTTCATCGAAGCGCCGCGGAGCGTGGAGGAACTGAAGACGCTCGCCAAGGAGTTGCCGCCGCCGCTCGTCGCCAACATGCTGGAGGGCGGCGTGACGCCGCTGCTCACGAAGGACGAGTTGGACAAGCTCGGCCTGCAGCTCATCGTCTGCCCGCTGACGGCACTCTACGCCTCAGCCAAGGCGATGCAGGAGATGTTTGCGCTGATCAAATCTGCGGGCACAACGCGCGACTCGCTCGACCGCCTCATTCCCTTCCAGCAGTTCCACGACATCATCGGACTCGACGCTTACTACAAGCTCGACGAGAAATACCGCACGCCCGATTCGTAGGGGCAGGCCTCCGTGCCTGCCCAACCGATGGGCAACCTGCCCTGAATCAGGGCAACCACAGAGGGTTGCCCCTACACCGATCCGAACCAGCTGTAGCGGTAGCGGGCGATGAGGCGGTAGGCCAGATAGGCGAGCGGCCGGAGGAACGGCACACGCATCAAGACTTGAATGACACGGCCGCCGGGGAGGCCTGGCACCAGCGGGAGAAAAGCATCGAGGCCGCGCCGGATCGTCCCGTCACCTTCCACCAGAAACGCAACGCACGGACGGCCAGGCTGGTACTCGGTGCCGAGACGGGATGCCGCCTCTTCGCTCTGGTAGGGCACAAAGCGGACATCCTTATCTTCGCCGATCCGCTCCAGTCCTTCCTTGGCCGTCACGCAGAGCCGGCACTGGTCATCATAGATCAGGACACGCATCTCACCCGCCCAGTTTCGTGATCAGCTCCGGGAGCAACGGCTCGCGCCGCGCCAGGGCGAGATTGTCACGGACGTGGTCCGCCTGCTTCAT
>DASYQR010000112.1:0-5894 GCA_036005325.1 Nitrospirales bacterium | reverse complement strand
TTCCTCGGCGGCGATGACTTCGATCAGCGCGTCATGGACTGGCTGGTCGAGGAGTTCAAAAAGGACCAGGGGATCGACCTCAAAAAAGACAAAATGGCCCTTCAGCGACTGAAGGAAGCGGCCGAACGGGCCAAGATCGAGCTCTCTTCCTCTCCGGAGACCGAAATCAATCTGCCGTTCATCACAGCCGACGCCAGCGGACCCAAACATATGGTGATCAAGCTGACCAGGGCCAAGCTCGAACAGTTGGTGGACGATCTGATCCAACGCACCGTCGAGCCCTGCAAAAAGGCGCTGGCTGACGCCGGCGTCTCTGCCAAGGAGATAGATGAAATCGTCCTCGTGGGCGGCATGACCCGTATGCCCAAGGTCATCCAGCTCGTGCGTGATTTCTTCGGCAAAGAGCCCCACAAAGGCGTGAACCCGGACGAGGTGGTGGCGATCGGCGCGGCCATTCAAGGCGGGGTGCTGAAGGGCGAGGTGAAGGATGTGCTGCTGTTGGACGTCACTCCCTTGACCCTCGGCATTGAGACCTTGGGCGGCGTGTTCACGCGCCTCATTGAGCGCAACACGACCATTCCGACGAAAAAGAGCCAGATCTTCTCGACGGCGGCTGACGGCCAGACGGCGGTGACGATCAACGTCCTCCAGGGCGAGCGGGAAATGGCATCGGACAATAAGTCCGTCGGCCATTTCGATCTCGTCGGCCTTCCGCCGGCCCCGCGCGGCGTGCCCCAGATCGAAGTCACCTTTGACATCGACGCGAACGGCATCATTCACGTGTCGGCCAAGGATCTGGCCACGCAGAAGGAGCAGTCGATCCGGATCACGTCCACCAGCGGTCTGAGCAAAGACGAGATCGACAAGATGGTCAAGGACGCCCAGGCCCATGCGGCGGAAGACAAAAAGAAGCGCGAGCTCGTGGAAGTCCGCAACGAGGCCGACAACCGCATCTACGGCGTCGAAAAGCTCCTCTCAGAGCACGGCGACAAGATCGGCGAAGACGATCGGAAGAAGATCCAGGAGGAGATCGCGGCGGCCCGCAAGGCGATGGAAGGCAACGATCTGGAGGCCATTCGCTCCGCCACTCAGAATCTTGTCAAGGCCTCGCAGAAGATCGGCGAGGAAATGTACAAGAAGACGGCCGCCAGCGGCGCGGAGCCGTCCGGCCCCGACGGTGCAGGAACCGAGGGCCAGACCGGCGGCGCCCAGGGCGAAGAAAAAGTGGTGGACGCCGAATATACCGAAGTGAATAAGGATAAAAAGTAATCGTTGAAACGAGACTACTACGAGATCCTCGGCGTCGATCGGAACGCCAACGAGGACGACCTTAAGAAGGCCTACCGCAGGCTCGCGCGGCAGCATCATCCGGACACCCAGGCCGATGAGCAGGATAAAAAGGGGGCCGAGGAGAAATTCAAAGAGATCAACGAAGCCTATGCCGTCCTCAGCGACCAGGAAAAACGCCGCCGGTACGACATGTTCGGTCATGCCGACGGAGCCCAGGGGTTTGAAGGGTTCGGGCAGGGTGGAGTCGGCGACATCTTCAACGACATCTTCGAGGACTTCTTTGGAGGGCGCCAGGGCGGCCCGCGGGTCGCACAGGGGGCCGATCTCGAATACCGTCTGACTCTCGCGTTTGAAGAGGCGATCTACGGCAAAGAGGTCAGCCTGCAGGTTCCGCGCTGGGAGACCTGCACGGAGTGTCAGGGGAGTGGCGCGAAGAGCGCCGACCACATCAAGCTGTGCCCCTCCTGTAAAGGCGCCGGTCAACTTCGGTTCCAACAGGGCTTCTTCACCATCAACAAGACGTGTGGGAGATGCCAGGGAGCCGGTCACACCATCACGGCCCCCTGTCCAACCTGCCGCGGGCAGCAGAGGGTGCGTAAGGAACGGGTCCTCAACGTGCACATCCCGGGCGGCGTCGAGACCGGCACGCGTCTCCGCCTGGCCAACGAAGGCGAGCACGGACAAAACGGAGGACCTCCCGGCGATCTTTTCGTCCTGATCAATGTCGCCGCGCATCCCATCTTTACCCGCAAGGGCAACGACATCATCTGCAACGTGCCCATCAGCTTCGCCGCCGCCGCGCTGGGCGCCAAGATCAAGGTCCCAACGCTGAATGGCGAGCACACGGTCATCAAGATCTCGCCGGGGACCCAGCACGACAAAATTTTCCGGCTCAAGGGTCTCGGCGCCCCCAGCCTGCAGAGCAACGGGACGGGCGATCAGCTCATCCGCGTGAAGGTCGAAATCCCCGCCAAGCTGACTCCCAAGCAGAAGGAACTGTTGGAGGAATACGCCAAAATCAGCGGAGAGCCGCTCGACGCGGAAGGCAGCGGGATCCTGGACAAGATGAAGAACATGTTCGAGTAGACCGGCGGAATGCCCGTCTTCTTCATCGAAGGGCGCGCCATCCACGGGGAGACCGTCTCCATTACCGGCCCCCTGGCTCGCCACTTGAAAGACAGCCTCCGCATCCGGCCCGGCGAAACGGTGTGGCTTGGAGAAGCCGGAGGCCCGCGTTACCACGTCGCCGTCACGGCCACAGACCGCGATCAGCTCACCGGCCGCATCCTTTCCCAAACGTCCCCTCCTCCTCTCAGCGGCTCTCGCGTCACGCTGGGGCTCGCCCTGATTAAAGGCGAGGGCATGGAGTGGGCGATCCAGAAAGCGACCGAGCTCGGCGTGGCCCGCCTGGCCCCTCTCATCACCGCCCGGACCGTCGTGCGTCCCAGATCAGGCCGCGCGAGTCAGCAGACCAGCCGCTGGCAGAGCATTGCGCTCGAGGCCGCGCAACAGAGTATGCGGTGGGACGTACCAATCGTGGCGGAGCCAGAATCGTTTGAAGCTTGGTGCGCCGATTCAGACAAGAGCGCTTGCCGGTTGCTTCTCTGGGAGAAACCGAACGGAACGTTGCTGCGGGATCGGCTCCGTGGACAACCTCGACCCGAGGCCGTCACGTTGGCTATTGGACCAGAAGGAGGGTTCGAGCCCCACGAGATCGAGCAAGCAACGCAAAACGGATTTGAGTCGGTGTCCCTGGGCTCTCGAATTTTGCGGTCGGAAAGCGCCGCGCTGGCGGCGCTGGCTCTCGTGCAGTACGAATGGGGCGATCTGGGCTAGGGGACCGCGACTTGCACGATCGTTCCCTCGTCGCCCACCACTACGCCTGCTTTCCCGTTGAAGAATGCGGCTCCGTAGAATGTCATGCGAGGAGCACGTCCATACGGCGCCCAGGTGAATCCGCCGTCCGTCGTCCGTAGGATAGTGCCTTTGTCTCCGATGACCCAGCCGTTCTTGAAGTCCGTGAAGGCCATGCCGGTCAGGTCCACCGGTTGTGACAGAGACCGATCCTCCCATTTGGCTCCGCCGTCCAGGGTCTGCAGGAGAAGACCTCCGTTGCCCACGATCCAGCCGATCGACGGATCGGGAAACGAGACGTCGAACAGTGTGCTGGCGGTCTTACTCTCCTGTGTCGTCCATGTGCGGCCACCGTCCTTGCTCGCCAGGATGGTCCCCACGGCCCCGACCGCCCAGCCAATTTTCTCCGTGACGAACAGCACGCTGTACAGGCTGGCGCGGCTGCCGGTCGGCTGATCCTGCCAGGTTCCGCCGCCGTCGTCCGTCGAGAGGATCGTTCCATCCGCTCCGGCGATCCAACCATGTTTGGCATCGAGGAAGGTCACATCATAGAGATTGACCAGCGTTCCGCTTTTTTGCGACGTCCACTTGGCACCGCCGTCCGTCGTCTTGAGAATCGTGCCGTTCGCCCCGACCGCCCACCCGACCTTCGTCGTGAGAAAGGCGACGTCATAGAGATTTTCCTGGCTGCCGCTCTTCTGTGGTTTCCATGACGCGCCGCCATCCGTCGTGGCCAGGATCGTCCCGCCGCTTCCCGCCACCCACCCGGCCGAGGGAGAGGTAAAGGACACGCCATACAGCGTGAAGGTCGTTCCGCTCTTCACCACGCGCAACGCATCCGAGGGAAGAGCGGCCGCCCACAGGAGCGTCGTCGAGACGAGGACAGCCATGCCCGCAAGAGCGGCGCGCAAGGCGCGCAACGACTTCTTTCGCCTCATCAAGGCATCGTCCCCAGGCCGGGAAATTGTTCGAGATAATCCGCCGTGACCTTGTCGAGACCCGTCGGGGTGAACTCGCCCGCTTGGCTCTGAACCCATTCTTTGTCCTTGCAGCAAGTGCCGTCCGGCAGCATATCCCAGGAACCGCGAGAGATCATGATTGTCCCCGGGACGGCCACCTGAGGCACATGCACCTTGATCTCGGTGTCGGTCCAGCTCTCAACGTAGCCGGCTACATGGCTGGCTTTGACGTAATCTTTATTCGCCGGGAAGAGCACCGCGGTCCGCGCGATGTTCACCCCGAATTGAATGAATTTATGCTGGTGCCCTTCCCGGGAAACGTTGTCCTGCGTGCGCTCATCGGTCTTCAGGAACTCGCCGAAGCCGCTCCCTTTGATGGTGATCAGGCTGCCGATCTCCGCCGTCGTCGGCGTGACGGATGTGACGGTGGGCACCGCCAGCGTGAAGTTGCCGGCCTCCGCCGTGGCAAACCCGCGTTCCTCGCAACAGGAGCCGTCCGGTTTGGCCGTGCCCGTCCCCCGGCGGACCACCAGCGGACCGCTCTTCGCGCTCACCGGCACCCAGACGTCGATGACCCGGTCGGACCACTGGAAGATCCGAGCCGGCACGCCTCCAATGAGAACCTGATTGGGCCCGCCTTCAAAAAACACTCCGAAGTTTTCCCCGCTGATCGTCACAAGCGAGCCGACGGGCGCCGTATCCGGGTTGAAGCCGATCACCTTATGAGGCTTCAACCGAAACTCGCCCACCACTTTTGATTGTTCCGCCCGCTTCAGCGTAACCGGTCCCGATGAGCCCTTGAGCGGAAACATCACGCGGATCTGGGTATTGGTCCACTCCAGAATCGGAGCCGGAACCCCGTTGAAAAGCACGGCGTCAGCTCCCGGTTTACGCTGTCCAAACCCGATCCCGGAGATGACCACGGGCGTGCCCAGCGGCCCTTCCGTCGGCTCCAGCATGATGGGAGACACCACCGTGAAGGCCACCGGCTGAGCGACGCTGTACTCGACGGGAGCGCAGCAGGAGCCGTCCGGCATGGGATCGACAGAGGCCAATCGCACGAGCAAGGGGCCGCTCGTCGCGTTCGACGGCACTTTCACTTCGATCCGCGTATCCCGCCAGCGCACGACCTCGGCAGGGACACCGTTAAAGAGCACCTCGTTGACCCCGAATTGCATCTCGCTGTCCTTCTGACCCACCGTCGGGCCGAAGTTCCGTCCAACGATCTGCACTATCTGGCCGGGCGGGGCTTCCTTGGGGGATACTTCTTTCACGGTCGGAAGCTCGACGGTGAAGGTTCCTACGCTTTGGGTCTTCTTGCCGGACTTGAGCATCACCGGTCCCGTGGCCGCTTTGCGCGGGACTCGGACGACGATGCGTGTGTTCTCCCACTGCTCCACCAGGCCAGGAGCTTTGCCGAACAGCACTGCATTGGCCTTGACGGAGGTGAATTTACCGAATCCTTCGCCGGTAATGGTGACCGCGATGCCGATCGGGCCGGAGTCAGGATTGAGGGTGGCCGCCGATGCCGGACCCGCCGCCATGATGCCGATGGCGAGGGTTGCGAGAAGCAAAATCGTCTTCATGGATAAAGCCTTCTCCTTCAAAAAATTCACGTTCTTCAAGAGGATTCTGCACTATAACATAGCGGAATTAAGAGGTGTCAAGGTGAGGGAAACGACAAAAGCACGTGTCTTTTCACCTGTAGGGGCGGCCCCCCGTGGCCGCCTTGCAATGGGCACCCACAGGGGGTGTGCCCCTACAAGAACGGCGGCGCTGCGCTCCGCCCGG
>DASYQR010000111.1:0-3995 GCA_036005325.1 Nitrospirales bacterium | reverse complement strand
GCTTCCCGGTATTCCGCGGGCTTCGCCGCCGCGAGTATTCTGACCAGCGGGTTGGCCAGCAGCGTGCTGGTAAACTCATGCGGCTCCCGGCCTTCGTTCACGATCACAAGATGCGCAGGCTGGGCTGCTCGTAGTCGGATCTGCGCCGGCTCAAAGCGAAACTCCTGCGCCGCGATCCGGACGTCCTGCACCGGCGGCTGACAGGCGGTCAACTGCAGACTCGCCCCCACAATTGAGGCAAACACAAGCCGCCTGGAAACGTTCACAGCGGGGAGAGAGGAGCGTTAACCATTCGTCGGCCGGATGATGGCCGTGACTTCGTTGGCGAGCAGGACAGTCAGAGAAAAGGGAGCGGTGTTGTCTCCATGCGCGATGGCATACAGGGAGCATAGCTGAGGCGAGGGGTCCGGAGGAAACGCCAACAGGGCCGGAAATTCGATTCCGGGAGGGGCAACGCTCAGGAAGGCCAGACGGAGACGAAGGGCCATCAGTACATCGCGCACCCGCGCTTCATACTGGTCGTCTGGGATGGTTGCGGAGGCCGTGATGGCGAAGTCCCAGAGCGGTTTGGTGATTGCAACCGGCACGGGCAGGCCGATGGTGTTGGCGATAGGCGTGACGTCGATCAAGAGTCCCGCTTGGATCGCCTCCTCCCGGGTCGTGACAGGTTCCGGCAACTCCGCAGTCTTCTCGAGCTCAGGCTGAATGGCCTCATCGGCAGGAGGGGAGACTACTTCGACAACAGGCTTGCCCTTTTGCGCCGCGACAATGCCGTCATAGACGGCTTTCGCGGCGAGTGACCAGTTCGGGTCGAAGGGCAGCCCCTTAAAGGCGGCTTCTGCGGCCTTTTTCTGGTCGAGTGTCAGCGGTCGTAGTGCCATGGAGGGTTGCATACCCTCTACATAGGCCTGACGGCGGGCCTTGTCAACCCCTCTCTGACCCGAACAGGTTCATCTGTTCGACGGGCGTGACGGTCTCCGGCTGGCGATCGAGGAACGCCTTCAGCTTGCGGAAATCTTCCCGCAGCGGCTCGTTCAGATTGCCCTGGTGCAAGGCGGCCGCCGGATGGAGCATCGGAAAGACGAAAAAGTTCTGCACCTGGAACGCCTGGCCGCGCATCTTCATGATGCCGACTTTCTTTCCCAGCAGGGTCTGCATGGCAAAATTGCCGAGAGTGCAGACGACCTTGGGCTTGATCAGCTCGATCTGCTGAAACAGAAACGGTTTGCAGGTCTCGACCTCGTCAGGCAAGGGGTCCCGGTTGTCAGGCGGGCGGCACTTGATGACGTTGGCAATATAGATGTCATCGCGGGACAGGCCGGCGCTTTCCAGAAGCTCGTTCAGGAGCTTTCCGGCAGCCCCCACGAACGGGATGCCCTGCTTGTCTTCGTAGAAGCCGGGCGCTTCGCCCACGAACATGATAGTAGCGTTCGGACTTCCGGTGCCGAACACGACTTGGGTCCGGCCGGAGGCCAGGCGGCATCGCTGACAATCTTTGATAGAATGGCCGAATTCCTGAAGAGTCATGATAGTTCGCATGATAGGTTTTGAGCCTCCTGAAGTCAATGCGATTTTTGAAAAATTGACGCTCTCGTGAGGCTCTGTTAGACTCGCCCACCGGTGAATTCAGCCACAAAGATCCAGGCGCTACGCACCAATATCGAACGGGTCATCAAGGGCAAGCCCGCGACGGTCGAATTGGTTGTGGTGGCGCTCCTCGCTCGCGGGCATCTTCTGATCGAGGATGTCCCCGGCGTGGGCAAGACCACACTGGCTCACAGCCTCGCGCGGTCGCTGGGCTGCTCGTTCCGACGGATCCAGTTCACCAGCGACCTTCTCCCATCGGATATCCTCGGGGTGTCGGTGTTCCATCAGCAGACGCAGGCGTTCGAGTTCAAGCCGGGCCCAATCTTTGCCCACATCGTGCTTGCGGACGAGATCAACCGCACGACGCCCAAGACGCAGAGCAGCCTGTTGGAAGCGATGAACGACGCCCAGGTGTCCGTGGACAGTCACACCTATCCCCTACCCCGTCCGTTCATGGTCATCGCCACCCAGAATCCGTGGGAGTACCACGGGACCTTCCCGCTGCCGGAATCGCAGCTCGATCGTTTTTTGATGCGGATCAGGATCGGGTATCCGGACCCTGTGGATGAAAAAAAGGTGCTGGACCGTCCCCATTTGCTCCATCCGGCCGACGAATTGGACCCTGTGCTGACGGCACAGGAAGTCCTCGATCTGCAGGATGGAGTGGAGAAGATCCGTCTCGATGACAGCCTCATGGAGTATTTGCTGGCCATCGTCTCCGCGACCCGCCGGAGCAATCTGCTCGCACTGGGAGTCAGCACGCGCGGTGCGATGGCGCTCCATAAGGCCGCCAAAGGGCTCGCTCTCGTTCGCAATCGCGACTACTGTCTCCCCGACGATATCAAGGAGCTGGCGCCCATGGTGCTGGCGCACCGTGTCACAGTGCAAGGGGGGCAGGCGTCGCGGGGGCATCGCGTTGAAGACGCCGAGCGAATCATCCAGGAAATCGTGGAAACGGTCGCCGTCCCCTTGTAACGTCCATGCGTTTTGAACGCGTCCGCGAGTTTTTCCGCTGGTTCTACCGCTATCGGTCGCTTCGCCTTGCGCCGGAGGGTATCCGGTTCCTGCTGCTGACCCTCGCCGTCGGGGTCGCGGCCCTGAATACCGGCAATAATCTGCTCTATCTGCTGCTGGCCATGATGCTCAGCCTCATCGTCATGTCGGGCATCCTATCGGAGCAATGCCTGCGGCATCTCGCTATTCGTCGGCGAACGCCAGGTCACATTTTCGCCAATCAGCCGGCGATGGTGTCCCTGTCCCTCACGAACCAAAAACCGAGATTCCCGAGCTTCTCGCTCCGCGCGATGGACATCGTGGGGGGAAAGACCGTCGACCGCGGCATGCATATCCTGCATCTGCCGCCTGGCGCCACGGTGACACAGTCGTATCCAATTCTACTAACGCGTCGCGGTCGTCACCGGATCGAAGGACTCAAACTCCAGACGCGGTTTCCCTTCGGTCTGTTCATCAAAGGGGCGAATCTGCCGCTGAATACCGACCTCGTGGCGTATCCCGAGCTCCGACCGCTGCCGGAGGGTCTACTCCATGACCTCGCCGTGCTGGGCCACGATCAGGCCATTTCTCGAAGGGGCCAGGGCGTCGGCCTTTACAATCTGCGAGAGTACCAACCCGGTGATGAATCCCGTGCCATTCATTGGAAGACATCAGCGCGCCAGACCCGGTTGATCGTGCGAGAAACCGAGACGGAAGATCTGCGGCAGATCACCCTGGCGTTGCCCGTGGCGGTTCCCGCAGGCGAGCGCCCCGAGTTCTTTGAAGAGGCGGTCAGTCTGACGGCCTCGCTGGCAGCCTACTTCCAGGAAGAGGGCTTTGCCATGCGCCTGCTGGTCGGAGACTTGGAAATTCCCCATGGGGTGGGCAAGGAGCACCTCTATCGGATGCTGTATGCGCTGGCGGTCTGTGATCCGATTCAGACGCAGAATGTCGATGTCATGGTCCCGGAGGAATTTCAGACGTTGGGAGGCCGGACGGTGAGGGGGGAGATCACCATGGTGGTGTTGCCTTGGCCCGATCCGATCCTCGAGCGCGCGTGTGGAGGCGCGAGCCGCGTCATTCGGGTATGGGACCGGCGATGATCCTCGAAGGCGCGTTTCAACTCAGCTCCCTCCTGTTGGTCGCAGTGGGATTCATCGGACTGGTTCTGACCGGTGAGATCCCCACGGGCTTGGTGCTGCTGGGCCTGGCGGCTCTTACGGTACGCATCGCTTACGCGATCGGGCTGGGTCATGACCGGATCGTCGGCGGGATCGCCAAGCTGTTGGGGCCTGCCTTGACGTTGATGGCGGTCTTCATGTCCTTCGGCGTCGACTTGTTGCTGATCTCGCGGGATATCCTGCCGGCGGCCATTCATTTTCTGATCCTCCTGATGGTCATCAAGCTCTTTCATC
>DASYQR010000110.1:0-15117 GCA_036005325.1 Nitrospirales bacterium | reverse complement strand
GGCGGGCCTCCAGGCGCGGCTGACCTGCGTGGACCCGAAGCAGTTGCCTGCGCCCTTCGCCGGCCGCGAATTCGACGCGACGCTGCTGCGCGATTTACCCGCCGGCGTGGATCCGTGCGGCGAGCGCGGCGAGTTCCATACCTTCGCCTATGCCGGCCCGATGTTCCAACGCCCCGTGCCGCTCCGCAGCGGCGAGATCGTCGAGCGCGACGGCTTCGTCTTCGCGGACCTGCTCATGGCGTAGCGGTGCGCTCTTCCTTACAGTGGCTTGTCCTCACGCTCTTCGCGGTGGCCTGGTCGGTTGCGGCCGCGGCAAGCGACCTCCAGGCCCCAGTATTTCACTTTGCGCTGCTCGGCGACGCGCCCTATACCGACGAGGAGGAAGGGCGGTTCCTGGAACTGCTCAAGACGCTCAACGCCGATCAGTCGCTGACCTTCGTCGTGCACGCCGGCGACTTCAAGGATGGCCACAGCCCCTGCACGGATGAGCTCTTCGCGCGGCGGCACGCACAGTTTCAGAGCGTGGAGCATCCCTTGATTATTGTCTTCGGCGACAACGAATGGGTGGATTGCCGTCGTGAGGAGGCCGGCCAGTACGATCCGGCCGAAAGGCTGAACAAGCTGCGGGAGATTTTCACGTCAGGGAGTGAGAGTCTCGGCAAACGGACTCTTCGGTTGAGCCGCCAGAGCGACGATGCCCGCTATCGGAAGTTCCGGGAGAATGTCCGCTGGACCTACGGAGACGTGCTGTTCGTCACGTTGAACGTTCCCGGCAGCTACAATAATAGCGCACAGAAACGCGAATCTGAGGAGCGGAACGCGGCGAATGTGGCATGGCTCAAGGAGTCGTTTCGGCTCGCCACGGACAGCGGCGCGCGCGGAGTGCTGGTCGTCATTCACGCCAATCCGAAGTTTCAATCGTCACCCAAGCGCAATCCGTATCGCGTACTCCTGGCCACGCTGGAGCGAGAGGTTCTGGCCTGCGGCAAGCCGGTGGTGCTGGTCCATGGCGACACCCATCGGTTCCGCATCGATAAGCCGTTGCGTGACTCGAAGACCGGCCAGCCGATCGACAATTTGACGAGGGTAGAGACCTTCGGCTCGCCCGACGTCCGCTGGATCAAGGGCACCGTGGACCCGCGCGATCCCAACGTCTTCAGCTTCGAGCCCATGCAGCAGGAAAGCCGTTAATCGTCCAGGGGCAGGGTACGCCCTTTCGAGAATGGAGTCTGACCCCACTTTTTATTATGTCGCCATACGGACTACAGTAATCATGCAGAGCACGACTATAACTACGAAGGCAAGCAATGCTAAGAGATGAAGGACTCGCTTAAGCAGTGGGTCTGAAACACGATCTTTTTGATGTATCCAGTCTGCACCTAATTCCCCAATTATATAGAGAGCTCCTATTCCCAGAATCCCTGCCACCCAGGCCATGACAGAGCGTGCACCTTTCGTGACCGGAAGTCCTGAGAAAACATCAATGATGAGGCCTATCACAAGAGTGAAAAATGCGAGAATGACAAGGAAGCGAAAGGCTCGTCCCAGTGGCGATTCTGTTCTCGGAGGTATGCCGATGAGGTCTTTCATACAGAATCCATCTTCCCTCTATCGAACACCCCACGAGTTCGCAACAGCGTACAGATCGCTCCCCGATCTGTACGCTTTGCGAACCATGCGATTCGAGTTCCCCAGAACCAAATGAGCACAGCAATTGGGATTAATGCGCTATAGAGACTTAAGTTTTGTATAGGGCATGGGCGGTCTATTTGCATTTTCTTTCTCCCCACCCACAAAGAACCCATATTGGGGAAATCCTTCTTCTTTCGTTTGAAAGACAAGGTAGTTTCCTCCCCAGATCGCACGCGCTTTATTATTAAATGATGGAATTCGTCTTCGAGTACTGTCGGACATCAAATGTTCATACAAATATAACCGCCAAGCATTATCGGGCAAAGGGCTGGATGTACAAACCCGCCCAGAAGGCGGAACTGTAATGACAAGAAAAATGCCTTTGCTTTCTATAGGAGCACAGTCTGGATTGTAATACTCGATTACGACCCAACCCTGGTATCCCTCAGGCAGCTCGTACCTGACCGGACGGCCCATTCCTGTGAGCGCGAAGCCAATTACTAGGGCTATGCCACTCAAAAGAAAAATCCGAAAAGCTGGCAACGGGCGCCTTGCAAACAAAAACCAGACTGCAGCAACTATTGAGCCAATAAACGCATACAAAAGGACATTTACAAAAATTGATATCGCATAAATGAGTACAGTGTCCCAGGACCAGAACTGGCTACCATGAAGTGCCATCAACATAATGCTGGATGGCCACATAAATAACCAAAGTTGGCCTGAACCGATATAGTTTGGGTTGAAATAGAGCGATACTTCCTGAAAGGTAATCAAGATAAAGGGGATTAATGTCCCTGCGACAGCAAAAACCAAAACTGGCCGCTTGAACATTATCACCACTTACCTCGACTTTTACTGCTTGACTTCAAAGGATAGTGGCTCCCCGACCCGTACGCTTTGCGAACCTTGCGATTTGAGGTCCCAATAGATCGTTCTTATTTTCGGTGGTTGAGCTCGCGCAACATAAGGGGCAGCGCAGGTCCCAAGAAGAGAACAGCAATAAGATAAAAAGGAATGTTGATATCCATATAGAAAGCTTTGATTCCAAAGAGGACCGCCAAAATGGACAAAGAAAAAGTCAAAGCAATAAGCGATCTTTTCATTAAAACAGGGGCAGATTTGTATTTAGGAAGAAGAAAGGCGCTACCCACCAAAAGCAATAGCATCAGAGATACAATAAACCCCATAAAGCCTTTCGAGAGCTTAAAGTAGGACTGGAGAGCGTATAAAAGAATTAATACGGTAGAGGATACGGCAACGGAGATCAGTGCTGATTGAAGTTTTGGTGAGATTTTCATCATCCTAAATTAGTTACCAGCCATTAGCGTTTTGGATAGTTCGTAACAGCGTCAAGATCGCTCCCCGAACAGGACGAACCTTTGACTGCCAGAAGGCTAGGCCACCTGCCTACACCTGTCAATCATTTGCGAAAACGGTCGGCGACGGTGGGTTTGCCGCTGCCGTCCCACCAGCCGGCGCACATGCGCGGGGTGGTGTGCCGGATCGCGAAGCGGCCGTCGGGCGCCAGCACGAGCGCGCCGGCCGCGCCTCCTTCGATCCGCCGGACGAGCTTCTCCAGCGTCAGCCGCGTCGCCGTCGCCGGGCTCGTACCGCCTGCCATCCGGTCCACGATCTCCTTGGCCATCGTCAGACGGATGATGCTCTCGCCCAGGCCGGTCATCGACACCGCACCGGCGTCGTTGTCTGCATAGAGGCCGCAGCCGATCAGCGGCGTGTCGCCCACGCGGCCCGGCAGCATGAAAGCAATGCCGCCGGTGGAGGAACCGGCCGCGAGATTCCCGTGGCGGTCCAACGCGACGGCGCCCACGGTTTCCAGCCCCAACATCTTTTGATAGAGCCGAAGCATGCGGCGCTGCAGCCCCGTGGCAGTCACGGCCTCGCGCGCAGCATTGCGTTTGGATGGTGAGACTGAGCCGCGTCGGGCTGATCCTTGGCGCTCCAATTTGAAGTGCCGGGCGAAGCGCGTCGCCTGCGCCCCGGCCAGAAGGACGTGCGCGGTCTTCTCCATCACGAATCTCGCCGCGCTGATCGGATGGAGGACCTGTTCGATGCCGGCCACGGCTCCGGCTCGCAGCATGCGTCCCTCCATGATGGACGCATCCATCCGGCGCACGCCGTCCAGTTGCAAATGCGCGCCGGTGCCGGCGTTGAAGAGGCCCGAGCTTTCCATAAGCTTGATGGTGGCTTCCACGGCCGCGGTGGCCGTCCCTCCGCGTCGTAACACAGCGTAACCTGTCTCCAGCGCGTCGGTCAGGCAGGTGAGTTGGGCCGGCGTCACGATACGCGCGCCCGCTCCGCCGTGAGCCAGAATGAGAGGTTTGGGAGGATGGCGCCGGCGCGTCACTTCTCGGAGAGATTCTGTCCCGATGGTTTCACGGAAGCGGCGGTCCCCTTTGCGTCCCTGCGCACCTGTCGCCGGTCGAGCCACCAGGCCAGGAGAGGAAGCATGAGGGGCGCGCCGGGAAGCACAACCACCACAAGGTAAGGGCTCAGGTGAGAGAGACGCCGGAGGTGGGCGCGGAGTTCGACCAGCTCTTCGGGAATCCACCGCTGTCCGTTGCGGCGCTTCATCAGGAGGGGCATGAGTCCTTTGGTTTTGAGGACTTCAGCTAAGAGACGTTTGCGTTCGCGTTCCTCTAAGTCTCGGAGGGAGGTGAGTGCGCCGGCGAAGCGGGCACGGAATCCGCCACTCACAAGTTCTTTTCGGCCGCGGCGGTCAGTTTGGCCCGATAGCGCGCGATGAGGTAGCGCTGCAGCCACATTCCTCCGGCCACGAGCGCCACGACGAAGACGATGACCGCGATTAACCGGCCGTCGCCGGGAGCCATGTTCGCATACACCTTGCCGTCGGCGCCTTTGACGATCTGCAAGTCGTTTTGGTTCTTGTGAACTTGCCCGGAGGGATCGCCCAGGTTGATCCATTCCTTGCACAGCCGGACGGGGTCCTTTTCGCCGACCGGCTTGTACCAGGCCATGCGGAGACATACGTCCTGGACGGGATCGAAGAAGTCCCGGTCCGCGAAGATCCGATCCAGGTCCACGCCGCTGCCCCAGAGGATCAAGAGAAAGAGGGCGTTGACCCCGATGATGAAGCAGATGGTCATGCGAACGGTATAGCGCCTGACCTGCGCCGCCGCGCGCTCATCAACGGCACCCTGTGCCAGTACGTCCGTCGTCATCAGGCCACGATCTCCGTCCCGATGCCTTTGTCCGTGAAGATCTCCAGCAAAATGGCGTGCGGCGTGCGGCCGTCGATCACGTGGGCCTTCTTGACACCCCCTTCGAGGGCGTTCAGGCATGCCTGCACCTTGGGCAACATCCCTTCGCTGATCGTGCCTTTCTTCACCATGCGGGCCATGTCCTTGCGCGCCAGTGTGGACAGGAGCCTGCCGTCCTCGTCCTTGATGCCCCGCACGTCCGTGAGGACGACGAGCTTTTCTGCGCCCAGCGCGGCGGCGACCGCGCCGGCGACGAGGTCGGCGTTGATGTTGTATGTGCGCCCGTCTTTGCCGACGCCCAGCGGCGCGATCACGGGAATGGCGTTGGTGGCCTGGAGGTTCTTTAAGATCGAGGCATCCACGGCCTGGACGTCGCCGACGAGCCCGTAATCTTCATCTTCACCCCAGCTGCCGAGGTCTGCTCCGAGCTTTTTGGCCCAGTCGGCTTTCGTGAAGGGTTTGGCTTGAATGAGCCCGCCGTCCTTGCCGCTCAACCCGACGGCCTTGGCCCCATGCCGGCTGATCAGGGAGGCGATTTCTTTATTGATGGTCCCGCCGAGGACCATCTCGACGATCTCCATGGTAGCTTCGTCCGTCACGCGGACGCCCTGGCGGAACTTGGGCTCGATCGCCAGTCGCTTGAGCATCTGGTCGATCTGGGGCCCGCCGCCGTGTACGACGACCGGGTTGAGCCCGACGTATTTCATGAGCACGACGTCGGTGGTAAAGCCTTCTTTCAGTTCCGGATCGGTCATGGCCTTGCCGCCGTACTTCAGCACGATGGTCTTTCCGGCGAAGGCCCGGATGTAGGGCAGGGCCTCGATGAGCACGTTCGCCTTTCTGATCAATTCGTCCATTGGCGTCTCCGAATGTAGGGGCGGTTCGCGAACCGCCCCTACGGATCACAAAATGTACCGGCTCAGGTCCGGATCTTTCACGATGTCCTTGAGGCGGTTCTTCACGGCCTGAGCGTCGATCGTCAGCTTCTTTTCGGTGAGCTCCGGCGCCTCGAAGGAAATCTCCTCGAGGAGCCGCTCCATGATCGTGAAGAGCCGCCGGGCGCCGATGTTCTCCGAGCGCTCGTTGACCTGCACGGCAGTGGCCGCGATCTCCTCGATGCCCTCGTGGGTGAAGTCCAACGTCACGCCTTCCGTCTCGAGCAGGGCCGTGTATTGCTTGAGCAGGGCATTCTGCGGCTCCGTCAGGATGCGGACGAAGTCGTCCTTGGTCAAAGGCTCCAGCTCGACCCGGATGGGAAAGCGGCCCTGCAGCTCCGGGATGAGGTCCGAGGGCTTGGCCATATGGAACGCCCCCGCGGCGATGAACAGGATATGATCGGTCTTCACCGGCCCGTACTTGGTTGTGACGGTGGACCCTTCCACGATCGGCAGGAGGTCCCGCTGGACGCCCTCGCGGGAGACGTCGGGCCCGAGTGTCCGCTCGCGTCCCGCGATCTTGTCGATCTCGTCCAGGAAAATGATGCCGTTCTGCTCCGTCTTGGCAAGGGCTTCCTTGACGACCGCTTCCATGTCGATCAGCTTCTGGGCCTCCTCCTGGAGGAGCAGTTCAAGCGCCTCCGGGACCTTGACCGTGCGGCGCTTCTTCTTGCCGGGGAACATGCCTCCCAGCATCTCCTGCAATTGATCCTGGATCTGCTCCATGCCGCCGATGTTGGAGATCACGCCGATTGGGAGCGTGGCCTTGTCCTTCACTTCGAGCTCGATCGAGCGTTCGTCCAGCTTGCCCTCGCGCAGCAGCAGGCGGAACTTCGAGCGCGTCGCGTCATAGCTCTCGTTGGACGGCTGAGGCTGTGCTTCGAAGCTGGCCTGGTCAAAGATGCCCGGCGGCGTCTTCGGCGGAGGCGGAGGGATCAGGAGATCGAGGAGGCGCTCCTCGGCCTGGGCCGCGGCCTTTTTCTGGACGCGCTCGGCGTATTCGGTCTTGACCATGTTCACGGCCTGTTCCGCGAGGTCGCGGACCATGGACTCGCAGTCCCGCCCGACATAGCCCACCTCGGTAAACTTGGAGGCCTCCACTTTGACGAAGGGAGCCTGCGCCAGCTTGGCCAGGCGGCGGGAGATTTCGGTCTTGCCGACGCCGGTCGGCCCGATCATGATGATGTTCTTCGGCATGACCTCGTCGCGCAGGTGCGCGGGCAGCCGCTGGCGCCGCCAGCGCATGCGCAGCGCGATGGCCACCATGCGCTTGGCCTCCCGCTGGCCGATGACGTAGCGGTCCAACTCCTCCACGATCTGGCGCGGGGTGAAGCTGTCGAGGCTCGGTGGTTGTTGCGACGCGTTGTCCATGACCACTCCGAGTGTCGCGTTCGGTGGTTATTTCAGCTCTTCGAACGAGAGCGCCAAGTTCGTATAGATGTCGATGCCGCCGGCGATTTTCATGGACTCTTCTACAATGGCGCGGGCGTCCAGCTTTGAATGGAGCAGCAGCCCACGCGCGGCTGCCAGCGCGTAGGGGCCACCCGAGCCGATCGCCAGGATGCCGTCCTCCGGCTCGATCACATCGCCGGTGCCGGAGACGATCAACGAGTGCTCCTTGTCGGCAATGGCGAGCAGCGCCTCCAACCGGCGCAGCGCCCGGTCCATCCGCCAATCCTTGGCCAGCTCCACGGCCGCTCTGGTAAGGTTGCCGCGATACTCCTCGAGCTTGCCCTCGAACTTCTCGAACAGCGTGAAGGCGTCGGCGGTGGCGCCCGCGAATCCGGCCACCACCTTATCATTATACATACGGCGGAGTTTCTTTGCGTTCTGCTTCATGATCGTGGTGCCGTGGGTGACCTGGCCGTCGGAGCCCATGGCCACATGGCCGTCCCGTCTCACGCAGAGGATGGTGGTGGAGCGAATGATCATGAAATTATTGTACCTCATCCTTGGCGCGCGGGTGCGCCTTGTCGTAGGTCTCCATCAGCCGGTCCAGCGCCACGTGCGTGTATTGCTGGGTGGTGGAAAGCGACGCATGGCCCAGCATTTCCTGGATCGCGCGCAGGTCCGCGCCGCCGTCTAACAGGTGCGTGGCGAACGAATGGCGCAGTGTGTGCGGCGTCATGGTGGGAAAATTCTCGAGGGCCCGGCATTGCTCCGCGACGATGCGCTCCACGCTGCGGGCCGTCAACCGGCCGCCCCGGCTGTTGCGGAACAGCGGCGTCGTCCCTCGGCCGGTCCATGGATTAGGCGACGCCAGATACGCCCGCAGGGCGGACACGGCCTTGTTCCCCAGCAGGACGACCCGCTCCTTGCGGCCTTTGCCCATCACGGTGGCGGCGCCTGCCGTCAAGTCTACATCCTCGACATTCAGCCCCACCAGCTCGGCGACCCGGACGCCCGCCGAATAGAGGACTTCCAGGATCGCCTGGTCACGGGCCGACCGTGGCCTGGTGGGTTCTGGGTTCTCCATGAGCCTGGTGGCGTCATCGGCGGAAAGGACGCGCGGCAGGCGCTGTTCCTTTTTCGGCGTGACCACTGTCGCCGCAGGGCTGTGGGTGACGATCCCTTCCCGGCCGAGGTATTTGAAGAGACTCCGGATGGTCGCCAGTTTCCGTCCCAATGAGCTTTTGGCGTCGCCCACTCTGGCGCGCGCGGCGAGGAAGCTGCGCACTGCGTAGGAATCAAGCGCCGCCGGCGTGGGGACCGAGCCCTCGTGCGACGTCCGGAGAAACTCCCTGAATTGGCGCAGGTCTGTCTCGTAACTGCGGAGAGTGTGCGGCGAGGCGCTCCGCTCGACTTTTAAATATGTCAGGAAAGACCGGACTGCTGCATCCATGCGGCAAAGTCCTCTAAGGCGCGCTGTCCGGTCCGGCGTTGCCGTTCCTGTTTGTCGCGGACGCGCAAGGGGAGCGGGGGAAACAGGCCATAGTTGGTGTTCATCGGCTGAAAGTGGCGCGGCTCGCTCGTCGTGATGTATTTGAGGAGCGCCCCGTGCGCGGTAGTCTCCGGCGGAACCACTAGGCTCTTGCCCTGCAGGCCGCGCGCGGCGTTGAGTCCGGCCAATCCGCCGGTGGCGGCGGCTTCGGTGTAGCCTTCCACGCCGACCAACTGGCCCGCCAGAAAGACCGTGCCCTTGTTCTTCAACTGCAAGGTGTCGCGCAGGAGGGTCGGGGCGTTGATGAACGTATTCCGGTGCACGCTGCCGTAACGCAGGAACTCGGCGCGCTCCAGGCCGGGAATCATCCGGAAGACGCGCTTTTGGGCGCCGTAGGTCAGCTTGGTCTGGAACCCGACGAGGTTGTAGGAGGTGCCGTGCCGGTTCTCCATGCGCAACTGCACCACGGCGTAGGGACGCGCGTTCGTACGCGGGTCCACGAGGCCCACCGGTTTCATCGGGCCGAACATCATGGTGTCGCGGCCGCGTTCGGCCATGACCTCGATCGGGATGCAGCCCTCGAAGTAGGGAACCTTCTCGAAGTCCTTGGGCACCACCTTCTCGTCCGCCACCATCGCTTGATGGAATGCGTCATACTCGGCCTCGGTCATCGGGCAGTTCAGATAGTCCCCCTCGCCCTTGTCATAGCGCGACGCCTTGAAGACCTTGCTCATGTCGATGCTGTCGGCGTCCACGATCGGCGAGATCGCGTCGAAGAAATAGAGATGCTTGGCCTGCGTCAGGTTCTTGAGATGCTCGGCTAGCGCGTCGGAGGTCAGCGGCCCGGTGGCCACGATCGCCAGGCAGTCGGGCGGAATCTCCGACACCGGCTCGTGCAGGATGCGGACGTTCGGGTGGCCCTCCAAGGTTTGCGTAATCCGGTGCGCGAAAAGGTCGCGGTCCACGGCCAGGGCAGCCCCGGCCGGCACCCGCACCTCGTCCGCCACCTTAATAATGAGAGAGTTGAGGCGGCGCATTTCCTCTTTGAGGATGCCGGGAGCGCTTTGGATCTCGGTGGAGCCGAGCGAATTCGAGCAGACCAGTTCGGCCAGATGGCCGGTCTTGTGGGCGGCTGTCTGCTCCTTGGGACGCATCTCGTAGAGGGTGACCTTGGCGCCCCGATTGGCCGCCTGCCAGGCCGCCTCCGAGCCGGCCAACCCGCCGCCGATGATGACAATATCCTCGCGCATGGTGTGGGTATCGTACCCTCCTATCCCTTCCCTCGCCCCGCGTGCGGGGAGAGGGTGTGGGTGAGGGGAATTCTAACACACTTCCTTTCCTAAGTTTGACAAGGACCAGGCTTGGAATCTATTGGTAGAATTTCACAATTAATCCGAATAACATTGTAAAAATGTTACCTGCCTGATAATCAGACAAACGAGACCCCTTTGAACGACCACTAGGAGTCGATACTATGCCTGATGTTTTTCGAATTATCAGTGTAACAATCTTGCCCTTCCTCGTGGTTTTCCTGAGTATCTCAGCTAACATATCGCTCCCACCCTTGGTCTACGCGGGAGGGCTCCAGAGCCCTGGAGCAGACGAGGGATTGGTTCTTGTTGCCAACATCGACGATCTTGCCATTGAGAGTCCCGCTAGTTTCGATGGGCAGCATTTGATCTTTTCCCGGTATGATCGCACAGGCAACGGTAAAGAGTTGGTTTTCTTCAATCCGCGAACGAGCAAGGTTGAAGCCACATTCGATGGGCTTGGCACTAGCTATAGTCATTATCTGTTTTCAAATAAAGACTACGTTATTACGCGCGATTCCAGTTATGGTCCAGTGCATCGTCTGCTCATCTTTAGCCGATCGACGGGGAAACTTATCAAAGAACTCAACCTTGATCGGCGAATCACGGGCGCGTTCATAAAAAACGGGAAACTCTATGTTACTCAGAATAACAGTGAGTATCAGATCTATTTCGGAGGAACTGGCCTTATCTATGACCTTGAAAGCACGAGTTTACTAAAGAGTGCGCCGCTCATCGGGTCCAGCACTGTTGTGCTGAACGGCGACGACGTACTGGTACTCGGCTATCAGGCCAAAGCGTACGACCTTGACTTCAACGAGGTCGGGTCCTTCACTATTCCTCCTAGAAAGCCTGATAAGCAGTCGATTTGTGAATTAGGGCCGGTCAAGCTCGCTGGAGGAAAACTGGTTGTTGTCGCAAACTGTGGCGATATCCTTGTCTATGACCTTGTCACGCGGTCTCTCGAACGAACAATCCCTTCCTTCGATCCTGCATTCTTTCTCTCCCTTGATATCTCAGGCAACCTCATCTTCGCTGCACCATCAGCCGCGCAGGACGGGCAATTGCCGCATAAGGCCAGGATATTTGACCTGCATACGGGGCAGGAAAAAGCCATTATCGACGTCGCGGGTTATTTTTTGTCAGTTGCCGACGATCTTATCATCACAGTGCCTGAATATCGACGGATCAAAACCAGTAGGGTGGCTATCTATCGATTTGATAGGACCCGACTGCTTGCGCAAGATACTCAGCTTAAGAAACTGAATACCGCACATAAGCAGGCGAAATTGATGGCGGACGAGAATCACGATACTTATCGCGCGGTGGATAACCTTGACGATGCCGGGCTACCGGGTGTGTTGGCGCGTGGCGAGATGGACAATCCTGCTCTTCAGCCGATCGTTGAGGACTATGTTCGGTGGCTCGGTGAGACATTTGATCGATACGCTGAAGCCATTCCCTTGGTCGAACACCTCAAGGCAAAACAGCCGAATGACGCACGGTGGGCGTTACTGGTCTCGGACCTCTTTCACAAGCAATATGTAATCAGCGGTGACAAGCTGGCATTGGACAAGGCGGTCTCCGCCTACAAGGAGTATCAGCAGGTGTTTGGCCGGGCACCACAAATCGCATCACGGGATTTCGGCCCTGCAAGGAAGGTTATCAATTCATCAGACGTGAAAGAAATTAGTATTGTCCGCGGCGACCTTCCCCATTCTATCTACTTCCATGAAGGCAAGGCGTATATCGGTGTATACGACTGCATCTCCTGGATGAAAATCGGGGATATTCCTGGTGTCAGACTGGAAGTTTATGATCCGATTGACTTCAAGCTCTTTCATAGCATTCGAGTCGCAGGATGCGATGATGAATATCAGGACAACATCGAACAGATACGCTTCAGCAAGAATCAGATCCTTCTCGACATTGGTTACAGGTACGAGAGCGAAGATCGACCAAACTTTGTGGTACTAGACAAGACCACCCTTAAGGTCCTTGCCACGATGCATGTTAAGAATAAACCGGAGCAAAGTCCCTCTGTCCGATACGGGTTCCCAATTGAGGCGGGCAACGCAAAGTATGAGATCAAAAACATCGGTCAACTTCGTGTAAAATCTCGTAAGGACGGGCGAGAATGGGATATGAAATTGCCTGCGATTGACCAAGGACAACCCTATCTCCTGGGAGATCCGGAACGGATATTTATCGCCTCCGGATCACATTTTGTACTCTACGATCTTAATTCGGACATAAGCCTCACTCTGGCACGCGTCAAATCTGGCAAGAACAATCTTCCCGTTGTCACCACCTATCAGAATCTGGCGTTTGTCGGGATTGGCCACGACTTGCTGATTCTTGATTGCGTCAGGAAGCGCATCGCGCATTTTGAGCGGAACTTCATTTCACAAGGGTTTGAGGACAACGGGCACGGGCTGGACACGAATCGCATAGCCATGCTTATGGTGGTTGGCGACCGCTTAATTGCCAGGACTTTCTATGGCGCACACAGTCGCATTCTCGACTTGAAGGCTCTGAAGAACTCTTTGGGGATCGTCGAGACAGGACCACAACCAACAAACGAATCGGATTCGTCCGTAGCATTGATTGCGACGCCCGCCAATCGAGGCGTACAAGAGATTCCTCTGGCAGAGGACATTGACTTGTCTCAGAGAAGCATTCCGCCAAAGAAATAGAGCAAGCCAATTCAAGGATTGTTCGGAGATTTCCCCCTAAGACAAGATTAAGTCGATTCTGACTATTCTTTGTAGTCGCACTCGCTGTTGCGGCAGACGACAGAGGTGCCGGTCTGCTTGGAGTATTTCTCCACGAGGAAGGAGGCATGGCATTGGGGGCAGGGTCTTGCGACAGGGCGGTCCCACAGGGCGAACTCGCACTTCGGATAATTCACGCAGGCATAGAATGTGCGGCCCTTTTTACTGCGCTTCTGGGTCAGGTCGCCGCCGTCCTGCGGGCACTTGACGCCGAGCGGGATGGGCTTCGTGGTCTTACAGGTGGGATAGGCCGAGCAGGCGATGAACTTGCCGAACCGGCCGGTCTTGATGACCATCGGCGAGCCGCACTTCTCGCACTTCTCATCGGTCGAGGTGTCCTCTTTTGCAACGATCTTAATGGTGCCGTCCGGCAGCTTCTCGAAATTCTGGGTGTTCTTGCAGGGCGGATCCTCCTTGTAACCCGGGCAGGCCAGGAACTTCCCGTTCCGGCCCCACTTGATCTCCATCATGCGTCCGCATAGCTCGCAGGGGATGTTCGTCGGAGGTTCGACCGTGTCTTTGGGTCCGGGCAGATCCTTGGCCTTTTCGATATCCTTGCGGAAGGGGACATAGAAGTCGCGCACGGCCGTGACCCAGGGTTTCTCGCCTTCTTCCACTTCGTCGAGTTCTTTTTCCATCAGGGAGGTGAAGTCTACGTTGAGAATATCGGGAAACCCCTTGACGAGGAAGTCGTTGACGACGATGCCGGTTTCCGTCGGGACGAACCGCCCTTCCTTCTTTTCGACGTACTTACGATCCTGGATCGTGGAGGTGATGCTGGCATACGTCGACGGCCGGCCGATGCCTTTTTCTTCCAGTTCGCGGATGAGCAGGGCTTCGTTGTAGCGGGGGGGCGGTTGCGTGAAGTGCTGCTTGGGTAAGAGACCGGCGACCGGTTGGCCCTCCTGGGCGACCAGCCGCAGACGCTCGCCTTCGGTGAGGGCCGGCAACTGCCGCTCCGTTTCCTCCTCGACCTCCTGATCGGTTTTGCGGTTCTGTGCGATGGCCTCCGCGTCCCGGCTTTCCTGGTACACTGCCGTATGACCGGCGAACTTGACGACGGTCCCGTTGGCGCGGAACACATAGGTGTCCGGTGTCTGCTCAGGGCTGCAGTCCACGCGCGTGACTTCCAGCACGGCCGGGGCCATCTGAGAGGCGATGAAGCGGTTCCAAATGAGCTTGTAGAGATGGTAATGGTCCCGCTCAAGAAACCGCTTGATCGATTCGGGATCGCGACGGGCTGAGGTCGGCCGGATGGCCTCATGGGCTTCCTGGGCGGCCTTCTGCGTCTTATAGACATTAGGGGTTTGGGGCAGGTACTCGGCGCCAAAGCGCTCGCGCACTACCTGCCGGGCCTCTTCGGCGGCCTCCTTCGCGATCCGCGGGGAGTCCGTCCGCATGTACGTGATCAGGCCGACCGGTCCCTCCTTGCCGATCTCCATGCCCTCGTAAAGCTGCTGAGCGAGAGTCATGGTCTTTTTGGGAGAAAAGTGTAGCTTGCGCGCCGCTTCCTGCTGGAGCCGGCTGGTGATGAAGGGCGCCACCGGGTTGCGCTTCTTCTCCTTGCGCTCGACGGACCGGACGATGAAGTCCTTCCCGTCCACGGCGGCCACGATGCGCTCGGCTTCGGTGCCGGAGGGGATCTCGGCGTCCTGGCCGTTAATACTATGCAGCTTGGCCTCGAACGGCGGCGGGTTCTTGCCGGCCAGGGTCGCTGTGATGGACCAGTATTCTTCCGAGCGAAAGGCGTCCCGCTCGCGCTCGCGATCGCAGATCAGCTTCACGGCCACCGACTGCACGCGGCCCATGCTGAGGCCGCGGCGGACCTTCTTCCATAAGAGTTGGCTGCCCTGGTAGCCGACGATGCGGTCCAGCACGCGCCGGGCCTGCTGCGCGTTGACCAGGTTCATGTCGACCTGGCCGGGGGACTGCAGCGCGCGTTTGATGGCCGACTCCGTGATCTCGTTGAACAGCACCCGGAAGACCTTTCGGCTCTTGCCGACGGCTTTGCGATCGAACGACTTTCCATCGATCTCTTGGGCGATGTGCCAGGCGATGGCTTCGCCTTCACGGTCGGGGTCGGGGGCCAGGAACACCTTGTCGGCCTCCTTCGCCTTCTTCTTGATCTCCGCGAGGACCTGGGCCTTGCCCTTGATGATCACATACTGCGGCGTGAAGTCGTGCTCGATATCCACGCCCAGCTTGCTCGTGGGGAGATCTTTCACATGGCCGACGGACGCCATGACGGTGTAGCCGCGGCCGAGGTACTTCGTGATGGTCCGGGCCTTGGCCGGCGATTCGACGATGATCAGCGACTTGCTCATGAAACCTCGTTATTCGTGT
>DASYQR010000109.1:0-14571 GCA_036005325.1 Nitrospirales bacterium | reverse complement strand
TTTCCAAGCACGTCGATTCGGCCACTCTCGCACCTCTCCGCGCACCTGCTCCCTATAAAAGAGCGTGGCATCTTAACACGCGGTCAGAGGGTCAGCAAGACAGGGAGGTTACCTAAAACTGGTTGTTGATGGATCAAGACGACGGCGGAGCCGGCCCAAGCTTGCCGGCTCCGGAAGGCGAAGCACTGTCTGTCGTGAGCGGGCCCCTGATGGATCTCAGAGCACGCAGGTATTCTGATCGCGAGTACCCGCCACGGCGTCTCCCGGTACGGTCGCCAGAATCTGATAGTGTCCGAGGCCCAGTTCCTTTCCGTAGGCCTGCCCGACCAGCACGTCCTGCACGTGCTGATGGTCCCAGGCGCGGAAGGAGGACCGGCCCTCCTTGCAGCCGTCGAACTCGTGTCCTTCCAGGGCCTTGATGATCGCCGCCGTGTCGGTGGTGCCGGCCCGTTGCACGGCTTCGAGGATCTGCGTCATGGCCGCGTAGCCGAGGTAGCAGCGTGACGTCGGGGTGTGGTTGTACTTGTCGATCACGCCCTGGATGAACCGCTTCGAACTTTCGGAATTGATCTTGGGATCCCAGACCAGACCCCAGACGCCGGCATTGTTCGCGTACCCCAGCGGCCGGCCGATCTGCTCGCCCCCGATCATGCCGCCCACCCCGATCTTTTCCTTGGCCAGCTCCAGCTTCGCATAGGCCTTCAGGGCGTTGACCAGGTCCCAGCCGTAGAGGTTCAGGATGACGACGCTCGGCTTCGCCGCCTTCGCGTCGGTGAGCGCGGCGGTGAAGTCGGTCGTCCCGAATGGCGTCGTGCCGGCGCCGACGATCTCTCCGCCGTTCGCCTTGAGGGCGTCCGTCATGGCCTGAAGCGCCGACTTGCCATCCACGGTGTCGGCCGTCACCATAAAGCACCGGTTCCCGTGGACCTTCACGATGTGCGGCGCGACGGCCTGGGCCATCATGCGGGCGTTCGCCATGAAGACAAAGGTGTGGGAGTCGCACCGCGATCCAGTCAGATCCATGATGTGCGGGCAGGTCGCCATGAATAATTTGTTCTCTTGCTTCGCCACGTCAGCCACAGCGAGGGCCACGTCGCCGTTGAAGGTTCCCATCAGAAAGTCTACGCGGTCTTCCTTGATCAGCTTGGTCGCCGCCTTGATCCCGGTCTGCACGTTGGAGGCGTCATCGGCCTCGATAATCGCGACCTGGCGTCCCAGCACGCCGCCGCGCTTGTTGTACATCTCCATGGCCACCGTGGCTCCGTGGACGTCGTGAATCGAGGAAGTCTTATAGGGACTGGACAGCGGATCAATGATGCCGACCTTGATCGGCTCGGCTGCGTATGCTGAACGAGTCCATCTGGTGAACTCGAACACCCGATCGGACAGGTCGCCGAGAGCCAGCGCGCCGCCCGCGGCCGCTGACAGTTGGAGGAATCGTCTGCGCGAGATCGTCATGGGATAAACCTCCTGTGAAGTTCGTCTCTGAAACAGCCCGCACAATAGGCCGGGCGAAGAGGGTTGTCAATCGCAGGCCTGTGGTATAGTGCGGAAAGACCCGAAGAGGGAGCACATGTCGGATTTCAGGATGGTGGCGGTGGCGGCGGCGCAGCAGGCCGGCAAGATCATCGCGGACGCCTCTCGCACCGAGTTTCGTGTGGACTACAAGCAGGGCGCGACGACGAACCTGGTCACCGACGTGGACCGCCGGTCCGAGCAGGCGATCGTCGAAGCGCTGAGCAAAGCGTTCCCGGACCACCGCATTCTCGCTGAAGAGGGGGGTGAAGGCTCCCAGAAGCCGTCGCCGTACCGGTGGATTGTGGACCCGCTGGACGGGACCACGAACTTCGCGCACGGGTTTCCGGCGTTCTGTGTGTCGATTGGCCTGGAAGCGGAGGGTCGCATCGTTCTCGGTGTGGTGTATGACCCGCTCCGCCAGGAGCTCTTTGAGGCGGAAGCCGGCAAGGGCGCGTTCCTCAACGGCGAGCGGATCCACGTGTCCAAGGCGGTCACGCTCGACCAGGCTCTGGTCGTGACCGGCTTCGCGTACGACCGGGAAGGTCGCCAGAGCAACCTGACCCATTTCTCGCGGTTCGCCCTGCGGGCCCAGGGGCTCCGACGGACGGGGTCCGCCGCCATTGATCTGTGCTACGTGGCCGCAGGCCGCGTGGATGGGTTTTGGGAATTGTACCTGCACCCGTGGGACGTGGCGGCCGGGAGCCTGATCGTCACCGAGGCCGGCGGGCGCATCACCGACTTCGCGGGTAAGGCCTTTTCCATCTACGGCAAGGAAACCCTCGCGTCCAACGGGCTCGTGCACCAGGCGATGCTCGAGGTGCTGGCGGAAGAATGAGGTAGGGGGCAGGCCCCTGTGCCTGCCCTTCGAGATGGGCAACCACGGGGGGTTGCCCCTACCCGAACGGGTTGTGGTCTTTTTCTTCGCGCACCGTGGTGGCGGGGCCGTGGCCGGGAAACAGAATACAGTGGTCGGGGAGCGTCAGCACCCGCTTCCTGACGCTTTCGAGATGGGCGGGGTACAGCGTTGATGGATTGGCCCGCCCGATGGAGCCGGCAAAGAGCGTGTCCCCCACGAAGCAGTACTCGTTCGCCCGGTAGCACACTCCACCCGGCGTGTGGCCGGGAGTCGTCACAAACTTGAGTTCCGCTCCCCCGACTCGAAGCGCCTCGCCGTCGCGCACAAACTTCCGCAAGGCGATCGGCGGCTGCCACCCCAGCAGATCCCAGTCGCCCTCTCCGATGTACACCGGCACCTTGTAACGAGCCAGAATCGCGTCGATGCCGCCCGCATGGTCGGCGTGGCCGTGCGTCAGGCAGATGGCGATGAGCCTGAGGCGTTCCCGCTCGATGGACTGGAGCATGGCCTCGGGATTGTAGCCGCTGTCGATCATGGCGGCCTCGCGCGTGGCGGGATCGAAGAAGAGGTAGCCCTTGACCTCGTAGCCGCCGATGTCGCCGTGGACCGCGACCACGTCCCGAGCCGTGTGGTGTGATGGATGAGCCGGATGCCAGTGGTCGCAGGCGATGGCCGCCAACTTGGGGCCATCAAGCGAGAGCGCGGCGGCGACCGCCAGGGCTTCCTCGCGCGTGGGGGCGCGCCGTCCGGCTTCGAACTCGCGCAGCACCGGCGCGCCCAGTCCTGATGTCGCGGCGACCTTGTCGAGGCTGAGCCCTTGGCCGTTGCGCGCCTTCTTGATGATGTCGCAGAATTCGTCTTCCAGCATGAGTATTCAGCACGCATCATAGCCAATGGCGGCGGCCTGGGCAATCGTGATAAACTAGCAAAATGGTACGATCATCTTCGCGATATGCGGGCTGGGCGCTGGCCTTCGTTCTTCTCTGTCTGCCTGGGGCCGGATTCGTGACGCCGTCCTCGGCTGATGAGCAGAAGACGTCGTCAAAGGACAAGCTCGATGAGGCCAAGAAGGACCTGGATCATGGATTCCAGGAAATGGGCAAGGCCATCCAGAAAGTGATGGAACCGGTCGAGAAGGCCATCACGGAAGGATCCAGCAAGGCCGCCGACACCGTAAAGAAGGCGGTCACCAAGGATAAGAACGAGGATAAGAAGTAGAGCGCTAGCGTACCCATGACGACGGACGAAGCCCGGTGCCGGATCCAGTCGGCGATCGATCAATTCGGCCCGCAGGCCGCGCCCATGATCGACCTCGTCATCAGCGAGACCCGGTCCTCCCTCGGAAACGAGACGGCCAACGAGCTGATCGATGAATTTGGCCTGGAACTCACCTATAACATCACTCCCGTCGAGTTTGAGTGACCGCAGCCAGGCTCCGCGCCGCCTTCTCCAAGCCCCTGTTACCGGTCGTTTTTTTCCTGGCCGGCGTGACCTACGATGGCGTCACGCTCACCCGCATTGACAGTCTGCTGGATAACCTGATCCTGTTTCTCTATTTGAGCCTACTGGGCGGGTTGATCGTCCTGACCGCGCGCGCCGATCTGGGGAGGACCACGATTGACGCGACGGTTGTTCCGGGGCACGTCAAGTCGTTGATCGCCCGCGCGCAGCCACACTATCCCCATGCCATCCAGTTCCTGCTGGGCGGGCTGTTCAGTGCCTACACCATCTTCTACTCGCAGAGCGCCTCGCTGACCGCCACCGCCGTCTTCTTCGGCCTGCTTGTCGCCCTGCTGGTGGGGAACGAACTCCTGCACGACCGCCTCTCCAACCTGCGCCTGCTGTTCAGCCTCTACGCGCTCGTCGTCTTCAGCTTCTTCACATTCTTCCTGCCGGTACTGACCGGGTGGATGAACACGTGGGTGTTTCTGTTCGGCGCTTGCCTGAGCGCCGCCGTGACGGTGGGAGTGATGCGGCTGGTCTATCGGGGCACCGCGGACGGATTACAGCGGGAAGCCCTGTGGACCGGCTTACCGGCGCTCGGGCTGATCGGGCTCCTGGTGGGCTTCTATTTCCTCAACTGGATCCCGCCGGTGCCGCTCTCCATGAAGTTCGGCGGGGTCTACCACAACATCACCAAGGCCGACGGAACCTACCACCTGATGTTCGAACAGGGCGCGTGGTACCAGTTCTGGAAGCGCTCAGACGATCCTTTTCGGGGCGCGGACCCCGCCTATTGCTTTACCGCTGTGTTCGCGCCCGTCGATCTTCACACGACGATCTACCATCGTTGGCAATACCGGCCGCCCGGCCGTCATGGTTTCTCGATGACAGACCGGATCGGTTTCACGATTTCGGGCGGGCGCGAGGGAGGCTACCGAGGCTATACCATCAAGCAGCATGTCCTGCCGGGGGACTGGCGTGTGGATGCGGAGACGGCGGAGGGCCGCGTTATCGGTCGCGTCAGCTTCCGGGTGGAGGAGCCGGGCGGAGTCCCGCTCGAGCTCGACTCCATCACCTACTGACCTCACTTCTCCTGGATCAGATTGTCGGACAATTCATCGGGGTTGTCGCCTGGGCGCGCGGGAAAATGTTGCGCGAGCAGGTCGCCGCAGCGGGCGATCGCCTGGCAGAAGGCCTCGGTCGGGCGGCCGTCTTTGATCCCCTGGATCATGTCTCGCACGATACTGTCCCAGGTGCCGGGGGGGACCCTGTCATGGAGGGCCTTGTCGGCGAGTATCTGCACGCGATGCTCCAGCAGTGAGGCCATGAGCAGAATGCCGGTACCCTCCCGCGTCCTGTGCAGACCGTGTTCATAGAACGCCAGTTCGGCGCGCCGGCGCACCTTGAAGGCCATCCGCCCGTTCGTGGTGAAGAATCTTATGAATGGGGGGAAGGTTCCAGCCCAATGCCCGACGGCATAGGCCAGTACCACGCCGAGCACGATCCAGGCAGGATGGTGCGCTTGCCACGCATATTGCCCCCACCCATGCTCGAACGTCAGCAGGGCGGTCAGCACGATGAGGGCCGTCGCGAGACCTGCGAGATAGCTTACTTCGCGATACCGGGCGGACGATGGTACCACCATGGGGACGATCTCGCCCCGCGTCCGCCGTTCCTCGGCCTGCACCGCGTCATGGATTTTTCGAAGATCCTCGGCCGAGAACATGTTCATTCACCAATTTCCGGACGCGCCGCCGCCCCCGAAGCCTCCCCCGCCTCCGCTGAACCCTCCTCCGCCGAACCCCCCGCCGGAAAATCCGCCGCCAGCAAACCCGCCGAAGCCGCCACTCCACCCGCTGTAAGCGCTTCGTCCTCCGCCGGTTGCCATGGTCCCCAGCAACAGCGTGAAGACTAGCACGATCGCGGCGGCCGCAAGTGCGAGGATCAGTCCGGACGAGAGCGCGAGAACCAGCGCCATCACGCTCCCGATGGAGCTGCCCTTCCAGTGATGGCCGATGATGGCAGCCGTCAGGATGCCGACCACGACCGCCACAAAGAACATACCCAAAGCGCTCTCGGCTGAATTGCCGGCTGGGACCGTTTTTCGCGGGGGAGGCTGGTAGGTGCCTTCGATCGTGCCCAGGACGGCCTTGACGCCGGCTGTGATTCCTCCGGCGAAATCCCCCGTCCTAAACCGGGGCGCCATTTCCTCGCGGATGATGCGGGAGGACTTCACATCGGTCAGCGTACCTTCGAGCCCGTAGCCGACTTCGATGCGGATCTTCCGGTCGCCCGGCACGACGAGGATGAGCACGCCGTTGTCTGTTCCCTTCCGACCGAGCCTCCAGGTGGTCGCCACCCGGTGGGTGAATTCCTCCAGCGGCTCGCCTTCCAGGGACGGCAACGTCAGGAGTGCCACTTGGTTGCCCGTGCGCGCCTCGTGGGCGGCCAGCTCGTCTGACAGCGCAGCGGCGCGATCCGCGGGCAGGAGATGAGCGTGATCCACGATGCGGCCGGTGAGCGGAGGGACCTCGAGCGCGGCGGCGGACGAGGCGAGCGCCGCCACCGCGACTGTCGCCAGCAGAAAAACTAGACGCACTTAGAACTTGACGTCCGGCGGCTTGGATACGGCCTTTTCGTCGGCCACTGTGAAGTTCGGCTTCACGTCCATTTTGAGAAGATATTTCGCGGTCAAATTGGTGGGGAAGAAGCGCACCAGCTTGTTGTATTCGGCCACCTTGTCGATGTACCGCTTGCGCGCCACCGTGATCCGGTTCTCGGTGCCCTCCAGCTGGCTTTGCAGGTCGCGGAAATTCTCGTTGGCCTTGAGGTCCGGGTATTTTTCGACGACCACCATCAGCCGCGCGAGGGCCGACGACAGATCTGCCTGCACCGCCTGGAATTTCTTGAACGCCTCGGGGTCCTTGATCAGCTCCGGCGTCGCCTTGATGCCGGCGACCTGCGAGCGGGCCTGGGTCACGGCCTCCAGCGTCTGTCTCTCGTGGGCCGCATAGCCCTTGACGACATTGACCAGGTGCGGGATCAGGTCGGCCCGCCGCTGATACTGGTTGAGGACCTCGCTCCACGCCGCGTTCGTCTCTTCATCGAGCCCCTGGATGTCGTTGTACCCGCAGCCGGGGACGATCATGAGCAACATGACCAGCAGCGCCATCGTCACCTGATGTCGAACCTGCATGTCGAGCCCTCCTCGGATTGAGAATCCGCCGCTACTCCGGTTCGCCGCCGGTGTCATCATAATACTTTTCACGATAAATAGGGCACAGGCCTTTTTTCTGAATGAGCCCGCTCACATCGTCGAGCATGCCGCTGTTCCCGCAGAGATAGACAGAGAGGTTTTGCACGGTGACGATCCGCTCTTCCACGAGGCGCGTGACCCGCCCGCGCTCGCCGGACCAGCCGTTCTCCGGGCGGGACAGCGTCGTGGTAAAGCTGAACTTGGAATGAGCCCGAGCCCAGGCCTCCAGCTCGTCCTGATAGTAGAGGTCCCGCTGCGTGCGGAGTCCCCAAAAGAGCATTGCGGAACCGGAACTCTGTTTTTCGAAGAGGGCGAGCAGCATCGAACGGATCGGAGCGATGCCGGTGCCCGTGGCGACGAAGAGGTGGTCCCGCGCGGGGTCGTCGCGGAGGCGGAACGAGCCGGCCGGGCCCTTGAATTGCGTCTCGTCCCCTTCCTTTAAGCTGAAGAGGTAAGTCGAGCCAGGCCCGCCGGGCACCAGGTTGAACAGCAGCGTGATGACCTCCGGGCTGCTCGGCGGCGACGCGATCGAGTAGGGTCTGATGAGTTCTTGCTGCTTCTCGTTCCGGCCGACCTCGAACGAGACAAACTGCCCCGCCTTGAAGGCAATCTGCGGGGGCTCCACAAGACGTAGGTCGATCTCCCGCACGTCATGGGTGAGGTCGTGGACGCGGCACACTGTGGCTCTGAAGCGTTGAAGCGGCATCCTTGTATTATACCGAGACGCGCTTACGGGTGCGGGGTATCAGGCCAGGCGCGGGAGAGTCCCCCATTTCCGACGATCACGCCCGCCGTTTCAGACTTTCGGACCTCTCTCTCCAATTGCCAGCGATGCAGCAGCGAGTCAATCTCCTCCGGCGTGTGGTCGTCAAGAAAGATGCCCTTGACCGATACCTTATAGAACCAGCCGGCGCGACTGATGGTGAAGTCGTGACCGCCCGGTCCGAGAGACTTATCGCTGATGTCGTGATCGGGAAAGGTTTTCTGGAGGTAGTACCGGACCGCGTCAATCTTCGATTGGTCGGGCATGGTCAGGGTCAGCCCCCGGGCTTGAGCGTAAGGGCATTGATCCGGCCGAACGTGGAGAGAGGCTTTTCAAAGGCGTCGTCCTTGCCGACCGCCAGGATAATGACTCGATCAGGGTGCAGATGCTTGTACGCGACGCGCAGCAGGTCCATCTTCGTGAGTTTCACGACGCTGTCCCGGAATCGTTGCAGAAAGTCCTTGGGCAGGCCGTGGTACTCGAGCGACATGAGCCGGCCGACGATTTGCCCCGCGTCGGCGAAGGAGAAGACGAAGGAATTGAGAAAGGCGTCTTTCGCGAGCTGCAGCTCCTCGTCCGTGACCGGCTCCTTCCGCAGGCGTTCCATCTGGTCCAGCATGCTGGACAGGGTCTGGTGCGTCGTCGGGGCCTTGGTCAGGGCCTGGAGCATGATGACACCGGGTCCCAAGTTGCCAGGGAACAGCCTGCTCCCCACCGAGTAAGCCAGGCCCTGCCGGCTGCGCACGTCGCGGAAGAGCCGGGAGGTGAACGAATTCCCTCCCAGGATGTCTTCGAGCAGGGCCAGGGCGAAGTATTCGGGGTCGTCTTCCTTCACTGAGAGGTGTCCCACTCGGAGATGAGTTTGCGTGATGTCCCGATGCAGCACGTACACGGACCGGCTTGAAGTTGACGCGGTTACGGGCGGGATCGGCGGCAAGGCGGCTGTTTGGGGCTTCCAGTCTCCGAACGCCTTACGCAAGGCATCCAGCATGGCAGCTTTCTCAAAGTCCCCGGTCACGCCCAGCATGAGGCTGTTCGGCACAAAGAATTGCCGGTGAAAGGCGACGAGGTCCTCCCGCGTGATGCGCGAAACGGTGTCGGTGGTGCTCTCCCGCCCGAACGGATGATCGGCGCCGTAAATCAGCTTCCGGAATTCGCGCGCGGCGATGCCGGCGGGATTGTCCGGCCGTCGGCGGATGGCTTCCAGGACCTGGCGCTTGGCCTGTTCCACCTTCGCCGGCTCGAAGGCGGGCGCGCGCAGCATATCGGCGAAGATGGCCAGGCCCCGCGGCAGGTCTTTCTTCAGGATATCCAACCCAGCCGTCCCGCTCTCACCGCCGATGCCGATCGCCACACTCGCCGCCAGAAACTCCAATTCTTCGTCGATCTGATCGCCGGTCATCCGGGCCGTCCCGCCCGTGCGCATCACGGTTCCGGTGAGACTCGCCAGGCCCACCCTATCGGCCGGCTCGTAGACGGCTCCGGTCCGGATCATGGCCGAGACGGAGACGAGCGGCAGCTCCGGGTCCGGCAGCAGGTACACAATGATCCCGTTGTCCAGCACGACGCGCTCGACGTCCGGGACGGTGAATGTCACCGGATCGAACTTCATCTTGCGGGGGTCACCCAGCGGGCCTGGTTGGACAGCCGTCTGGGCGAAGAGGGGAGAGGCAGCGAGAAGCATCCAGCTCACAAGCCACAAGAGAGAGACGGAGAGAACAGTGCGATGGCGGTTCATGGCTTGCTGTCCATCTCCTTCGCCGGTTTCACGAGCGTTGCCACGGTGCGGTTGCCCTTGACGAAATAGTGGGCGGCCACGCGTCGGATGTCTTCGGGGCTCACCTTGGCGATCCGGTCGCGTTGCTTGAAGATCTCCCGCCAATCGCCGTTGATCGCCTGGAAATAAGCCAGGCGCGAGGCCATGCCGCTGTTGGAGCGGAGCGAGCGGACCTGCCCCGCGTCGATTTGATTGAGGATCTTCTCCAATTCCAGCGGCGTGACCGGCTCTTTTTTGAGGCGATCCAGCTGTTCATACATCGCCTGCTCGATCTCGCCGGTGGTATGGAGCGCGCGGGTCGTGGCGCTGATCACGAAGAGGTTGGGATATTGCGCGCCGGGGTAGTCGGAGAACGCCGACACGGCGGTGGCGATCTGCTTGTCCTGGACCAGGCCCTTGTACAGGCGGGACGTGCGGCCCTCCGAGAGCAGGGCCTCGATCACCTCGAAGACGTCATTGTCGGGATGGCCCACAGCCGGCTTATGAAAGCCGATCAGCACTTGGGGCCCGGCGGCATATTCGACCTCCACACGACGCTCGCCCGCGTAAGTGGGTTCCTTGGTCACGACGGGCAGGGACGGGGAGCGGGCCGGGATCCGGCCGAACGTCTGCTCCACGAGCGCGATCACCTCCTTGGGTTTGATGTCGCCCACGATCGCCAGCACCGCATTGGCCGGTCCGTAGTAGGTCTGGAAGAAGGCCTCGGTTTGTGCCCGGCTGAGCGTCTCCAAGTCGGATGGCCAGCCGATCACTGGCAACCCATACGGATGCGCCAGGAACGCGGCCGCGGCAAACGCCTCATGCAGCCGTCCGTTCGGCGAGTTGTCGGTCCGCTGGCGGCGCTCTTCCAGCACGACGTTCTTTTCCTTATAGAACTCGCGGAGCACGCCGTTGGCCATGCGGTCGGACTCGACGGCGGCCCAGAGCGGCAGCCGGTTGGAGGGAAAGCTCAGAAAGTAGCGCGTCACGTCCTTGCCGGTTGTGGCGTTGAGGCCCACCCCGCCGTTCCGCTGGTAGAGCGTGGCCATCTCGGCTTCCACCACGAAGCGGGCTGCTTGTGCCTCCGCGTCGGCGAACTGCTTGCGCAGGGCGGTGAGACGCGCCTGATCGGCCGCCGCCCCTTTGGCTTTTTCTGCCGTGATGGCCTCGGCGAAACGGTCCATCTCCTCCAGGACCGGTTTCTCCTTCCCGGCGTCCGTGACGCCGATCGTGCGGGTCCCCTTGAAAGCCATGTGTTCATAGAGGTGCGCGACGCCTGTGATGCCATTGTGCTCATGGACCCCGCCGACCTTGTACGTGAGGTTGACCGCGACGATCGGTGCCTGGTGGCGTTCCATCAGGAGCAGCGTGAGCCCGTTTGCCAGCCGATGCTCGACGACCCGCTCTTCAAGGGTGGCCGCCGCGGCGAGGCTCGCGAAGCAAACGAGGCTGAGGATGAGGACGGTGATGCGCTGCGGCATTGTGCTTATGTGAACAGCTTGATGAGTTCTTCCGGCGTCTCGATGAACCAGTCCGGGTTGCAGGCGGCCATCTTTTCGCGGTTGCCCATGCCGTAGCCCACGGCGCAGACTTTGATCCCCGCGTTGTGTCCCCCCGTGATGTCGTTCGTGCTGTCGCCGATCAGGACCGCCCGTTCCCGCTCGACTTTCAACTCGTCCAGAATTTTCAGGAGCATGCCGGGCTCCGGCTTCAGGCCGTACCCGTTGTCCCCGCCGACGACGTAGGCGAAGTGGTGAGCGCCCAACCCTTGCAGGATTTTCGTCGTGTACTCCAGCGACTTGTTCGTGGCGACGGCCTTGTGCGTGCGGGCGAAATGCGTGAGGACCGTCTCAATGCCGGGATAGAATTTCGTGCAATCGAGGCAGTGGGTGAGGTAATGGCCCCGGAAGACCCGCAGCGCGTCCTCGTAGCGCGATTGGTTCTCCTCGCCGACGGCCGAGCGAAGCAGGCGCTTGATGCCGTCGCCGACGAAGCTGAAGATCTCCTCCTGGGTACGTTGGGGAAGCCCCAGCTCTTGCAGCGTGAGGTTGACCGCCGTGGCGATGTCCCATTTGGACTCGATCAGCGTGCCGTCGAGATCGAAGATGAGCAGGTCCATTTTGTGCATGGCAACGCGATTATAACAGATCAGAGACGTTCGATGAGAAGCCCGATGATGGCCGCCAGGCCCCCGCTGACCGCGACGGCGTAGCCGATGCCGCCGAGCACGAACCAGAGGCGGATGCGGCGGTGCTCATCGGGCGTGAGCTGGGCGTGGTGGCGCGTCGGATGGATCCACCATCTACGAGGAAGAGGGCCGCGCTCGATCAGGATGCGACGCAGCACGACGTGGTACCAGAAACCGGTGGGCAGCCCTTCGATCAGTCCGGCTACCAGCATGAGCAGTCCGATGTTATGGAACTCGTGCGGCGTGATGATCGTGATCAGATAGCCCAGCAGGCCGATCCCGATCAGCGCCGCCAGCAGGATGCTGATTTCAAGCATGGCGCGTAGCGACGGGTGGCGCCGCATGGGACCCTGGCGGAGCGCAGCGCGACTGTGGCTTCCGGAGCGCGAGCACGTCAGGGTGATGCGGCGACAGGACCCGTCGATTGACGAGAGTCATCGCGAGGCGCAGAGCGTGACGACGACTTCGTCGCCGACGACGTCGGCGGAATGGACCACGTTCGCGGCGAGGTCGAGCCGGTCGCCCGGCTCGAGGATGAGCTCTTCGCTCCCTACCAAGACCCGCATGCGCCCGCTGACCACCCAGCGGATCTCGCCCTCAGGATGGGCATGGTCGCCGTAGACATCCCCCGGCACCATGTCGAACCGGTAGGGGCGCAGGCCCTCCTGCTCAAGGCGGGCGCGGACCTTGTTGATGGTGATCTGCCCGGCATTGGCCGGCCAACGGGTGACGGTGATCTTATTCATCAGGGGCGGATTGTAGCAGAAAACCCTTTCTTGACGCATCGGGGAACGCATGTTAGAGTTCCGTAGTTTTCTTTATGAAGACCACCAACTCCAAGAAGCTCTTCGAGGCCGCGCTGCGATTGATGCCGGGCGGGGTGAACAGCCCGGTCCGCGCCTTCCGGGCGGTCGGTACGCTGCCGCACTTCATCGCCCGCGCGAAGGGGGCCAAGCTCTACGACGCCGACGGCAACGCCTTCCTCGATTACGTGATGTCCTGGGGGCCGTTGATCCTCGGCCATGCGCCGGCTCCCGTCGTCAAGGCCATCGCCCGCGCGGCTGCCCGTGGCACCAGCTACGGCGCGCCCACGGCGCTCGAAATCCAACTAGCGGAAATGATCCACGAAGCCGTCCCTTCGATGGAGCGCATCCGCCTGGTCAGCTCGGGCACCGAGGCCGTGATGAGCGCCATCCGGTTGGCGCGGGCCCATACTGGCCGCGATGCAATCCTGAAATTCGAAGGCGGCTACCACGGCCATGCGGATTCCCTGCTGGTCAAGGCCGGCTCCGGCGCCATGACCTTCGGCATTCCGGACAGCCCCGGGGTACCGGCCGATCTGGCCCGCCACACGCTCACCCTTCCATACAACGACATCGGCGCCATGGAACGTCTCCTGGAATCGCATCGCGGCAATCTCGCCTGCGTGATCGTGGAGCCGGTGGCGGGCAATATGGGCGTGGTGCCGCCTCATCAGGACTTTCTGAGCCGCCTGCGCGACCTCACCAACCATTACCGGATCGTGCTGATCTTCGATGAAGTCATCACCGGCTTTCGCGTGGCCTACGGCGGAGCCCAGTCCCGGTACGGCGTGAGCCCCGATCTCACGTGCCTGGGCAAGATCATCGGCGGTGGCCTTCCGGTCGGAGCGTACGGCGGACGGGCGGACATCATGAAACTGGTCGCGCCGGAGGGGCCGGTCTATCAGGCGGGGACGCTCTCAGGGAACCCGCTGGCGGTCACGGCCGGTATCGAGACTTTAAAGCTATTGAAGAAAGCCGGCGTGTACCGGCAGTTGGAGGAGCGGGGGCGGCTGCTCGGCAACGGTCTCATCCGTGTCGCGCGTGAAGCCGGAATCGCGGTGACGCTCAACCGGGTGGGCTCGATGATGACAATGTTCTTCACACCCGGGCCGGTGACCGATTACGCGTCGGCCAAGAAGTCCGACCAGCAGGCGTACGCCAAGTTCTTCCGCGCGATGCTGAGTCAGGGTGTGTACTTTGCGCCGTCGCAGTTCGAGGCGGCCTTCCTCTCGACCGCGCATACTCCTGCGGACATCGCCAAAACCGTGAAGGCGGCTCGCGCCGCCTTCAACAAACTCAAAATCAACTAAGAGATTCCGGGCGAGGAAGAGCGGACCTGTCGCGGGGCTGCCTCTTCGCTCCCTGCGCGCGCGCCAGGGATAAACAGAGTGTCGTTCGCTTACGGGCGCGGTTGAGGCAAACCCCGCTCCGGCCCTTCTTTTTCGACCCGTTGCAAGATGATTGATGGGGTGGCGCCGGGTGTCCGTACCGGCGCAGGGCTTAAGGCCAGAGCGCAGGTTCCGGGGCCGCCCCAGCGGCGGCCGGCCCGAGACGGACGGATGCCCGGCGACAGGACCCCCACCAAGAGCAACGGGTCCCCCGGCCGTTATTCATCTTCCTCGTCTGCTTTGTCCGCGCGTTCGATCGCCTCCTGCTGCTCCATCGCGTTGTGCAGCAGCGCCCGGATGAACATGGAGGCCACCGATCCCACGGAGAGCGTGCCCCCGGGCGGCACCGCGATCTTGCCTTCCTTGACCATGCGCTCCAGCCACTTCTTTTGATCCTGGCTGATCTGGAACTTGACCTCGACCAGCTCCTCTTTTGCGCCGAATGGATCCATAGTAAAGGTCTCCCTTATTTCTTTTTATCTTCGGGTTCTTTGAACAGTAAGTACAGTAGGACGACGAAGCCGACGGCGACGGCCGCGATGGCAAACCAGGTGCCGATGTTCTGCATGGTCAGTCGCCGCCTTTCGTCTTCGTGAGCCG
>DASYQR010000108.1:0-2669 GCA_036005325.1 Nitrospirales bacterium | reverse complement strand
TCGTCTTGAGCGTCGGTGTCCGGCTTGTGCATCGCATCGAGTAGATGCTCCCGCTCCTTGTCTTCCGGATCGTAGAGCATCGCTTCGATCTCTTCCTGACTCAGCGGCTTCATGATCGGCCCCACCGGTTTCACCTTCCGGCGGGCCTGACGCTTGGCCTCTTCGGGATCGAGCGGTTGCGGAGACTCCGGTGACGTGTCTTCCGGTTTCCGCGCCTGATCGTTGTCCATGATCGCCTCCCCGCCTCCCTTAAAACACCGCGGTGACGATTTCCCTGAGGCTGCGCTGCATGTCGGCATCGTCCGTGATCGGCCGAACGATCGCCGCGTCGCAGGCCGCCTGGGGGCCGACTCCCCCACGAATCAGCTCCCCCGCGTAAATCAGGAGGCGCGTACTGACCCCCTCTTCCAATCCATGGTTCTTGAGATTGCGGACTTTCTCCCCCACCGTCACCAAGCCCACGGCGATTTCCTTGTCCACGCCGGCCTCGCGCTCGATGATGCGGGCTTCCAGGTCTTTCGGAGGATAGGTGAATTCGATCGCCATGAACCGCTGCTTGGTGCTCTGCTTGAGATCCTTAAGCACGCTCTGATAGCCGGGATTGTACGAGATGACGAGGAGAAAGTCGTCCACCGCCTCGATCATCTGTCCCTTCTTCTCGATCGGGAGGAGGCGGCGGTCGTCGCTGAGCGGATGGATGATGACGGTCGTGTCCTTGCGGGCCTCGACGATTTCATCCAGGTACACGATCGCGCCGTGCTTGACGCCCAGTGTCAGCGGCCCGTCGACCCACACTGTCTCGTCGCCCTTGAGAAGAAAGCGACCGACCAGATCGGAGGCGGTCAGGTCTTCGTGACAGGCTACGGTGATCAACGGGCGGCCGAGCTTGAACGCCATGTACTGGACGAACCGGGTCTTGCCGCAGCCCGTCGGGCCCTTCAGCATCACCGGTATCTTCGCGACGGCGGCCGCCTTGAACAACCCGATCTCGCCGTTTACCTCGGCATAGAACGGCTCGGCCTTCACGCGATGTTGCTCGATTCCCTGTTCCTGTCCCTTGGCCACCGACCTTCCCTCCACGGGGAGAATCCTCCCGTATAATATAGGATATGAGGGCGCTCCCACAACTCCCTGCTTCGGGGTCCTGCCGCCTGCATCCCCGGGTACCCGTTGCTCCAGGAATGCAACGGGTGCCCAGCTCCGAAAAGCTGCGCTCGGCGGTGGGCCCCCTTCCGGCGTCACCCCTTCGCGGGAGCTGTTGGAGTTTGATCCTGTTGTCCGTTCTGCTAGTCCTGTCCGGCTGCGTCTCTTCCGAATTAGTGCCCACCGAGATGGAATCCCAGATCGCCCGCGACATTCCCTTCGAGTCCCTTAAAAAGGAGCCGGCGAAGTTCAAGGGACGTGTGGTCGTCTTAGGCGGAAAAGTCCTTCACGCCAAGCGGCTGAAGGACAGCACGCAAGTCGAAGTTCTTCAATTACCGCTCGACGGTGCCGACAGTCCGGTCATGACGCTGCCCGAATCCAAAGGCCGGTTCCTCGCCTACCAGGAGGCGTTTCTCGATCCGGCCACGATCCCGGCCGGCACGTTCGTATCGATGATCGCGGAGGTCACAGGATCGAAGACTCAGCCTCTCGACGATGTTGAATTCACTTATCCCACCGTGAAGATCCGCACCCTCAAGGTCTGGGAAGTGCGGCGATACATGTCCTGGCCTGGGCCCTACTATCCATACCCCTATCGCTACCCCTTCCATCCCTTCTATCCCTATCCCTACTGGTGGGACCCCTGGTACTACTAAGCGCGAGAGGGTGGCGCTGAGCGGGACCCTGGCGGAGCGCAGCGCGACTGAGGCTTCCGGAGCGCGAGCACGTCAGGGTGGCTCGGCGACAGGACCCACGCTTTCATGCCAGACTCACGATGGAGGACTCGAGAAGTTTAATCGGGTGGTAGGAGAGTTTGGCGCGGCGGAGGCCGTCCAGCCCTGAATCGTCCATCGTGTTGATGAACTCGTAGGGCTCCAACTCGCGGCAGAATTCGCGAAAGATATAGGCCCCCAGCCCTTTCAAATCACGGTCGGCGATCTCGAACAGCACGCAGAAGGTTTGCGCATTGAGCGGATACCCGAAGGTATAGGCCGCGACCCGCCCTTCCACTTCGACGACGCGCCCCACCAGGCCAAGCTCGGCGGCATGGCTGATCCCTTGACGATGGGCTGACTCGGCGTCAGCGGCCATATGCCGGGCCAGATCGGAAGCTCCTTCCTGTTTCACCCCTTCCCGCCACTGCCGAAACAAGACCAGGCACGCCTTCTCATCCTCAGGCTTATAGGCTCGAAACACCGGACGCGATTCCTTGATGCAATGGTTGTAGGCTACCCGCTGACTCTTGTAGCGGTCTCCGTGCAATCCCACGAGATCGGCGCGCCTATAAACATAATCCGATTCTTTATGTTTAACCTGATAACCCCTTTCACGACAGCGTTCGGCCAGACTCTCCGGTGCATTTTCAATGCGGGTCACGGCTGGCGTTTTGTTTCGTTCTGACAGGAACGCAAAGGCCTGGGCCATCGCCTGGCCGCAGGTATCGGGGCCAATCGGCGGCAGGGCCAGGAAGCTGCCTTCCTGGTCGCTCGCCAGCAGACAATCATGGCCTTCCAACTCCATCCATT
>DASYQR010000107.1:0-7694 GCA_036005325.1 Nitrospirales bacterium | reverse complement strand
CATTCCCGGCAGCATCGGCGGGCAGGAGGCGGGGACGGTGCTGGTGTTCGTGGCCTTCGGACTGACTGAGGCCGCCGGTGTGACCTTCGCCATCGTGCGCCGCATCCGGGAGATTTTCTGGATCGCGTTCGGCCTGTGGGCTTTGGGGATGCAGAACCGGCAGGCCGCGGTCGTGGAGCCCTGCGACCGCCCGCCGACGTGATGCTGACATGAAGGTCGTTGCCTCCATTGGGTGGACGACACTCGCGGTGCTGTGCGCGGTCGGCTTCGCGGTCGTCGCCGGCATCGTTCGTCCTGACGAAAAGATCAACGGCCTCTGGCTGGTCGTTGCCGCGGCCTGCTTTTATGTCTTGGCGTACCGGTTCTACGGACGCTTTCTGGCCCAGCGTGTGTTGGAGCTGGACGACCGGCGCGTGACGCCGGCACACCGCCTCAACGACGGCGCCAACTTCCATCCTACCAACCGCTGGGTCCTCTTCGGCCACCATTTCGCCGCTATCGCGGGCGCCGGCCCGCTGCTCGGTCCGGTGCTGGCGGTGCAGTTCGGATTTCTTCCGGGATTCCTCTGGCTGGTCATCGGCGCGGTGTTGGCCGGGGCCGTCCAGGATTTCGTCATCCTCGTCGCGTCAATGCGCCGTAACGGCCGATCGCTGCCCCAGATCGCGCGGGATGAGATCGGAACGGTCACAGGCCTAACGGTGGCGCTCGCCGTGCTTTTCATCGTCGTGGTCGCGCTGGCCGGGCTCGGCCTCGCGGTCGTCAATGCGCTCTACCATAACCCCTGGGGCGCGTTCACGCTGGCCATGACTGTCCCGATCGGTTTGTTCATGGGCTTCTATCTCCAGCGCTGGCGGCCTGGGCGCGTGGGCGAAGTGTCGGCGATCGGCGTCGTCTTATTGGTGGTCGCCGTGGTCGCAGGCCGTACGGTCTCGCAGTCTTCACTGGCCGCGTGGTTCGATCTGGAGCGCGAGACTCTCATCTGGCTCCTGGCGGCCTACGGCTTTTTCGCGTCTGTCCTGCCGGTCTGGATGTTGCTGGTCCCACGGGACTATCTCTCCAGCTTCATGAAAATCAGCGTGGTCGCACTGCTGGGGGTCGGAGTGGTTGTGATGGCGCCGCCGATCGAGATGCCGCGCGTGACCGGCTTCATCGCCGGCGGGGGCCCGATCATCCCCGGGCCGATCTTCCCCTTCGTCTTCATCACCATCGCCTGCGGGGCGATTTCAGGGTTCCATTCGCTGGTCTCCTCCGGCACGACGCCCAAAATGCTCGACCGGGAATCGCATGCGGTAGTGGGGTACGGCGCGATGCTGATGGAGAGTTTCGTGGGCGTGATCGCGCTGATCGCGGCGGCGATCCTCGTGCCGGGCGACTACTTTGCCATCAATACGATGTTATCGGCAGAGGCGTTGGACGCCCTCGGCTACCCGGTGGCGCGCATCCAAGAGCTGTCGCGCCTCGTGGAGCAGGAGGTCATGGGACGTCCCGGCGGAGCGGTTTCCCTGGCAGTCGGCATGGCCTCGATCTTCTCGGCCTTGCCGGGCATGACCGGCCTGATGGCCTATTGGTACCAGTTCGCGCTGCTCTTCGAGGCCCTGTTCATCCTTACCACCATCGATGCCGGCACGCGCGTGGCCCGGTACCTCGTGCAGGAACTGGGGGGAACCGTCTATGCGCCGCTGCGGATGATCAACTGGACACCGGGCGTCATCGGCGCGAGCCTGCTCGTCGTAGGAGGATGGGGCTATCTGTTGTCCACCGGCAGCATCTCGACCATCTGGCCCATGTTCGGAGCGGCCAATCAGTTGCTGGGCATGTTGGCTCTGTGCGTGGGGACGACGGTGTTGATCAAGATGGGCAAGGCGCGATATCTCTGGGTGACGGCTGTCCCGATGGTCTTCGTCGGCGTCATCACGTTGAGTGCCTCGTACGAGCTGCTCGTCCTGTTCGCGCGGCAGGCCCAGACGGCCGCAGGCGGTGACGCGATCGCGTTCTATCTGGACGCGGCATTGGTCGGGATCGTGGCGGCGCTGGCGGTCGTGGCCCTTGCTGACTCCGTCACCAAGTGGTATGGGTTCGTGGTCCAAAAGAAACCCTATACGACAAGCGAGGCGCCGGCTGAGGGCGGCATCAAGATCCCGGCCGGACCCTGTTGTTGAACCTACAGGAGAGAGGGATCCATGGCTGATCAGAATTCGTTCGACGTCGTCTCGAAAGTGGACATGCAGGAGGTCAAGAACGCGATCGACCAGGTCTTGAAGGAAATCCACCAGCGGTTCGATTTCAAAGGGACGAAAACGGAGCTCACCCTGAAGGAAAAGGAAAACGAATTGGTAATCGTGTCAGATGATGAGTACAAGCTCAAGAGCGTAGTGGACATCGTAAAGGCCAAGCTCATCAAACGCAACGTCTCGGCGAGGGCGTTCGTGTTTGGCTCCGTGGAGCCGGCCTTGGGTGGGACGGTCCGGCAGGTCGCCCAAATCCAGAACGGGCTTGCGATCGAGAAGGCGAAGGAGATCACCAAGGAGATCAAGGAAGGGAAGTTCAAGGCGCAGGCCCAGATCCAAGGGGATCAGGTGCGGGTGCAGGGCAAAAGCCGGGACGAGCTTCAGGCAGTGATTGCGTTCTTGAAAGGCAAGGACTTCGGGATCGATCTCCAGTACATCAATTATCGGTAGCGTGGACTGCATGTCATTGCGAGGAGTCAAGCGACGACGCAATCTGTCGAGTCCCGACCCGTAGGGGCGTATGGCGATACGCCCTCCCCGAAACCGTAGGGGCGGCCCTGCGTGGCCGCCCGTCAGATGACCCGCCCGCCGCCTCCCGTCTCCATAAATAAATCCATTCAACTTTTGCAGTCGAGCCCGTGTCTAACCGGGCAATGAAGGACCTCATACCCACCGAGCGAATCGAACAAGCCATCTTCCTGATCCGTGGCCAGAAGGTCATGCTGGATGTGGACTTGGCAAATCTATACGGCGTTACCGTTGGCAGGCTAAATGAAGCTGTTAAGCGCAATAGCGAAAGGTTTCCAGCCGATTTCATGTTTCAGCTGACTTTTCATGAACTTAGAGATTTGAGATCGCAAATTGCGATCTCAAAGAAAGGGCGTGGTGGACGTCGTTACGCTCCCTACGCCTTCACTGAACACGGCGCGATCATGGCAGCGAATGTCCTCAACACACGGCGTGCCATTGAGGCTAGCGTATACGTGGTCCGTACATTCGTGCGCCTGCGAGAACTGCTTGCGACGAACAAAGACTTGGCCAAAAAGTTGGCCGAACTGGAACGCAAGCTCGAAGGTCATGACCAAGCCATACATAATCTCTTTGAGGCCATTCGGCAACTTGTGAACGTGCCCCCACCTCCGCCCCGCCGCATCGGGTTTCGTACGCCGTAGGGGCGTATCGCGATACGCCCTCCCCGAGGGGACTGGCTCCATTTCCGAATGGTGCCTGTACCCCTTCCTGTGCTGTATCCTTTTCGATCCGCCCGCCGCCCCCCACGCTCTCCGTGACAATTCATAAGGGGGTTGGCTCTTGCGGTTTCGACTTTATCATGTTATGATGTTTTAACGTTATAGTGTCGCATGATGAAAGGAGCATGGCCATGGCAGGCGAAACCAGAACGACGGTCTATCTCAGGCCTCAGGTTTATCGGGCGTTGAAGGTCAAGGCCGCGACGACCGACCGGTCGCTGTCGGAGCTGATCAACAGCGCGGTAATCGAAGCGCTTCGCGAGGATGCGCTGGATCTGGAGGCGTTCGAGAAGCGCGCGAAGGAGCGATCCCGTCCGTTCGAGAAGGTGCTCGAGGACCTGAAGCGTGGCGGGCTCTTATAGCCTCGTCATCAAAACGTCGGCCGAGCGCGAGTTACGCGCCCTCCCCAAAGAGGACAGACGCCGCGTCGTTGACAGGATCCGGGGCTTGGCCCACACCCCGCGTCCTCCAGGCAATGAAAAGCTCTCCGGGCAGGAACGGTACCGCATCCGCCAAGGCGATTACCGCATCGTGTACGCGATTGACGATGAGGCTCGCATCGTGGAGATCGTCAAGATCGGCCACCGGCGGGAGGTCTATAGGAAGAAGTAGCAAAGGGGGTTCCATGAATAGTACGCAAGAGAATGCCATACGATTCAATTTAGAATCAGCTCGTGACGGAGCCCAGCATGAGGCTGACCGAATGCGATTGATGCTTGAGGAGCTAGTCTTGTTATGGGAGCAGGGCAGCATTGCCCCGGCACGTTCTAAAGAAGCATTAATCGTTAAGGCAAAATTCGAGGCGGCAAGAAAACTTATTGATAAATTGCCATAAGTGCTGTCCCTGCCGTTCCCGACCTTTTCCCGCATCGGCTTCCGCGCCTAAAATTCCTTGACCTTCAACCCTGAAGAAGTTACACTAAAGTGTCACTTCACCTGGAGAGCGAACCATGCGACTGGCAGGCGTCAAGGAACTGAAACAGCAAACGATGAAACTGCTCAACGAAACGGCCAAGGGGGACATCATCATCACGGCGCACGGCAAGCCCAAGGCCATCCTGCACCACATGACTGCAGAAGACCTGGGCGATTACCTCATCGAGCACGATCCGGCGTTCAAGACCAGAATCGAGTCGGCCTATGCCGACTATCTGACCCACGGGGGCATCGGCGGCGAGGCCCTGCTAGCCAAGCTGAAACGGAAACGTGCCGCCCGTAAAGTTTAGGGTCGTTTACAGCGCCGCGGCCCAGGTAGACCTGGAACGGCTCGATCCCGACGACGCCATCCAGATCGTCACCGACGCGGCGGCTCATCTGTCGAATGCTCCGCTTCCCATCGGAAAAACCCGGCTCAAGCGCCTCAGCGGATTTACGCCGCCGCTGTACCGACTTCGCAGCGGAGATTTTCGCGCGTACTACCGAATTTGCGGGGCCGAGGTCGTCATTTTGCGGGTCACCAACCGAAAAGATGCCGAGAAATTGCTCAAGCGGCTGCGCTAAGTTCCGAGACTCTCGAGCTGGTGACATCGATGTTGCCGGAGGCGGAGGGGTGACGCTGGTAGGGGGCCACCCGCCGCGCGCAGCAGTTCGGAGCACGGCGGGAGAAACCGGCGGCAGGACCCCATAGCCGCAGGCGACAGGACCCGCTCTCTCTTCTCTTCATCGCGCCGCTACCTCTAACACTGGTCTTACCTACATCAACCTCGGTATCTTCCCTTGGCCGCGGCGCCGTGATACAGTTTCTTCATGAAACATGCCTGTCTTGCCCTCAGTCTAATAGCCACGCTGCTGCTCGTCGGTCCCGCGGCCGCGCGCGCGGAGTCCGCGGCGGAAGTCGGTGAGGCCGCGCAGCAGCTTGCCGACGCGCTCACAAAATTCGGCGTTGCCGTCATGAACAGCGCCATCAAGGAATTCAGCGCGGCAGCCAGGGATCATATCGACGCGGACTCCTGGCACGGGCCCGCGATCGAGGCTGACGAAAACGTCGGCGGCTTCAAGCTCAGGCTGTACCCGGAAGGCAAGAGCCGCTCCGACGAGCACTTCCAGGCCGAGACCTACTACCGCCTGGATCAAAACGGCCAGCTCAAAGAGTTCGAGTTCAGCACCACCCGCAAAGACAAGTAACCCGCCACGCAGCGGCTTCCCCGCCTAGCGGTCTTCAATCCGCTGTAGGGGCGCCGCGTGCCGCGCCCTCTTCTCCGTCACCCTGAGCCAGTGGAAGGGTCCCATTTCTCAACCTGTATCTTTTTAGATTCGCGCGCCGCATGGCGGATTTCTTCACTTTGGACCAGGGGACTGGCTTCACCTTGCCTTGTTCAATTTCCCCGGTCCGCCGTTCGATCTCTTCCGCCCAGGCAGCGTCCGCATCTTTCTGAGGCTTGCCATCAAGGGTAGCCAGCAATTCCTCGGCTACCTTGACTCGCTCGGGTTCAGGAAGGCCAAGAGCCGCGTTCAGAATCTTCTTGGCGCTCTGCTTCATTCCATCACCTCTCCGTTGTAGAAAGAATATGCCGCCGGGCCGTTCTTGTCAATGAGACACGGCAGGTCAGCAAAAGGTAAAACCGGGGATCGCAGACGGGGACAGGCACCATTCGGAAATGGAGCCAGTCCCCACCCCCGCTTGACAGGTTCCTCGCGGTTGCCTAGCATCGGGATCAACCAATACGAGGCATCGCCGTGAAACAAGGTTACCGCTTGATTCTTGCGGACAAAGACGGTGTGCTGGTCAGTGAATTCCAACTGACCGAGCACGACTTGGCTGACCCGGAGGCATTCGTCGCGACGCTCAAGCAGTCGATCGAGCAGGTCGAAGAGGAAGAAACTTGAGTCCCAGCACACAGCATTGACTAACATGTGAGGCGACAAGATGGCCCTGATCGACTGTGCCGAGTGCGGGAAACAACTTTCTGACAAGGCTTTAGCGTGTCCGCACTGTGGGGCTCCCCCGACCGTGGCTACGGATTCACAGGCGACGACGAAACCCTCAACGAAGACATCTTCCACAGTCCGACTCATTGTCGCGGTGCTGATATTGGGAATTGTTGTTCTGTTCGCATGGGGCGTTTGGCGCGCGATGCCCCGTGAGAAGGCTGCGCCGCTCTCCGCTGGTCTTAAAGAAACACTTCGACAGCCGAAAAAGATCGTGAATGCGCGAGTTCAACTCAATGAGGGCCAGCACGTTCAATACTCTTTCACTCTCAATTCTGATGCTCGGGTTCAAGTAAAAGTGACGGCTCAACCGAAACAAGTTGACGTCATGCTGATGACGAGACCGCAAGCTGAAAAGTTTCGAGAAGCAGCGGGCAATCTGTTTGGCGGTCAATACGCATACCAAAAAGCACTCTCGAGTCAGTCCGTCCTGCAGATGAACAGGACGGGAGCTTTGCCTCGTGGTGAATGGTCGATAATCGTCAAGCGTCCAAGCGAAGCGCTGTTGTTTCAAGATCCAACAGATGCGGAAATAGTCGTCACGGTCTACTAACCGGCACCTTTCCCCCCGCCACGCTTGACAGGTCCCGAACGGTGGCCTAGCCTTGCTACTGTCAACGGTTCGAGCCCAGGCCGGGGAGGTCTCATATCAGCTTCCTTTTACATTGCCAATGCTAGGTAGAGGGTCAGTCTTAGGGTGAAGAAATCGCTGGGCTGCCGGATTAAGTAACAGGAGTAACGTTGATGGAAAATCTTGTGCAAATACACGAGGGGTTTTTTATCAATTTAGAGGAGGCAGTCACGGTGGAGGTAAGAAACAACATGATTATTGTCACTTTAAGAGAAAGCGATGGCTCGCTGACAGAACATTTCTGCCATTCTAGCGAGCCTGGATATAAAAAACTGAAGAAAATTCTCGATGAGTCGGTTTCAAACTGACCCACTACCCCAATGCTACAACAATCGGGGGCGGGTCACATGTTGAAAGGGGGTTATGTGTCGTGCGGGAGAGCAGAAAATGGGACACTCTACTTTGTTTGGGGCACAAGAGGGGCGCGGCACGCGGCGCCGCTACCCTTAATTCTGGTCCTTGCGTTCCAGGTTCTCGATGCGTTGATTGAATGATCGGATGAGGGTGTGCGTGTCATCGAACCGGCGATCGAAATATTCCCGGTCCTCTCGATGCCGAACCTCGATATGCAGGATGAGGCCCTCGGCGACCTGCTGAAGCTCGTGGCGAACCCCTTCGATAAGTACGCCATTATGACGTATCTTCTCGTTCACTTCA
>DASYQR010000106.1:0-10872 GCA_036005325.1 Nitrospirales bacterium | reverse complement strand
CGAAGAGCTCGTTGAGGTAGAGCGAGTTGGCCCGACCATCCGGAGTAAAGACCGGCCCGGAAGCGGTGGGAATCTTATCGCGGATGACCTTCGCCCCCATAGCGTCTCAGCTCGCCGGCACCAAGGTCAGGAACCACGGGGACGCCTCTTTGATCATCTGGTCGAAGACGTATGCCGTCCGTCCCAGCGGGATACCGGGGAAGACGGCCCCGCGTCGAATCTCGACATAACGAAAGCCATACGTTTGCCCCCCCTTCCCTTCCATGTCCAACACTCGAGGAATATTCTGGCGGACTGCAGGCAGGACCATCTTCTCACCCACAGCTAGACGCGACAGATGCTCATAGACAGGCCCCAAAAGCTTTCCAACGTTGCTCTCGGTGAAAAACACCCCCGGGGGCCGCGCCCCTTCATCGGGAAGAAGCTGGGAGAGGATTTCCCAAAAGACTTCCATGTCCACAGCCCCCAGGACGCACAGCTTGCCCTTGCGGGAGAGCAGGTCCAGCAGGGCCAGTGGGCCGTACACATCAAACTTCCATGGCGGAAAGGTGAACCATTCTCCCTTGTTCAAGACCTTGAGTACGTCACGTCCATTGTCCCGCACGCGCCGGAACTCCCCCTTGGTCTCGCGTAGGCGCGTTTGGATCGCCGGCTGCCCGAGCCGTGACGGCTCATAGGCGAAGGTGGGGGACGCTGGGCTATGGCAGGCCGCTACGGTATACCGGGCGCACCCTGTGCGCCAAGCCGCAAGGTCGAACATATCCTGATTGCCGACGAACCGGAACTGCAGGCGCGACGACGGGTGATGCCGGAGCTTTTCCAGGCGGTCATGTTCCGCCTGGACCAGTCCGCCGAATGGCTCCCGCGGATCGAGGCGATCGAAGGCATGCAGAATCAGATCCCGTTCCTCTCGTTCCAATTGCCTCAAGTACTGCGTGACGATGTTCTCTTCAAAGGTGAGATCCCCCGCGCCGCAATCCACGACCGACGCGACATCCGCTTCGAGCAGCACATCGAACGGATTCTCCCTGCCCCTCACGACCGCTTCGATTGTTTCCTGGGCCATGGCGGAGACAGGCGCCTCCATTCGTTCGGTCCCCCCCACACCCAATAGTAGACACAGGTTCCGGATGGCTTTCGTAGGGTTGAGGCCGGTCAAATCGCGAAGCGCCTCAGTGGGGATTGTTTTCAATCCGGCCTGTTTGCCGTGGGACAGAAGCAGGCGGAGCTCTTCACGAACGCCGGGATCGAGAGAAGATCCGGCCACCGCCGTTTCCAGGCGCTGGATGGTGTCAGTTGCGACGGACGGCTCGACCAAACGGCGCGAGGCCGCCCAGGCCTCGCGGTTGTTCTCCATCGCTTCCCGCAAGCTTCGACGAAAATCAGCAATCACCCGTTGATCAAGCAGCATGGTCGTGAATAGCCCAACCTCAAGAAGGATATAGCCCCCGCCTGCGAGGTGAGTCAAGGACGAGCCTCAAGGGCATTGTCGTGGCGGTTTGACAGGTGCACACCCAGCTCCTATCCTACAGGCAATGCGCACGGACAATCACCAAAGCCAAGCAGGCGAGCTCATCTTGGGAAGTAATTGGGACCAGGTACTGGAACTCGGCCGAACGTGGAGCCAGACTGACCACAACAATTCGGTTGCCCGGCTGCTCCTGGTGACCGGCTTGCTGCTCAAAGGCGATTACCGCGAGGCGTATGCGCAGCATGACAGGTTGTTCAGGCTGCCGGATGAGGAAGAGGGCAAGGCGGCGGGCCAGCAGGACCCGCGTGCAGAGCTCCGTGCGTTCGCCGACCAGCTTGCCGGGAAGCACCCAGACAGTCCCGGGGCCCGCTTATTCCTCGGACTGACGCTCGCGCAGATCGGTGATCTGGAAGGGGCGATCCGCGAGTACAAAGAGAGCGCACGGCTCGACCCCGATAATGCGTACTCGCACTATTTCCACGGGCAAGCCCTCCACACATTGGACCGGCTCGACATGGCGATCCGAGAGTACCGGGACGCGGTGAGACTGGCGCCTCAGGACGTCCGCATGCGCCTCAACCTGGGATCGGCTTATTACGAACAGGGCATCCTCGAATCTGCGATTGCGCAGTACCGCGAGGCGCTCAAACTGAATCCCTTCGATCCATTCATCCACTACAATCTGGGTGTGGCCCTGACGGATCAGGGACGACTGGAGCCGGCGATCGCCGCCTATAAGGAAGCCGCCCGCTTGAACCCCCAGGACGCGCTGGTCCGTTATGCCCTCGGTGGCGTGTATGAGACCAAGGGTCGCCTGAACGACGCGATCACCGAATACGAAGCGGCCTTCCAACTGGCTCCGGCCCTGGCGGCGGCGTACGCCAAACTGGGATGGATCTATTACACAAAAAACAACGTGCCGAAGGCGGTCGAAGTCTTCGAGAAGGCGGTCCAACTCGATGCCGACGATGCCCAGGCCCTGCACGGACTGGGATTGGCCAAGCTGGCCTCGGGAAAGAAAGACGAGGCGGTCAACCTCTTGAAGCAGGCGTATCAGAAGGAAGAACGCGAGGACAAGAAGCGGCTCATTCGCAGCGTCCTAGTGAAGCTGGGGATCCTCAAATACTGAAGCGCTTATAAATTTCTGACCACGCCCTGCAAGATGGTGGCCTGGGTGACGGGATCGCCGGTTTTCTTGAGTTCGGCGCGAATACGCTGCTTGAAATATTCCGAGTAGCCCACCTTGGCGATCAGAATTTCCAGAAAACGCTCGCCCGGCAACAGCGCGCACGCCTTAAGCTCGCTCACGATGGTCTCCGGGACGGGAACATAGCTGCTGCCGACATGACACAGCACCGGGTAATGGTGGCCCTTACCCTGTAACCGTTCGAATCTTACTCCATCCACGAGCGCCCCTCCCTCGTCGCCAAATGAGGCATCATTGTACGGAACCCCGCGCCAGGAGACAAGGACGGGTATGGCATCATGCGGAATGAATGGTATATCCTGAATGCAATGGCTGAGAAGATTCTGACTGCATCGGCTCTGATGACGGCCCTCAACGCGCGACGCGCGCGGAAGGAACGTATCGTCTTCACCAACGGGTGCTTCGACCTCCTGCACGTCGGCCACACGCGGTACCTCCAGGAGGCCAGAAAACTAGGTGACTGCCTGGTGGTAGGCCTGAACAGCGATGCCTCGGTGCGGGCGATCAAGTCGGACGGACGGCCCGTCGTGCCGCAGGCTCAGCGGGCCGAGGTATTGGCGGCTTTGGCCTGCGTCGATCACGTCGTGATCTTCGACGAACCCGATCCGCAGAACCTGATCGCGCGCGTCCAACCCGACATCCTGGTCAAGGGTGGCGACTGGCCGATCGATCAGATCGTCGGGCGGGAGATCGTCCAGGCCCGCGGAGGGCGCGTGGTCACCATTCCTCTCGTCCCCGACGTCTCCACGACCTCGCTTATCCGTCGCATCAAAACTCTCTCCTGATGCACGCTGCCACGCTTCCCGCCGCCTGGTCCGCGCTGGTCGCGCCGCTCCTCAGGGCCATCGAGGAACGACGCGGTCCCACGGCGCTCGTCGGCCTGCTCGGCTCGGCCAAGGGCTGTCTCCTCTCAACGCTCGCCAGGCAACTCACCGGGCCCGGACCTTCCCTGCTCGTGGTGACCCCCACGGATGAAGCGGCTGAGAGCCTGCATGCTGATGTCGCGTTTTTCCAGCAGTTGCAGGGTGCCTCGCCGGATGACGTCCTGCTGTTTCCCGAATGGGGCATGTTGCCCTACGCAGCCACGCCGCCGCCGGTCGAGGTAATCGGGCAACGGATGAGGGCTTTGGACCGGCTCCACCGCGCCGACCGGGGGCTTGTCCTCATCGTCCCCGTGACGGCTTTCCTGCAACGTCTCATACCGCGCGCGCTTTTGGCGGAAGCGTGCTTTTCGTTGAAGCCGCCGGCGGCGATCGAACGCACGCACCTGATCACCCGCTTCCTGCGGCTGGGCTATCGTCAGGCGTCGGTCGTGGAGAATCCCGGCGAGTTCGCCGTACGGGGCGGGATCGTGGACCTCTTCTCAACGGCCCATGCGGAACCGCGCCGGATTGAATTTCTGGGCGATGCCATCGAAACCATCCGGCTCTTCGATCCCGCCACCCAACGATCGTCCGGACGGGCCGCGGAGCTGCGCGTCCTACCGGCTCGGGAGCTGATCCGCGACGACGTCTCTCCCTTGCCGCCCGATGCCGAATGGCGAGGGCCGCACGTCTATTCCGCCATGGACACGCTGCTGGATCACTTCCCCTCGCCGCCGGTGCTGATTGCGGACGAACCGTTGGACTTGCGCACGCACGCGGATGATTTTCTCGCCGAGGTACAAGAGGCCTACGACACACTGGAATCCCCAGACCCACCGCTGCCGGCCCCGGATCAACTGTTCCTTCCCCTCGGGCATCTGTGGGAGGCGGGCGGCGCGCGTTGCGTGGTGACCTTCGAGGCGATTCCAAGAGGAGGAGAAGCCGAGAGAGCGCGCGCGGAAGATTCGTCGGTGTTACGCTTCGAAGCCCACCGGCCCCAGGCGATCGGGATCGGCGTTAAGGGCTGCTCTTTTACGGAGACTGTCACCCATCTCGAAACACTGCGTGCTCAAGGCCCGGTTGTGATCGTCGCCCGAAGCCGCGGCCAGGTTGATCGCCTGCGGTCGCTCTTCGCCGAGCATGACTTGCCGGCCGAACCACTTGGCGGAAAGCCGGTGACGGCGCTCGGCGCGCACGCGCCGTACGCCATCGTCCAGGGCGAACTTTCCAGCGGACTCCTGGGGCTGCGCGGCACGTGGGGTGGACTGGACGCTCCGCCCCTCTCGATCATCGCCGAAGACGAGCTGTTCGCGCGAGGCGGCCGGCACAAGACCCCTGCCGCGTCCAAAGCCGCCGCATTCCTGAAGTCGATCGAGGAAGTGCGTACCGGCGACTACGTCGTACATGTGCTGCACGGCATCGGCCGCTACCTCGGCCTCTGCCACCTGTCGATCCAAGGCTTCGACAGCGATTACCTGATCGTCGAGTATGCCGCCGGCGACAAGGTCTATGTCCCGTTGGACCGGCTGAATCAAATCCAGCGCTATGCCACGTCTGAAGGCCCTGCGCCCAAGCTCAACCATCTGGGCGGTACGGCGTGGAGCCGCACCAAGGCCCGCGTCCGCAAGAGCATCGAGGACATGGCGAAGGACCTGATCGCTGTCCAAGCGGCGCGGGAGACGCGCGGCCGGCTGGCGTTTTCCCCGGACAGCATGCTCTCCCACGAGTTCGACGCCGCATTCGAGTACGACGAGACAGCAGATCAGATACGGACGATCGAAGAGATCCGCGCGGATATGGAATCCGACAAGCCCATGGATCGCCTGGTCTGCGGGGATGTCGGATACGGCAAGACCGAGGTCGCCATGCGCGCCGTCTTCAAGGCGGTCCAGGACAACAAGCAAGCGGCGGTTCTGGTGCCCACCACACTGTTGGCCCAACAGCACTTCGACACCTTCACCGAGCGCTTTGCTCCCTTCCCGGTGAAAGTCGGGGTCCTCAGCCGGCTGCAGCCGCTCAAAGAGCAAAAAGCCGCACTGCGCGGGGTCGCAGAGGGGTCGATCGACATCCTCATCGGTACCCATCGCCTCCTCCAGAAGGATGTGTCGTTTCGCAATCTCGGCCTGGTCGTCATCGACGAAGAACAGTGGTTCGGGGTGCGCCACAAGGAACGCCTCAAACAGCTGCGTGCCCAGGTGGATGTGCTGACGATCACGGCCACGCCGATCCCGCGCACCCTCCAGATGGCCATGTCGGGCCTCCGGAACCTCTCGGTAATCGAAACCCCGCCGGCCGACCGGCTGGCGATCCGCACGCAGGTTGCGCGCTTCGGCAAAGGCCTCATCCGCGAAGCCGTGCTCCGCGAGCTCGCCCGCGGCGGGCAGATCTTTTTCGTCCACAACCGCGTCCAGGACATCGAGCGGATGGGCGCGTGGCTGCAGGAATTGGTGCCGGAGGCCCGCATCGTCTTGGCCCACGGCCAGATGGACCCGAAACTGCTGGAAGCCGTGATGCTGCAATTCCACCGCCGCGACGCGGATGTCCTCCTGTCCACCTCCATCATCGAATCAGGACTCGACATCCCCAACGCCAACACGATTCTGGTGAACCGCGCCGACACGTTCGGACTCGCCCAGCTCTACCAGCTCCGCGGACGCGTGGGACGCAGCATCCACCAAGCCTACGCCTATTTTCTGGTTCCCGAGGAGGAGACCTTGACCGGCGACGCGCACAAGCGCCTGCAGGCAATTCAAGAGTTCACGGCGCTCGGGTCCGGCTTCCGGATCGCGGCAGCCGACCTCGAAATCCGAGGCGGCGGCAACCTCCTGGGCAAGGAGCAATCCGGCCACATAGACGCCGTCGGCTTCGAGTTGTACATGCAGATGCTGGAGCAGGCCGTGCATGAGCTCAAGGGCGAGCCGGTGGTCGAGGAACCCGAGCCAAGTCTGCAGCTCCAAGTCTCGGCCTACATTCCCGAGGAATACGTCGGCGACGCCGCACAGCGTCTGTCGCTGTACAAACGCCTGACCTCCAGCTCCCAGACCGGCGACCTGGCGCAACTGCACGGGGAGCTCGTCGACCGCTACGGCGCGCCCCCCGAGCCGGTCGAGCGGCTGTTCGAAGTGATGGAAGTGCGTCTGCTGGCAAAGGCCCTGCGCGCAACCACCATTCAAGTCCGCCCGACCGCCGTGGCCTTCAGCTTCGACGAGCGTGCCATGCCGACCGAGACCGGCGTCCAGGCGCTCATGGATCACTACGGCGCTCGGTTGCGCTTCACGACGCCGACGGCCTTCGAACTCCTCGGGACGGACGCCGCCTGGAAGACCGTGTTCCCGGAAATAAAAAGAGTCTTGCAAGTCCTTGCCACATATGATAAAAATCGGCCGGTTCCGTAGTATGAAGGCTCGCTCGAACCCTTGGGAGGACCTTGATTGGACAGATTTCGCAAGCTCGATACGAAGGCGGTCCTCTTTGCTCTTCTCCTTGTAGCCAGCGCATGCAGTGACAAGCCGGCAGACCCCTCAAAAGCCTTAGCGGTCATCAACGGAAAAGAAATCACGGTCGGCGAGTTCGACCTTCGCTGGTCCCAGATGCCGGAATCCGCGCGCAAATCCTATGATAGCCCCGAAGGCCGCAAGAAATTTCTGGAAGAGCTCATCACCCGCGAACTTCTGCTGCAAGAGGCTAGGAAACGTGGCCTAGACCGTGATCGCACGCTGGTCGAACGCGTGGAGCGCTTCAAGGAGCGGAGCATCCTCGACAATCTGATGAAGGAAGAAGTGGATGCCCGGGTGACGGTCACGCAGGACGAGATCAAAGCCTTCTATACCGTCCACGCCGATACCTTTACCGCGCCCCGCGAATCGCGCGTGAGCCACATCCTCGTCAAGACGGAAGCCGACGCGCTCGACCTGAAGAAGCGCCTGAACGAGGGTGAGGACTTCGCGGGGCTCGCCAAGAAAGTCTCGCTGGACCTGGCAACCAGGTACAAAGGAGGCGATCTGGGGGTCATCAAGCCAGGGCAGATGGTCCCGCAGTTTGAGCAGGCCGTCCGCAACCTGAAGGTGGGGGACATCAGCCCCCCCGTCGCCACCCCGTTCGGGTACCACCTCATCAAGCTGAACGAACGCACCGCGGGCACGGTCCAGTCTTTTGATGAAACGAAGGATCTGGTGAAAGATCAGCTCTTGCTCGAGAAAAAACGCAAGCGGTTCGATGAACTTGTGGCGTCGCTCCGGTCGAAAGCCAAGCTTCGCGTCGCCGATGTCCCGATTCCGGTTCCGGAAGCTCCCGCCGCCGGCCCGGCAGCCACTGCGCCATAACGCTTTACTCGCTCATGACCGCTCCCACCATGCAGAAGGCCGCGGCGGCCTTGGCCCTGGGCCTTGGTTTGTCGTGCGGCTTCCCGGCCGACGCCGCCACCGTCCGCGACCGGATCGTCGCCGTGGTCAACAGCGAGGTCATCACCCTGAGCGAACTGGACGAAGAAGTTAGCGAGGTAAAGCGGCAGGCCCACGTACGGTTCAACGGAACCGAGCTCGACCAGAGACTCCGCCAAATCGATTACATGGGCCTGAACCGGATGATCGAGCGCAAGCTGCAGCTGCAGATGGCCAAGAAGCGGGGGATCAAGGTGTCGGATGAGGAAGTAAAGGACGCCGTCGAGCGGCTGCGGCGCATGGGCGAATCACCCGATGAGAATGACCCCAAAGAGATGGCTCTGATCAAAGATCAGCTCACCACCATGCGCCTCGTCAACCAGCAGGTCAGGTCCGGCCTGCTGGTGACCGAGGACGAGGTGAAGCGGTTTTATCAGCAGCACAAGAATCGTTTCGTGCTGCCCCAGGAAGTTCGTATCAGCCAGATCCTGATCGCCCTGGGACCCAGCAGCGAGTTAGTGGCGGTGCGCGAGAAGGCGCAACAAGTGTTCGCACTGCTCAAAAAGGGGGAACGCTTTGAAGAACTGGCGGCCCGGTATTCCGATGGTCTGGAAGGACGGCGCGGGGGCAACCTGGGTTATATCAAACCGGGGGACATGCTGCCGCAGATCCAGAAGGCGATCGAACGGCTGGACCCGGGAGCGGTCACCGAACCACTCGCCTCGCCGATCGGGATGCACATCATCCGGGTCGACGAGCGCAAGCCTCCGGAGTTCCGCCCCTACGAGGAAGTGAAAGAGGATCTCAAGAACCTCGTCCTCCAGCTCAAGTCGGAGGAAGCCTACATCGAGTGGATCAAGGACCAGAAGGACCACAACTACATCGAGATCCGGCGGTAATTATCGGCGCGGATGGGTCAGCAGCTCCCGGATCGCCTTCCACACGTCATCTTTCCCCTCGCCCGTCGTCGCCGAGCAGCCGATCACGGGGACACGTAAGAGAGCTTCCAAGTCACGGATGGCCTGCGCCCGCTGGCCATACGGCAGCTTGTCCGTCTTGGTTGCCACTGCGACCAACCCCAGACCCTGCTCGTGCACCCACCGGGCAAAGCTGATTTCCTCCTCTTCGCCGCGCCTGATGTCGGTCAGCAGGACGACGCCGCAAAGCGCGCGCCGGTCCCGGAGGTAGCCTTCGATCATCGGTCCCCATTGTTCCTGGACCGCCTTCGACACCTTGGCATAGCCGTAGCCCGGCAGATCGACGCACAGGAATCCCTTGCCGTCGGACGGGATCACGCGGAAGAAATTCAGGAGGCGGGTTCGGCCAGGTGTCCGGCTGACCCGCGCCAACTGCTTGCGTCCGAGGAGAGCATTGAGCAGCGAGGACTTGCCGACGTTGGAGCGCCCGGCAAACGCGATCTCCGGGAGACCGTCCGCGGGAAATTGCGCGGGCTCTGTGGCGCTGGTGACAAACTCCGCTGACAGGATTTTCAATTCAAAAGGATCCGCCGCGCCTGGTGGTACCGTTCATCCTGCATCCGGTCGAGGTCGTCTCGAATAAACCCAAGTCCCACCACGCACAGCTCAAAGTTCTCCGACAGCTTACGGAAGAGGGGAGGTGACGGCCGGTCCTCAGCGGCGCTGGGCCCCATGTCAAACTCGGCCACCATCCGGTATGAGCGTTTGCCGGTCTTGATGTAATCGACGAGGAAGTCTTTGTGGTAGATCAGGTCGGCGGTCTTGATGCGCTTCAGATATTCGGGAAAGAGCCCGGCCATGAAAAGCGTGAAGTCGCCGATGTGCCGGTGGACCTCGCGTTCCCGTTCGATGGAGGCGGCGTCCTGTGAAACCTCCGACTCATAGAGCAGTTCCACCACCGCTTCCGCCCGCTCACCCTGGGCATTCTTGATCCGGTACAGGTGGTCCGTGTGGGTGAAGTCCACGAGCAGCTTGGAGACGTAGTCGCTGACCTTGAAGTCCGTCCAGCCCAGCTTTTCGGTAAAAGTCCGCTCCGCCAGCGCGCCGAACAGCTGCCGCAACGGGTGACGCTCAGGAATGGGCGAGTCCATGCTTCCAGTATAACCAAGCTAGGCGCGGCTGTCGAGCACGAAGGTGACCGGGCCGTCATTGAGGAGCTCCACCTTCATGTGCGCGCCGAAGACGCCGGTTTCAATCGTGAGGTCCGTAGTTTTGCGCAGCATCTCGACGAACTGCTCGAACAGGCGCCGGGCGGTCGCCGGGTCGGCGGTCTGATCGAATCCGGGCCGGCGCCCTTTGCGGGTATCGCCCAGCAATGTGAACTGGGAAATGGCGAGCAGGCCTCCGCCTATCTCCGCGAGCGACCGGTTCATCTTGCCGGCCTCGTCGCTGAAGATACGGAGCGCCGGGATTTTCTCGACGAGATACTGCACATCCGCCTCGGTATCACCCTTCGCCACGCCGAGGAGGACGAGGAGGCCGCTCCTGATCTGCCCGACAATCTTGCCGTCCACTTCCACCGACGCGCGGGTCACGCGCTGTATAACGGCCTTCAATTAGAGAGCACCTTCCAATCTGAGGAGGCGCTTCTTCACATCCAGTCCGCCCGAAAAGCCGCCCAGCGAGCCGTCACCGGCGATCACGCGGTGGCAGGGCACCAGCAAGGGTACGGGATTCGCGCCGCAGGCACCTCCGACGGCACGCGCCGCTTGGGGCTTGCCGATCTTCCGGGCCACCCAACCATAGGACCGCACCCGTCCATACGGGATGGTTTGGAGAACCTCCCACACTTTCCGGCGGAACCGCGGCTGGCCTTCGAGATCGAGCGGTAGATGGACGTACCGCACTTCCCCGTTCAGGTACGCTTCGACAGCTGCACGAGCCGCGCGGATATGGCGCGCAGCGATTTTCGCCTCAGCCGATAGGGGCACGGCGCGCCGTGCCCCTACGATGGCCATCAGACCGTCCGACGCCA
>DASYQR010000105.1:0-4459 GCA_036005325.1 Nitrospirales bacterium | reverse complement strand
CCAGACGAAATTCGGGCGATCTGGGAAATCAAGGTCTCTTCTGCGCGTGGCACCAGCCCGTAGATATGAGCGAGGATGGTGATCCCGAGAAACAGGCCGGCCAACATCGAGGCCATCCAGATCATGGTGGTCGCGGCGTTTTGGGGCGCCGGATTCCGAAAGGCCGGCACGCCGTTCGAAATCGCCTCAATGCCAGTCAAGGCGGTGCAGCCGGAGGAGAAGGCGCGCAGCAGCAAGAACAGCGTCAACCCTTCCACGGCCGGAATGGTCGGGAGCGGGTGATCCACCGGTGCGCCGAAGAGCGCCCGCCCCAAACCGGTGACGATTACCAAACTCAGGCCGCCGACAAACATGTAGGTCGGCAAGGCGAACATCTTGCCTGACTCCCGGACTCCTCGAAGGTTGCCCCAGGTTAAGATGGCGATCGCCAGCAGGCCCAAGCCCACGCGATAATCATGTAACTCGGGCACCGCCGACGTGATCGCGGCGATTCCCGCCGCGACGCTCACAGCCACGGTAAGGACGTAATCGATCAGCAGGGCTGCGCCGGCGATCAGGCCAGGGAACTCGCCCAGGGTGGACTTGGCCACGACATACGCCCCACCGCCAGACGGATAGGCATAGATAATCTGACGGTACGAAGTGGTGAGAATGGCCACCAGCCCGACGATCACGATGCTGATCCCGATGGAGTAATGGAGCGCCGCTGTCCCCGCCAGCACGAGGACGAGCAGGATTTCCTCCGTGGCGTAGGCGACCGAGGAAAGAGGGTCCGAGGAGAAGACCGCTAACGCGACAGGATTAGACAACCGCTCGTGGGCCGCCTGGGTGGTCTTGAGCGGACGGCCGAGCAGCCAGCGTTTAAACCACATAGGCGGTTCTTCTCACTGAGGCCCCAAGCAGCTGCATCATTATGCCATAGGTCCGGAGGGAACAGCCCGCCCCCGGGGCATCTATCAATTCTCCCGTTTCGAGAAGTCCTGCGGAGGGACTGGCGGCGCGTCATCGACTTTGCGGACGCGGCCGAATTGATCATACTCAATTCGGACGCCGTGACGGCTCAGGGTTCCGAAGCGGTAATAGTAGGTTTCGTAGAGAGAGCGCCCGTACTGCTTCTCTTCCACGCTGGCATAATGGGCCATGATCTTATGGACCTCATCCCGCGCCATGCCATAGTGCACCACCTTCTTATAGTGCTCGTAGGGGAAGGTGCTTCGCCGTTCGATCTTGGCCCACTCCACGCCGAGGGCGTTCGCCAGAACCTTCATCTCCTGCACATACCAGATGCGGTCGACGACAACGAAGAGGACGAAGGTCCCGATGATGAGGGCGATCCATTTCGCGGTCCAGGGCATGGTCGGTCCCTTCAATACGGCACATCACGGGGGGGCTAGTGTCGGGGCGTGGATGACTTCCACATCCTGGGGAACGGTGAAGGCGAACGCCTCTTCTTTGAGGCCGGTGTTCGGCTTGAACGAACTAAAGACGAACGTGGATACATTCCCGTTGACGTCGTGCAGTTCGATTCGCCGAAGGAAGTGAGTCGCCGCGTCGACTTCGACGACAATGCGCGGGTGATCAGGCCCACCGTCCCGGAGAGTCAGGTGCAGAATCGGCAGTCCTCCGCTGCCCTTGGCGCCATCCGGAGCGCGCGAGACTAGGTAGTAGGTGTCCAATCGTCCGATGCCCTGGAGGAGTTGTAGCGGAGCCTGGGAGTTGGTCATCTTGGAAAGTTGTCCCGTTAACACCTGTTTGTGCTCGGGGATGTAAAACTGGACCTTGTCACCCTCGACGAAGATCTGCTCGAGAGTAGGCTCTAGATAATCCCAGCGGAGCTTGCCGGGCCGCTTGAGATAGACCCGGCCCGCCGATTTGATAGCCGACGCAAACCCCCTGACAGAAGTCGTCTGCGTGAAATCGGCGCTGAAATCGTTGAGCTTTCGGTAGCGGGTTTCAACCTTCTTGACCAGGTCCTGGACGGGATCTTTCGCTGGCGCAGCCGCAGAAAGGCACAGACCAGCGGCCACGAGCGTGACCGCGGTAACGATCCGGACGAGAACATGCCCGCTCACGGACCGTCATCCACACCAACACGCTTGACGAGCACTTCCCGCCGGCCATCCCGCGCCATCCCGCCGACGATACCGTCCTGTTCCATCATCTCGATCATGCGGGCCGCCCGGGGATACCCGATGCGCATCCGGCGCTGGAGGAAAGAGGCTGACGCCTGGCCGGTGCCGATCACGATTTCCTTGGCTTGCTCGTACATTTCGTCCCGCTCGCCGGAGTCGCCGGGCCCTTCCGCTTCCGCCGTGACCGCTTCCTCGGTATAGGCGGGACCGCCCTGAGCCTTGACGAAATCCACCACCTTCTTGAGATCGCCGTCGGGCACGTAGGCCCCGTGCACACGGGTCAGCTTGCCGGTGCCGGTCGCCAGATAGAGCATGTCTCCGCGACCCAACAGCTGTTCGGCCCCGTTCTGGTCGAGCACGGTACGGGAGTCGGTCTTCGACGCCACCTGGAAGGCAATGCGCGCCGGGAAATTCGCTTTAATGAGACCGGTCAGCACATCCACGGAAGGCCGTTGCGTGGCGAGGATGAGGTGGATGCCGGCGGCACGAGCCATCTGGGCTAACCGGGCGATGGAGTCCTCCACCTCCTTCGAGGCCACCATCATCAGATCCGCCAGCTCGTCGATGACGATGACCAGATACGGCAACGGCAGCGGCGGGGTTTTGAGGTCCGGCTGGGGGACGGTCGTTTCGCCGGCCGACAGCCGGTCTTCTTCCGACAGGTACTGCGGCTCCGTTCCTGCGAGGACTTCGGCCTCCGTCGGAATGTCGACGGGTTGAGGCGGCGCCACCCCCTGGGTGTCCGCCACGACACGGTTGTACGCATCGATGTTACGGGCGCCGTACTCCGCCATCAACTTGTACCGGCGATCCATTTCTTTGACGGCCAGCATGAGCCCGCGCGCGGCGGCTTTGGGCTCCGTGATCACCGGCCGCCACAGATGGGCGATCCCTTCATACTCCGTAAGCTCGAGCATCTTGGGGTCTATCATCAGGAACTTCACCTCGTCCGGCTTGGCCGTGAAGAGCATGCTGAGCACCATCGTGTTAAGCCCGACGCTCTTGCCTGATCCCGTCGCGCCGGCGACGAGCAGGTGCGGCATCCCGCGCAGATCGGCCACAACGGGCGTCCCGAAGATATCTTTCCCCAGCGCAAGCTTCAGGGGTGAGCGCGACGCCCTGTAGGCTTCGCTCAGGACGATCTCCTTGAGGGTCACGTCTTCGCGTCGCGGGTTCGGCACCTCGATGCCGACCACCGATTTGCCGGGGATGGGCGCGACGATGCGGATGCTGACCGCCTTGAGCGCCAGCGCCAGATCGTCGGCAAGATTCACGATGCGGACTACTTTCACGCCGGGCGCCGGCTCGAACTCATACATGGTCACGACCGGGCCGACGTGAGTTTGGATCACTTGGCCATTGATCCCGAAGTTGGCCAGCGCCTGGGTGAGCACCTGGGCCTGCGCGTGAATCTCTTCATCGCTGAACCGTTCGACCGAAACTGTCGGGTCTCCGAGCAGCGTCGCCGGATCCGGGAGGAGATACCCGGCGTTCCCCATAATCTCAGGCAGCAGGATTTGCTCAGGCATCGCTTCGCGCGGCTGGCTCTTTCGCCGGCGCCGGCGTTCCGACTTCGGCTCGGCAAGAAGAGGCGCTTCTCCATCCTGAAGCGCTTCAAACGGAGTTGTCTCACTGATGGTCATCACGATCTCAGCGGGCGTGATCGGCTCGGCTCGGATAATCTTGACCGCCTTCTCTTTAGGCTTGCGGGGCTTAGTCACCGATCGGGTACGAAACTGGGCCCACCGTTCCTGCGCCCATTCGCGCAGCGTGTCCACGCTCTCCGCAGATTGCTGTCCGAGCTCGACGAGGGAGACTGGCGTCGCAACGAGGAGCGAGAGCACCAACCCTGCGCCAATGACAATGTGGGCGCCCACCGGCGCGAAGTAGGCCACGAGCATCTCGCTGAGGCCGCCGCCCAGATGGCCGCCGGCCAGGCCCAACTGCACCCAGCCGCTGGCCAACGTTGGGATACCGTCCAGGCGCAACGCCAGCAGCATGGACAGAAACAACAGCAGCGCGGTGAAACCGCCCGCGCTACGGAGCGCAACGCCTATCCCGCCGCGGAGAAGGCAGCGTCCGCCCAGCACTCCCAGGGCAATCGGCAAGAGGTACGCCGCGCCGCCGACGGCAGAGAAGACGCCGCTGGCAAGCGTCATCCCGACTTTGCCGATCCAGTTTTCCAGCGGTTCGACATGCAGGGATTCTTCGAACAGAATCGGGTCGCGTGGAGAGTAGGAAAGAAGCGAGAGACCAAGCAGCAGAGCGATGGTGAAGAAAACGACCCCCACCATCTCGTGTCGGTTCTCCGCCGCTCCGCTTTTAGT
>DASYQR010000104.1:0-6960 GCA_036005325.1 Nitrospirales bacterium | reverse complement strand
GGAAAGTACTGGCAGGAGTCTGTACTTACGATCCCCACAAGTACCAGTTGAAGAAGGAAGTCCGGCGCGGCACCCGGGCAGGCTCCATCGCGATCTATTGTGCGCAGGAGGCGGTCGGCGACTCGAAGCTCGGCTTCTCCGCGCACGACAAAAGCCGTATCGGAGTCTACCTCGGAATCACCGAGCACGGCAACGTCGAGACCGAGAACGAGATCTACAACCTCAGTCAGTTCAACTACGACACGAAATTCTGGTCCCACCACCACAATCCCCGCACGGTCGCCAACTCCCCGGCGGGCGAGGTCACGCTGAACATGGGGATCACCGGTCCCCACTACACCATCGGCGCCGCCTGCGCGGCGGGGAACGCGGGCCTCATCCAGGGAGCGCAGATGCTGCTGCTGGACGAGGTGGACGTGGCCATCGCCGGCGGGGTTTCGGAGAGCATCCATACGTTCGGCATCTTCGCCAGCTTCGCCAGCCAGGGCGCGCTGGCGAGCCATTCCGACCCGGCCAAGGCCTCTCGTCCATTCGACCGCGACCGGAACGGCATCGTGTGTTCGGAAGGCGGCTGCGTCTTCATCCTGGAACGACTGGACCATGCCGAGGCACGAGGCGCTCGTATCTATGGCGAGATCATCGGCTACCATATGAACTCCGACGCGTCGGACTTCGTCCTGCCCAATTCCCAGCGGCATATTGAGTGCATGCAGGCGGCGCTGAAGCGGGCCGGGATCGCTCCACGAGACATCGACATCGTCAGCACCCACGCCACGGCCACACCTCAAGGGGACATCCAGGAGTGCCAGGCACTGCGCGTCGTGTTTGCCGACTGCCCCAAGACGTACTTCAACAACACCAAGAGCTTCATCGGACACGCCATGGGAGCCGCCGGCGCCCTGGAGCTGGCTGGCAATCTGCCGTCGTTCGACGATGGCCTCATTCACCCGACCATTAACGTGGACAACCTGGACCCCCAATGCGAGGTTCCCAATCTGGTCATCAATGCCCCTCAAAAAGTACCCCGCGTCGACTATATCCTCAACAATTCCTCGGGCATGCTGGGAATCAATTCGGTAGTGGTTGTAAAAAGAATATAAATCGTGTATTTTCGGGGGCCGATTGCGACCGGCTGGACCTCCGGGGAAGTCTCGACATGACAAACGACCAGATCAAGCAGGCCGTCGTCCAGATCATCAGCGTGATCGCGCCCGATGAGGACCTCAGCCATCTCAAAAGCGATGTGGCGCTCCGGGACCAGCTCGAATTGGACTCCATGGATTTCCTGGACATCGTGATGGAGCTGCGGAAGCGCTATAAAGTTGAAGTGCCGGAATCCGACTACCCGCAATTGGCCAGCCTGGACAGCTGCGTGACCTACCTCGCGCCCAAGCTCAAAGACAAGTAACCGGGCCTTTGACAGGCCCCCTGCCGGACTGATACCGTTCTGTCCGTACCGACGTGTACGGTTTCTCCATGCCTCCTACTCACTATGACGTCATCATCATCGGAGCCGGCATGTCGGGCTTGGCGGCCGCGATCCGGCTCGCCTATTTCAACAAAAAAGTGCTCGTGCTGGAGCGGCATTACGCCGCGGGTGGGCTGAACTCCTTCTACGCCCTGGGCGGCCACCAGTTCGACGTCGGCCTCCACGCCGTGACCAACTATGTACCGCCGGGGACCCGTGGCGCGCCGCTCACGAAAATCTACCGTCAATTACGGCTGACGCCCGAGGATTTCGGGCTGGTCCCCCAGCATCAGTCCGAGGTGCGGTTTCCCGAGACAACTCTCCGTTTCACCAACGACTTCGAGTTCTTCGTGCAGGAGGTGATCGAGAACTTTCCCGCGCAGAAGGACAACTTCATGCGTTTGGTGCGCCACATCCGGGAATACAACGAACTGGATCTTGACGCGAAGCCCCTCTCGGGACGTCAGGTCGTCTCGAGCTTCCTCACCGATCCCCTGCTGATCGACATGCTGTTCTGCCCACTCATGATCTACGGCAACGCCGAAGAGCACGACATGGAATTCGGACAGTTCGTGGTGATGTTCAAGAGCGTCTTCTGCGAGGGCCTGGCGCGTCCCCGGGAGGGGGTCCGGCGCATCATCACGGTCCTGCGCCGGAAGGTGCGGGAGGTCGGGGGCACCGTCCGGATGAAGTGCGGCGTGAAGGCCCTGCGCGTCGAAAGCGGACGCGTGAAATCCGTCGAGCTCGACAACGGCGAGACGCTCACAGCCGATGTCATACTCTCCTCCGCCGGCTACGTCGAAACGATGCGCCTCTGTAGCGACTGCGCTCCGGAAAAGTTCTCCCGCCTGGCCGGGCGGATGTCGTTCGTCGAGATCATCTCCGTGCTGGACAAACCGATGAAAGCGCTCGGCCATGACACCACCATCATCTTCTACAACACGGGGAAGGAATTTCACTATGAGGCGCCCGCCGACCTTGTCGATCCCCGAAGCGGCGTCATCTGCTGTTCCGGCAACTTTCTCTACGACAAACCGCTCTCCCAAAACATGATCCGCTTCACCTGCCTGGCCAATTTCGACCGCTGGGCTGCCCTCAGCGAACCGGACTATATCCATGCCAAAGCGGAGTGGCTTCCGCGAATCCACCAAGAAGTGCTAAAATTCGTCCCCGACTTCCGGGACCATATCGTGTTCACGGACTGTTTCACGCCCCGGACCATCAAGCACTGGACGGGCCACGCGAACGGGGCGGTGTACGGAACGCCGAGAAAACTCAAGACGGGCCGGACGCACTTGGACAATCTGTTCATCTGCGGCAACGATCAGGGCTTCCTCGGCATCATCGGGGCGATGTTGAGCGGGATTTCGATGGCCAACCTGCACGTGCTCAAGAAATAGATGCCGGCGGACTGGCTGAAAGACGTCAAGCCCGAGTATGACGTCATCGTCATCGGCTCGGGGCTCGCCGGCCTGACGGCCGCCAACCGGCTGGCGACCTGCGGCTACGCGGTCCTGCTGCTGGAGCACCATTACAATTTCGGCGGCATGGCGACATGGTTCAAGCGGAAAGGCGGGCACATCTTTGACATTTCCCTCCACGGCTTCCCCATCGGCATGGTCAAGACCTGCCGCAAGTACTGGTCGGCCGACATCGCGGAGTCCGTCGTCCAGCTCAAGGGCATCCGCTTCGACAATCCCCAATTCTCCTTCACCACGACCTTCGACAAGACCGACTTCACCGACAAGCTGATCAACCATTTCAAGGTCCCGGCGGACACCGTCGACGCGTTCTTCAAGTTTGCGCGCGGCATGAACTTCTATGACGATCAGGGCATGACCACCCGCGAGCTCTTCGAGCGGTACTTTCCGGGACGCCCCGACGTCTGGCGCCTCCTGATGGAGCCCATCGCCTACGCGAACGGGTCCACGTTGGACGATCCGGCCATCACCTTCGGCATCGTCTTCTCCAACTTCATGAACAAAGGGGTCTATACCTTCCAGGGCGGCACGGACAAGCTCATCATGAAGATGAAGGCCACGCTCAAGGCCAACAAGGTGGACCTGCGCCATCACACCCTGGTGGAGAAGGTGCAGCTCCACAACGGCCGGGTGTGCGGGGTCGTCTGCAACGGCAAGACGATCCGCGCCAAAGCCGTCCTATCGAACGCCAATCTCAAGTCCACCATCCACAAGCTGATCGGCGACGAGCATTTCAGTCCCGCCTTCCTTCAAGAAGCGGCCGCGGTCCGCCTCAACAGCAGCAGCTGCCAGGTGTACATGGGAATCCGCAAGGGCGAGTCCATCCCTTACATCGGAGACCTGTTCTTCACCTCGACCCATTCGGAATTCGACTCGGAGGCCCTCAACTCCATGAACGTGACGAGCCGGACCTATTCCTTCTACTATCCGGACACGCGACCCGGCTCGAATCGGTATGCGATCGTCTGCTCCACGAACGCCAATTATGAGGATTGGATCACGCTGTCGGAAGAGGACTACAGTCGGGAAAAAGACAGGCTCATCAAGGGCGTGGTGGAGACACTCGAAAAGTATCTGCCGGGCATCACCGCGAAGATCGATCATTTGGAAGCCTCTACGCCGCGGACGTTCGAGTATTACACGCGGCACATGGCAGGCGCGTCGTTTGGCACGAAGTTTGAAGGCCTGAAGATCAGCCAGAACCTGCCGAAGGAGATCGGCGGGCTCTTTCACGCCGGCTCCGTCGGCATCATCATGTCCGGCTGGCTGGGCGCCATGAATTACGGGGTCATCGTCGCCAACGAAGTGGATAAATATCTCCGGCACGACGTGTCACCCCCTGTCTCTGTCCAGACAGAGACAACTTCCGACATGAGCGAAGCCCGTGTTTGACTTTCGCGACCAGACCGTCGTCGTCACGGGAGGAACCCGGGGCATCGGCCGGGCCATCTCCCGGCAATTCCTCGAGGCGGGCGCGACGGTCGTGGCCACTTATGCAGTCAACGACGCCGCGACAGAAACCTTCAAAACTTCCCTGGGGCCGGTCGCCAAGAAACTCGACACCCGCAAGTTCGACGTCGCCGACTACGCGCAGGTCGAAGCTTTTTACAAGGACCTCGAGGCCGAGCACAAGAACTTCACCGTGCTCGTCAACAACTCCGGCATCCGCAAGGATGCCGTCCTGGCGATGATGAAGCCGGAAGACTGGCAGAAGGTGCTGGACGTCAACTTGACCGGCGCCTTTTACATGGCCAAGCTGGCCGTGCGCAGCTTCATGGCGAACCGTTACGGCCGCATCATCACGATCACCTCGCCGGCCGGCCGCTTCGGCTTCGAAGGGCAGGCGAACTACGCCGCCTCCAAGGCCGGACAGATCGCGATGACGCGCTCCCTGTCGAAAGAAGTGGCCTCGCGCGGGATCACGGCGAATTGCGTGTCGCCGGGATTCATTGACACGGAATTCGTCGCGGACCTGCCGGAGAAGCTTCGCAAGGACTACCTGGCCTCGATCCCCCTCAAACGCTTCGGTACGCCCGACGAGGTCGCGGCCTGCGTGCTGTTCCTGGCCTCCCGCGAAGCCGGCTATATCACCGGATCGGTGCTGTCCGTGGATGGAGGCCTGTAAGGCAATGGCGAGAGTGGACGAGGTACTCACGCTAATTCCCCACCGGCCGCCTTTCCTGTTTCTCGACGAGATCCTCGAGCGGGACAATCGGCGCATCAAAGCCGTCAAGACCCTGCAACCGGACGAGCCATACCTGGCGGGGCACTACCCGGGCCAGCCCATCATGCCGGGCGTCCTGATTTGCGAATGCGTCTTTCAGGCGGGCGCGGCGCTCCTGTTCGGCCGTGGCGACCTTGATCCGAAGAAGATTCCGGTACTCAGCAAGATCCAGAACGCCCGCTTCCGGCGACCCGTGTTCCCGGGAGCCACACTGGTGATCGAGGCAGAGATCATCGAAGAGATCATGAATGCACTGATCATGAAGGGGACGGTCAGCGTGGACGGTCAGAACGTGCTCCGCACCGAGTTCGTCGTCGCCATGGCGGACGTCGGTGAAGGGCCGAACGTTGGGAGTCTCGCGTGAGCTTTCTCGGGTTCGAAGAGAAGACGATGGTCGTCTTCGGCGTGGCGAACAAGAAGAGCGTCGCCTACCAGATCGGCCAGGTGCTGGAAGCGGAAGGCGCCGAGGTCGTCTACGTCGTCCGGTCAAAGGAGCGCAAGGACAGCGTCGGCAAGCTGCTACCGAAAGCCGAGATTTATGTCTGCGACGTGGCACGCGAAGAGGAAATCCTCGCCGCGGCCCGCGACATCGGCAAGACCCACCCGACGATCCACGGGCTCGTCCACTCCATTGCCTTTCTCGATTACGAAGGCGGCATCAAACCCTTCCACGAGACGACCCGGAAGGCCTTTCTCCAATCGATTGACATTTCCTGCTACTCGCTCATCGCCATCGCGAACGCCTTCAAAAATCTTCTGGCGCCCGATGCGTCCGTGATCGCGGTCTCCATCTCCACCACGACGATGGCGGCCGAGAACTACGGGATCATGGGGCCCGTGAAGGCCGCGCTGGATTCGACCATCTGCTTTCTCGCCAAATCCTTCAGTTCGTTCTCCAGCATCCGCTTCAACTCGGTTAACCCAGCCCTGCTCAAGACCTCAGCCTCGGCCGGCATCCCCGGCTACGCGGACTACTACCTCTATGCGGAAAAGCTGACGCTGAGGAAGAAGGGAGTGACGACGCAGGAAGTCGCCAACGCGGCGGCGTTTCTCCTGAGCAAGCGCTCGGCCGGTATCAACGCCCAAGGCATCGTCCTCGATGCCGGCATGTCCGTCAACTACTTTGACAAGGACGTGATGCGCCGCGCGATGAAGCCGGATTGATTTTATGGCGGGTCCTGTCGCCGAGTCACCCTGACGTGCTCATGGTCTTTCGCCGTCGCAGCCCCGCGGACTCGGCTGTAGACCCTTCCGCTCCGCCAGGGTCCCACTCGGCGCCACCCGCCTCTTAAACTAATGTTGGCCTCGCGCCTGGTTCCTTTTCTTGCTATGGCTTCGCCGGCTGCTCCACGTTGACGATGTTCACGTCGAACGTGAGATCTTTGCCGGCGAGGGGATGATTGACATCCACCACCACCGAGTCATCATTGACTTCGAGTACCTTGGCCACCACGCCGTTCGGCGCGTGGAGATTCATGCCGGGCCGCACATCCTGAGGCACGTCTTTTTTGGGCACCGTTAACTTCTTCGTTTCATCATAGGGACCGTACGCCTCCGCCGACGGGATCATGACGTGCTTCTTGTCTCCCGCTCTCAGACCAGCCAACTCCTTCTCCAGACCGGGGGGGATCTCCTGGCTGCCCTGAGTGTAGGAGAACGGCGCCTGGCCGGCGGTGCTATCGGCAATCGTCTTATCCGGCAACGTCAACGTGTATTCCATGGTCACCTTCATGCCGTCCGCGATCTGAATGGTTTTATCCGCATTGGCCGAACTGACGAGCCCCACG
>DASYQR010000103.1:0-5223 GCA_036005325.1 Nitrospirales bacterium | reverse complement strand
CCTCGCCGCAGCCGTGTGCCCGCCTCAAGCGGCGGGATTTACCTTCGCCGGGCTGATGTCGATTTATAACGCGGCCGGGCAACTCTCGCAGATCACCGGCGCGTACTTGTACGAGCGGCTATTCCATCAGCAGATCGGGCCATTGATCCTGGTCGCGGCCGTCTTCATGCTGGGAGCCTTCCTGATCGTGCCGTTTCTGCCCGATACGGATCGTCGTTAATCTTCGAGCGTGGAGATGTCGCCGGGGTTCTGGCCCAGTTCCTTGGCCTTCAGCACCCGCCGCATGATCTTGCCGGAGCGTGTTTTGGGCAGGCTGGTGACGACTTCGATTTCCTGCGGGACCGCGATCTTCCCTAGTTCGTGCTTGACGTGATCCTTAAGCTGTTGAACCAGTTCAGGTGATTGCTTAAAGCCCTGCTTTAAGATCAAAAATGCCTTGATGGATTCACCGGCCGTCTTGTGCGGCTTGCCGATCACGGCCGCCTCGGCCACCGCCTGGTGGCTGACCAGGGCGCTTTCCACTTCGGCTGTCCCAATCCGGTTGCCGGCGACCTTGATCACGTCGTCGGCCCGACCCATGAAAAAGAAATACCCGTCTTCGTCCTTCCGGCAGACATCCCCAGCGGTGTAACACCCCGGGATGGTGTTCCAGTAGACCTCGTAGCGGTCCGGGTCCTTGTAGATCGTCCGCATCATGGAGGGCCAGGGCTTCTTGATCACCGCGAACCCGCCGGCATTGGGCGGAAGCGGCTTGCCTTGACGATCCACCACGTCAGCCTCAATGCCCAGGAACGGCCGAGACGCAGAGCCTGGCTTGAGCTTGGTGCAGGGGAGGGGCGTAATAAGGATCGCGCCGGTTTCGGTCTGCCACCAGGTATCCATGATCGGAAGCTTGCCGCCGGTGGCGCGGTGGAACCACAGCCACGCCTCTGGGTTGATCGGCTCGCCGACCGACCCGAGGATCCGCAGGCTGCCGAGGTCATACTTTTGGGGCCATTCTTCCCCATATTTCATCAGGAGGCGGATGGCCGTCGGGGTCGTGTAGAAGATGGAGACCCCATGGCGTTCGATCAAATCCCACCAGCGGCCCGGATTGGGATAATCCGGTTTGCCTTCCACCATTAAGATGGTTGCGCCGTTCAGCAACGGTCCGTAGACGATGTAGCTGTGCCCGGTGACCCAGCCCGGGTCGGCCACGCAGAAGTACACGTCGTCGTCCTTGAGATCAAAGACGAGCTTCGTGGTCAGGTACGTTCCGACCATATAGCCCCCATGCACGTGCTGAACGCCTTTCGGCTTACCCGTGGTGCCGGATGTGTAGAGGAAATAGAGCGGGTCCTCGGCATCCATCACCTCGGAAGGGCAGCTGGCTTTTTCGCTCTTCAGCCAGTCGTTCCAATCAATCTCCTTGGGAGCGGACAGGACAACACCGGGCTTTTGCCGACGGACGACGACGACCGCTTCAATGGAGGGTGAGTTGGCGACCGCTTCATCCACGACGGATTTGAGAGGCACAACCTTGCCGCGATCGTAGCCAACATCGGCGGTGATGATCACCCGCGGCTGGCTGTCTTCAATGCGGCTTGCGAGCGCCGGCGCGCTGAATCCGGAATAGACAACGGTATGGATGGCGCCGATACGGGCGCAGGCCAGCATCGCGATGGATTGCTCAGGAATCTTGGGGAGGTAGATGGCGACCCGGTCACTCTTTCGGATCCCCAGTGCCTTCAAGGCGTTCGCGCAGCGGCAGACCTGCCGGTAGAGTTCTCCATAGGTGAAGATCCGCTCGCTGTTATCCTCGCCGACCCAGATCAGCGCCACCTTGTTCTTACGCCAGGTTTTGAGGTGCCGGTCCAGACAGTTGTGCGAGATGTTGCACGTGGCGCCTACGAACCACTTGGCCCAGGGATAGTCCCACTGGAGAACCTGCGTCCAGGGGGAGAACCATTCCAGCTCGCGCGCAGCCTTGTCCCAGAACCCCGGAACGTCCTTGATGGATTCCGCGTAGGCCTTGTCATAGTCCTTGATCCAGGCTTTCTCCATGGTCTCGGATGACGGATGGAAGACGTCTGTGACTTTCTGAAAACTATCGACTTTTTCTTCCATGGTCAGTCCGCGCCGCCTTTCATGTAGTTGAGGCCGATTTTGAGGGCGCGCCGGATCACTTCCGGCCACTGGGTTTCAGGGTATTCAGCCAAAATGGCGGCCGCCTTGGGATCCTGCAGATAAAGGCTGGTGACATACACGATCCCGTCTTCGATCCGCACTTCCTTCGGCTGCTCCATGGCACTCCTTTTCAGAAATTTCCGTATCTTACAAGCCTGAGGAAGGTACGTCAACGACAGGGTGGCGCCCCCAAAGTATCTTTTTCCGGTTTCCTCTGTCTAACCCTCGTAGGGATCGCATAGGTGCGCCCCTGTTTCTTGACCAGGGTTGGCACTACATGGTAGCCTTTTTTCGCGCGAAAGGGAGGCATTGTTATGAAGTTTCGAGGTGGAATGCAACGGATCTGGACGGCAGTGATCATCGCCGGCACCGCGCTCATGCTTTCGGCCTGCGCGGGGGGAGCCCCGAAATGGGTTGATAAGGGCGGGGGCTACATGAATGAGAAGAACGGCAAGGCCTTCTACGGGGTCGGAGCCGTCACGGGAGTGCGGAACGAGCCCCTCGCTAAGGAAGCGGCCGACAACCGTGCCCGGGCCGACCTGGCCAAATATATGGACACCTATACGGCCTATCTGATGCGGGACTATGCCGCTTCGACCACCGCCGGCGACTTCACGAAGTCCAGCGAAGAGCAGAACGTCGAGCGGGCCCTCAAGACCTTCGTGAGTGCCAACCTCTCCGGCGTAGCGGTCGTGGACCGGTGGGAGACGGACGACAAGTCCGGTAAGACCGTCTACTCGTTAGCCAAGATGGATCTGGAGACCTTCAAGGACCAGGTGGGCCGGATGAAGGAGCTCAACGAAAAGGCGCGGGACTTCGTACGGCAGAACGCGGAAAAGGCTTTCGAACGGCTGCGAGAGGAAGAGGATCGGCGTGGCAACTAACAGCATCCGGCCATTCATCGGGCTGAGCCTGGGGGTCGTCATGCTCCTCTGCGCCGGCTGCGCGTCCACATCGGTCTCGCGGGTCGATGCCGCGAGCGTCACGGATTTGAGCGGCCGGTGGAACGACACAGACTCGCGGATGGTCGCCGAAGGAATGATCAAGGACGCGCTCTCCCAACCCTGGCTGAGCAACTATACCAATGCCACCAAGCGACCGCCTGTGGTGATCGTGGGCACAATCGCCAACCGCAGCCACGAACACATCAATGTGCAGACATTCATCAGCGATCTGGAGCGTGAGCTGACCAATTCCGGTCGGGTGACATTCGTGGCCGGCCGGGGAGAGCGGGAGGAAGTCCGCGAAGAGCGCCGCGACCAAGCTGCCAACTCCTTGGAGTCCACGCAGAAGGCGCCGGGCAAAGAGATCGGGGCCGATTATATCCTGCGCGGCTCCATCAGCACCATTGAGGATGAGGCTGAAGGGACTAAGGCAATCTACTATCAAGTGGACCTTGAGATGGTGGACCTCGCCAACAATGTCAAGTCCTGGTTCGGCCAGAAGAAAATCAAGAAGGTCGTGGAACGGAAGCGCGTCATCTTCTGATACCGCTGTTCGGCTTGTCCAGACACTTTACCCTACCGGTTCTTTTATTTCTTGCCGTGCTTCCTGCCTGCGCGCCCACCCTTCCGTATGCACGGATCGATCGCGCGCTGCAGGACGGCAACCCCGCCGAGGGCGTCACCATCATTGAGAAGAGCCATGACACGTACGGCAGTAAGAGCGAAACGCTGTATCTCATGGACAAAGGGATGATCGAGTATGTGGCCGGCCGCTACACCGAGAGCGTCCAGTCGCTGTCGAAGGCGGAGGCGCTGACCGAAGACCTCTATACCAGTCGTGTTCACACGGAGGTCGAAGCCTTTCTCACTTCGGACAACGCCCTGCCGTACGAGGGCGAGGAGTTCGAGAAGGTGCTGCTCAACGTTCTCATGGCGCTGGACTATGCCCAGTTGGGACTGTGGGACGATGCATTGGTCGAAGCGCGCAAAGTGGACCACAAGCTCCTGGTATTGGCCGATCGCAACCAAAAGCGGATGACCTACAGCAAGGACGCCCTGGCCCGCTACCTGAGCGGCATCCTCTATGAAGCCATCGGAGACTTTAGTAACGCGCTCGTCGCCTATCGGCTGGCCTATGACGCGTTCCAACAATACCGCCAAGCCTACAGCACCCCGACGCCGGACCAGCTACGCCAGGATCTCCTGCGCGTGTCCGAAGCCCTGGGGCTGGCCCAAGAACATGAGGAGTATAAACAGAACTTTCCCGGTATTGCCTGGCAATCCGAGGCGAGCGCTCAAGGCATGGGCGAACTGGTCTTCATCACCTATGCCGGCCGTGCGCCTTTCAAGCGGGACATGTTTGTGGACATTCCGTTCAGCTTCGATGCGATGAACGTCGTGCTGGCGACCAAACTCTACAACCGCTATGAGATGAGGGAGCATCGTACGGCCGAGAGCATCCTCTACGGGTTGACCGGGAGGGTTGTGCGGATCGCCATTCCCCGGTTCGTGCGCCGCCCGTCCGGGATCGCCTACACCGAAGCGGTCGTCTATGCCAGAGACGCCCGATACACGAGCCGCTCCGCCTTGATGGAAGACATTACGGCGATCGCCGTCAAAGATCTAGAAGAGCGCCTTGCCAGAACAGCGGCCAAGGCGGTGGCACGCGCAGCCTGGAAATATGCGATGGCGGAGGGCGTGCGGGTCGGCGTGCGCAGCGCCGCGAGTGGCCAAAGAGACGGAGGACAGCTCGTCGGAGCCATCGCCGGCGCACTGGCCCACATCTTTGCCGTCGCGTCGGAGGAGGCGGACAAGCGGAGTTGGGCGACCCTTCCGGACCGGATCCATGTCGGCCGGTTGCAGGTCCCGCCCGGCACCTACGACGTGGAGCTGCGTCACATCGGCCTCTCAGGGGGAGTCGTGGCGACACAGGTGATTCGAGGCATCGCCGTCACCGAACGAGGCAAGCGCTTTGTCAGCGCGCGGGTGTTGGAATGAAGAGGGTGGTGCTGGCATTCTTTCTCCTCTCCTGCACGGGCACGCCCACGACACCCGATTGGGTGGCGGGAACGAAGGCGGCGGCATACCCCGAAGACCAGTTCCTGATCGGCGT
>DASYQR010000102.1:0-5736 GCA_036005325.1 Nitrospirales bacterium | reverse complement strand
TTCCAGACGCTGTGGCATTTGCTCAATAGAATCGAGCTCCCTGACTCGTACCCGTACCTTCTCGGCGTGCTGGGTCTCGCCATCATCTGGAAATTCCATGATATGCAGGTGAAGGCCGGCCGCATCCAGGCCAAGGATTTTTGGGAACGGTCCGGCGTCCGGATGTTCCTCTACGCCACACCGACCGATGCGCAGGCCTGCTCGGCCTGCCGGGAAACGGCCCACATGGTCTTCCTTCCGAGCCTGGTGACCGCGAAGGGGTTCATGCCTCAAGAGCAACCCTGCATGAATCCGGCCGGCTGCCGGTGTCTGCAGGTGGGTTTCTTTGGAGGATGGCCGGAAGCGCGAGAGGTACTGGCGCGGCTGAAGCAAGAGGGCGGCAAGCTCCGTTTGTCGGACGAGGAGCTGAAAGACTTCCTGGAGACCGCGAAGACTGCGCGTGCGGGCGCTTCCGCCGATCGGATGTCGCTCCGCATGCTGAATGCCATGCAGGCCGAGGGAAGCAATCCCGAGACGGCAATCGAACATTATCGCTACGTCTTGGATCATGCCGAGGAGGACCGCGATCTCGCCTTCATGGTGCCCGCGTGTCTGCGGCTGAGCGAGTTGCTCGAGAAGAGAGGGCGTGCGGCGGAGTCGCTTCCACTGATCGAGCGATGCCTGAAGGACTATGGCGAGAAGAAGAAAGGCCCCGGCGCTCCGACCGAAGTCCAGCGCACTGCCCTGAAGACTCGCCATTCTCTTCTGGCGGCCAAGACCCCCAAAGCCCTCCAAGAAGCCTAAGACAAGTTCAAACGGCCGGCAAGCGCGTCCCGCTGAGCCTCGGCGTATCGCTCCGGCGTCCCGACGTCCGACCAGTAGCCGCTCATCCGGTAGCCCCGGAGCATGCGGTTTTGGCGGAGCAGGTTGAGATAGACGTCGATGATGGAGCCGGGACCTGACGGGATGGCGTCGAGGACCTCCGGTTCCAGTAGGTGAATGCCCGCAAACATGCAGGGAGGCGGCAGCGGTACGGACGGATTCTCCAGCGCCGGCGCTCCGTTAATCTGGAGGATCCGAGAGTTGGCATCAACCGTGACGGGTCCCCACCGGGTGGCCTCTGGGTCTTCACGCAGGGCCAGGGTGACCGGAGCCCCGCCGGCGCGGTGTGCGGCGATCAGACTCGTCAGGTCGCATGCGGAGAGCGTATCCCCGTTCAGCACCAGGAAAGAGCCGTCCTTGAGGAATGGCGCGGCTTGCTTGATGCCGCCGCCCGTGCCCAGGAGCGTCGGCTCGTGCGAGTACGCCACGCGCAGGCCGAAGCGCGACCCGTCTCCCAGCGCTTGCACGATCTGCTCCCCCAGATGGTGGAGATTGATGATGACATCGGTGATGCCGTGCCGTTTGAGCAGCAGGAGGTTCCACAGTAGGATGGGCTGGCCCGCCACCGGTAGGAGCGGTTTGGGGATGGCGTCGGTCAGGGGGCGCAGGCGGGTGCCCAGCCCCGCGGCAAGGAGCATGGCTTTCATAGAGACACACCCTCTCCCCCCTGAGGGAGAGGGCCAGGGTGAGGGGGGTTACTGCAGTTCCGGCACATGCTTCGCGAGAGCTTTCCGCAGCCCATTCAAACTCCGGTACCGCTCGAAGTTCTTTTTCACGTAGCCCAATGTTCGCGGGATGTGCTGAAGGTACCGGTCGTTGTCCTTCTCGAAAAGGATATAGACGAACCGCCCGGCCGCTTTGAGGTTTCGCTGGATGCTGGTCAGATCGAAGAGGCGCGGGAACGTCATGCGATCGAGCGGGGCGCCGGCTTTGGCCCGTCCTTCCAGATAGCGGACGACTAATTCGTCGATCAGTTCTTCGTCCAGCGAGAGGTAAGAGTCACGCAGCAGAGAAGCCAGGTCATAGGACGCCGGGCCCATCAGGGCGTCCTGGAAGTCGAGGACCCGGAGCCGCTCGTCCTGCACCATGAGGTTGCGGCTGTGATAGTCCCGATGGGTGAAGACGCGCGGCTGGTCGGCCATCACCTCAGCGATCTTGCGCATCTCGGTCCGGATGTTCTCGCGTTCCGCCTCGGGCAGGACCGTGCCCGCGCGTTTCTCGATCCCGTATTCGATGAAGTGGTCGAACTCCCACATCAGGAGCGGCACGTCGAAAGCGCGGCCGAAGGCCAGGCAGGTCGGGTCGGCGGGAAAGGTCGCCCGCAAGTGGAGCCGGACCAGCGCATCGACGGCGCGGCGGTAGAGCTCCGGGGTGTCGGGGCTCGTCGCATTGCCGCAGGCCTCGGCCAGCGTCACGTCGCCCACGTCTTCGAGATAGAGGAGCCCGGCGGGTTTGTCGTAGTGGTACAGGGTCGGCACCGCCACGTCGGCCTTGGCCAAATGGAGCAGGATGTTGACGAACGGAAGTTCCGTGATCGCGGGCGCGGCGCCACTGACAGCCTCCTCCGACTGTTTGAACGCTTCGGGTGAGGCGAGCTGCATCACGATCAAGGAATGAGGGGGGCCGCCCGCCAGTTCTACTCGGAAATAGCGTCGATTGGAGGCGTCGCCCGCAAGGGGTGTAGGGGCGACCGGCCGGTCGCCCTTCTTGGCCGCCTCGACGCGAAACGGGAGTTTGGTCTTGACCGTAGCGGCAATGAGAGAAAAATCGGGCGGAGGCGGAGAAACCGGCGCCATACGTCAGGCAAATGCACCGATATAGTCGCAGCACAATTTGCAGGTCGCCACGTACTGCATCTCGAATTCGAGGATCCCGAGCGTGCTGAGCTTGGTATTGCCCACGTCTCCGCAGGCGCCCGCAAACGCGTCTCCGATGCGGTTTAAGAGCACGTCCAGGGTTGGAGCGATCACGGCTTCGGCGTACAGCAGAGTCCGCTGTCTGAGTTCGGCGTCAAACGCCTTCCAGACGGGGTCCTTTTCGGCCAGGTCGTCCAGTACCCCGCGGTACGCGGTGAGAATGCCCTGCTTCTCGGGGCGATCGCGGAACAGCTCCGAAGTCACGTATTCAATGACGAAGCCTTGCAAAAGCATCGTCTCGAATTGGACGCGCTCGCGGGTTTGCTCGGACAGTGAGGCCAGCGCGCCCCGCGTCTCGCGTTTGGCTTCCCGGCTCTTGAGAATCATCTCGACAAAGTTCAAGCCGATCTCGTGCGGGGTGGCTTTCTTTTTGAAAAGCGTTTGGAAGAGCCGGGAAACTTTGCCTGGAATCTTCGAGAGCATAGGGCCGAGCCTACCATAACCGCGCCGCCCCATGATAGACTGACATCTGTTGGAAAGTGACTTGAGGTATTGAATATCCAGCCCTTTTGATCGCTGCACCCGTTGCAAGCGGGGGAGCAACAGGTACCCGGGTCCAGCAAGCTCGGGGAGGAGGACGATATGAGTCTGGCTGATAAATCCTGCGTGCCCTGCCGGGGCGGCGTCCCGCCGATGGAATTATCCCGCGCGCACGCGATGTTGGCGGAGCTTGACAAGGGCTGGCAGCTGAATGCGGAAGGTCATTTGGAACGGGCGTTTTCGTTCAAGGACTTCGCCCAGGCGCTGGAGTTTGCCAACAAGATCGGCGCGATCGCGGAACAGGAGGGGCATCATCCGGATCTGTACGTGGCCTGGGGAACGTGCAAGGTCGAGATCTGGACCCATAAGATCAAGGGGCTGACCGAAAGCGATTTCTATTTGGCCGCCAAGGCGGATCGGGCGTTCCCCAAATGAAAACCCTCGCCGTTGCGTTCCTCTGGCATCTGCACCAGCCCTATTACACCGACCCATTGACACAAACCACGCCGCTTCCCTGGGTGCGGCTGCACGCCACGAAGGGTTACTTTGATATGGGCGTGTTGTTGGAAGAGTATCCCGAGGTGAACGTTACCGTGAACCTGACCCCCGTGCTCCTGCTCCAGCTGCAGGAACAGGCCCAGGGGACGGTGTCGGATGCCTTCTGGGTTCATGCCGCTCGCCCGGCGGCCGACTTGACCGAGGATGAACGCAGTTTCCTCCTCCGTCACTTTTTCAGCGCCAACTGGGACACCATGGTCCGCCCGCATGATGGATACTATGGGTTGCTGATCCAGCGAGGAACCCACCTTCGCGAGGACGATTTGCCGGCGATTGCCCGCCGATTCTCCGTGCAGGACCTGCTGGATCTTCAGGTGTGGCACAACCTCGCATGGTTCGGGCACCGCGCGGTGGCCCGTTTTCCTGCGTTACGCGACCTCATCGCCAAAGGCCGGCAGTTCACTGAATCCGACAAACAAACCGTCCTGGCGACGCAACGCGAAGTCCTCGGCCAGCTCATTCCGCTCTTCCGACGTCTGCAAGAACGGGGACAGATTGAGCTCTCCACGACGCCGTTCTACCATCCCATCCTGCCGCTCCTGATCGATACCGATTCAGCCAGGCGGGCGCGACCCGATTCCGCCCTCCCCCAACGGTTCACCCATCCCGAGGATGCCGAAGCCCAGGTCCGTGCGGCCCTCGATTTCCATGAATCGCTCTTCGGGCGCCGACCCGTCGGCCTTTGGCCCTCTGAAGGGTCCGTGTGTCCCGAGCTAGTTCCCATCCTGTCGAAGCTGGGCCTTCGCTGGGCCGCGACGGACGAGGGCATCCTGGCGCGTTCCGTGGATGACTGGCGGCGGGACGAGCTGCTCTATCGGCCCTACCGGGCTCGGATCAACGATAGCGAGGTCGCCATGCTGTTTCGGGATCGCGATCTCTCGGATGCGGTGGGCTTCATCTATTCCCGAAACCCACCTGAGGCGTCGGTGGCGGACTTCCGCGGCCGGTTGAACGCCATTGCCCAGCGTTCGCCGGAGGCGCGTCCTCTAGTCCCGGTAATCCTGGACGGGGAGAACCCCTGGGAGTATTACCTCGATGGAGGAGAAGGGTTTCTGCGCGGGCTGTATACGGCGTTCAGCCAAGGCGACTCCGGCGACGTGCGATTGCAAACCGTGACGCCGGGGCGTGACCTCGAGGCGCACCCGCCGACCGCAAGCTTGGAACGGCTGCATACCGGCTCTTGGATAAACTCCGACCTGAAGATCTGGCTGGGTCATTCCGAAGATAATGATGCGTGGGATCGAGTGGGGAGAACCCGACGTTTCTTGCAACAACGAGAGCGAGCGGGCGGGATGCCGGCTGAGACGATTCGAGCGGCCTGGTCCGAGCTGTACGCCGCCGAAGGGAGCGACTGGTACTGGTGGTACGGGGACGAGTTCGACACGGATTATAAGGGGCTGTTCGACCAGTTGTTTCGGCTGCATCTGGCAAACGTGTACCGGATCGTGCATACGGATGTGCCGGAGTTCCTGAAATCCCCCGTGCTGCGTCAGGCCGTCAGGATCGCAGGCCGGGAGCCGACCGCGTTAATCGCACCGACCCTCGACGGAACCGTCACCGATTTTTACGAATGGCAGGGGGCCGGTTACGTGGACGGACGTCCTCACCTGAGCTCGATGCATAACCGGACGGAATACTTCCACCGTATCTATTTTGGCTTTAACCTGGAACGCTTCTTTTTGCGGCTCGATGCGCTCCCTTTTGGGAAAGCCCCTGAGAGCGAAGCTTCCCCGGATGAGTTTCTGGAGGGGGAAACCGAGGGGCAACCGGATGTGCACGTGCATTTCGTCGAGCCCAAACAGGCCAAACTGGTGTTCCGGCTCGACCTCCCGGACCCGCCGCAGTTCACATTGTTTCAAAGTCCTGACGGAACCGCCTTTTCGCCTGGGCGCGCCTACGACACCATTCGACGAAAGAAAGT
>DASYQR010000101.1:0-2856 GCA_036005325.1 Nitrospirales bacterium | reverse complement strand
GGTTCGAGCGAGATGCGGCAGAGCACCTTGAGGACCTGCCCCCCGCGATGACGGCCCAGGTAGTACCAGATGAAATCTCCCAGCAGGCAGGCGGTGACCCCCAACAGGATGGCCAACGCGAGATTCATCTTGCCGGCTCCGGCCAGCGCCCCGGCGGCGAGCAGCACCGGGACCGCAGGAATCGGCAACCCGATCTGTTCGGCGAACACCGCGACGAAGAGAACGAGACCGCCGTGCCGGATCAAAAATTGCGTCACGTCATCCATTGGTCCCCCAATAACGGGCTTTCATGATGAACGCTCCAGGCTAGCCCGGTCCCACTTACCAAGGTTCGCCGCGGCTTCGTAGGTGCTTTGCAGAAACGCGAGCAGGACTTGATCCGGCGAATCCGCGGTTCGGACTGTATCGTACGGCAGCAGGAACTCTCTCATCTCCTCGCTGTAGTAGGCCTCTTTGGGCTGGATGGGATACTTTTTGAAACCCTCAGGCTCCGGGTAGGCATAGGCATAGAAGACCGCCCTGTCCACGGGCCCACCACCCGGCCAGAACCCGCAACTGCTGACCTCGTGCGAGTACGCTTCGCGTGCCACAAATTTGGCCACGTAGGGCGCGCCTGGGTGCGTGGGCGCCGGGCGGCCGGAGAATCGGGTGACCGCCAGGTCAAAAGCCCCCCAGAAGAAGTGCACCGGGCTTACCTTGCCGATAAATCGCGAGCGAAAGTCCGTGAATACGCGAGTCGCTTGCGCCAGAACCCGCCAGCATCGCTGCGCATATTCAGGATCATAGGCCGCATGGTTGAAATCCTGTTCGAAGGGAGTTCGGTCTTCCACTTCAACCGGTTTTGTCCAGATGTTCACATCGATGCCGAGCGAGCGTAGGGCCGCCATCGTTTCCAGATAAAACTCGGCCACCGAGCGGGGCCCGAGCGCCAAGGCCCGGGTTTCTCCGTCCGCCGTCTGAATCAATAGCTTGTGGTCAAGGAAGTCGAAATCGATCTGAAAAATATGCGTGCCGTACGGGATCGGGGAAGTCGTCAGCCCACGGGGCGTGATGTACAGAGTCACTTGCCACCAGTGGCACACCATCGGCGCCAGCGCAAGTCGGATTTTACCGATGACCTGCATCCACATATGAAGAGTGGCGTAGGTATCTCGCCAGGCCTCCAGGGGCAGACGAGGCCACACATCTGTGTCCGTAGGAAGAGTCATCTCAATGAATCTACTCCTCTCAGCCGGCCACCACAGGCGACGTCCGCCCCCACCGCCCAGTAAACACAAACTCGGCTATATGTTTACGCTCTCGCGGAGCCAATTCGCGCGTCCTGAGCTTGTCGGGCAAACTCTGGGGATCGCCGGGATAGCCCAGCGCCATCGCCGCCACCGGCTCGAACTCCTTCGGCACACCGTAGAGCTCTCGGACCTTGTCCGGATGAAAGCCTGCCATCTGATGCGCCATCAATCCAAGCGCCGTCGCCTGAACGATGAGGTTGGCGACCGCCTGACCGACATCGTGAAAAGCATGGCGGTTCGGCTGCCCGTCGTCCTCGAAAGACAGCCTGGCTACCGAGACCATCAAAACCGGCGCATGTTGCGCCCACAGACTGTTGCCTTCCACCAGGCAGCTCAGCAACCGGCCAAACTCGGCCGGGTCGTCTTTCGCTGCCACGATGAAGCTCCAGGGCTGCTCGTTGTTGGAAGACGGAGCCCAACGGGCGGCCTCCAATAGGCTCCGCAGGGTTTCGGACTTGATCGACCGATCGGAGAACGCCCGCGGGCTCCACCGCCGCTTTATGAGATCATGGATTGGATACTGTACGTCCGCCGGCTTTTCCATGTCCATCTCCCAGAAGAGAGTTCAGTCTCAATGCCAACGCGACCACGGGTCTTTCTAGAGCGCTCTCAGGAATGCAACCAAGTCCGCCTTCTCTGCGGCCGTCAAACGCGTCTCCAGTATAAGATTGAAAAACTCGACGGTATCCTGCAATGTGAGCAATCTCCCATCGTGAAGATATGGCGGCGAGTCCTTGATGCCCCGCAAGGGAAATGTCTTGATCGGACCGTCGGCGTTGGCCATACGACCGTTAATCTTCCGCGGCTTGAAGAAGCGCTCCACTCTAAGATTGTGCATGAGGTTATCCGTATAGTAGGGCGCTTGATGGCAGCTCACGCACTTGGCTTTACCAAAGAACAGGGCTTGCCCGCGCATCTCCGGTTCGGCGGCCTTTTTCGGATTCAGCATGCCATCGATGCCAAGCTTGGGCGCCGGCGGGAAGTCCAGCAGCTCCTGGAACTCCGCCATGAAATGCACTTGGCTGCCACGCTCGAGGATGTTGACACCCTTCTTCGTCGCGGTCACCGGATCGCCGTCGAAGTAGGCTGCGCGCTGCTCGAACTCCGTAAAGTCCTCCACGCTTTTCAGCGCCCGCTGCGAACCGAACAGCCGCTGTATGTTCACGCCGCGGAGCGTCGGAGTGTCAATGCGATGGCGGAACTCCTGAGGGCGGATGTCGCCGGCCAGATGCGTGCTGGCGTTCGTATGCCCGTTCACATGGCAATCAAGACAGACGACGCCACGGCTTGGGCGCACGGTTCGCCTGTCTTCAGTTTGGTTGAATTGCTGCTGCGGGAAGGGCGTCACCAACAGCCGCAAGCCCTCCAGTTGCTTAGGATTCAGGATCCCGTTGAACAGTTCGTAAAAGTTGTCCAGGGTCACCAGCTTGCCCTGCGACACGTCACCAAGATCGGGCCGGGTCGTCAGATAAATGGGTGGCGGGAATTCCGGCAAAAGGTGGTCCGGTAAGTCGAAATCCAGGTCGAAGCGGGTGAGATCACGTCCCTCCTGCTTCTGAATCTCCTC
>DASYQR010000100.1:0-11795 GCA_036005325.1 Nitrospirales bacterium | reverse complement strand
CAGGCAACCGAAGTGCTCAAGCTGATCCTGGGGAAGGGCCGTCTCCTCACCGATCGGCTTCTGGATTACGACGCGCGTCTGACGCGCTTTCGGGAGATCAAGATCGCCAAGAACCCGCTGTGCCCGTTGTGCGGGACCCAGCCAGAAATTACCAAGCTCTTCGAACACGAACCGGAGGTCTGCGCGGTGAAGACCTCGTGAGTGCGCCGATGCCACCTGCAAAGTCGACAGACAAGATCAAAGGGTTGGTCTGCCGGGAGTGCGGGAAGGAATACCCCGCCGTCTCCCTCCATGTCTGCGACATGTGCTTCGGACCCTTGGAGGTTCAGTACAATTACAAGGCGATCAAAGGGACTCTCTCGCGCAAGACGATCGAGACCGGGCCCAAAAGCCTCTGGCGCTATGTGGACCTCCTCCCCATCCAGGGGGAGCCCACAGCGGGACTCCACGCCGGCCTCACGCCGCTCGTACAGGCCCACAATCTCGGCGCAGAGCTCGGCCTGGACAAGCTCTATATCAAGAACGACACCGTCAATCACCCGACCCTGTCGTTCAAAGACCGCGTGGTCTCGGTGGCCCTGACTCGTGCCCGCGAATTGGGTTACGACACGGTCGCCTGCGCGTCCACGGGGAACCTGGCGAATTCAGTCGCGGCTCATGCCGCTGCGGCCAAGATGCAGTGCTACGTCTTCATCCCGCACGATCTGGAAGCCTCCAAGGTGCTCGGCAATCTCGTATACCGGCCCAACGTCGTGGAGGTCGAGGGCAATTACGACGATGTGAACCGCCTGTGCAGTGAGATCGCCGGCGAGCACAAATGGGCCTTTGTCAACGTCAACATTCGCCCGTACTATGCCGAGGGCTCCAAAACGCTGGCCTACGAGGTTGTCGAGCAGCTCGGGTGGCTCGCCCCCGACCACATCATCGTACCCATGGCGTCCGGCTCGCTGCTCACGAAGGTCTGGAAAGGGCTGCATGAGTTCCACAAGCTGGGCCTGATTGACCATCTGTCCACCAAGGTGCACGGCGCGCAGGCCGAGGGCTGTTCCCCGATCGCAGCGGCGTACAAACAGGGCCGCGATTTCTTCAAGCCCGTGAAGCCGAATACCATCGCCAAATCGCTGGCGATCGGCAATCCTGCCGATGGCTACTATGCGCTGAAGGCCACGGCCGAAAGCGGCGGCGCCATGGACACCGTCACCGATGATGAGATCGTCGAAGGCATGACACTCCTCGCGCAGACCGAAGGCATCTTCGCCGAGACGGCGGGCGGCGTGACGATCGGGGTCCTCAAGAAGCTGGTGAAACAGGGCGTCGTCAAGCGGACCGATACCACCGTCGCGCTAATCACAGGCAACGGCCTGAAAACACAGGAAGCCGTGATGAACGCCGTCGGCCGGCCCACGCGGATCTCCGCGAGCCTGGTCGACTTCCAGAAGACGTTCCACCTCGGCAAGCACGGAGAGTAAATCGTGACATGGTAAAGGTACGCATTCCCACTCCCCTGCGGCCGTTGACGGGGGGAAAAAGCGAGGTGGAGGCCCCGGCTTCGGACATCCAATCCATGATCGAGTCGCTCAATACACAGTTCCCCGGCCTTAAAGAGCGGGTCTGCGATGACAAGGGCGAGATCAGGCGTTTTGTCAATATCTATCTCAACGAAGAAGACATCCGTTTCCTGAAAGGCAAGGACACACTGCTGAAAGACGGCGACGAGGTTTCTATCGTGCCCGCCATTGCGGGGGGCGCCCCTCTTGATAAAGGAGCCGCGTGATGGCGCATCTCCGCTTCCATCTACGATTTCCCGAAGACAAGATCAAGGAACCGGTCTTGTGCCAGATCAATCGGGAGTTCCCAAGAGTTGACACGAACATCCGCCGCGCGGACGTCCGCGAGAAAACCGGGTGGATGGATGTCGAATTCGCCGGAGAAACCGCCGAGATCGAGCGGGCAATTGACGGCATCCGAAAAAAGGGTGTCATCGTGGACCCAATTGAGCTGAATGTGGTGGAATAAGGGTATGGACTTTACAGAGACCCAGATCGAGCGCTACAGCCGGCACATCATCCTGCCGGACTTCGGCGGCAAGGGCCAGAAGAAACTGGCCGCGTCCAAGACGCTCGTGATCGGCGCCGGCGGCCTCGGCTCCCCCGCTGCCCTCTACCTGGCTGCGGCCGGGATGGGGACGATCGGGCTCGTGGACGGCGACGTGGTGGACCTGTCGAACCTCCAGCGCCAGATCCTCCATACGACGGCCACCATCGGCAAGCCGAAGGTCGAGTCCGGCCGTGCGATGCTCGCCGCCATCAATCCCGACGTCATGGTCAAGACCTATCAGATGAATATCGACGCCGAAAATATTATGGGCATTCTGGCGGAGTATGATCTCGTCCTGGACGGGTCGGACAACTTCACAACTCGGTACCTGGTGAACGACGCCTGCTTTTTTGCCCACAAGACCGTCATCTCTGGGAGCATTTTCCGGTTCGAAGGACAGCTCACCACCCTCAAGCCCCATGACGGTTTTCCCTGCTACCGATGCCTCTATGCAGAGCCGCCGCCGGCCGGCCTCGTACCGAATTGCCAGGAGGCAGGGGTGTTGGGAGTCCTGGCCGGAACGATCGGCGTGCTCCAGGCCGCGGAGGCTATCAAAGAGATCGTGGGGATCGGGACGTCCCTGGCCGGTTCGATGCTGATCTATGACGCTCTCGAGATGAGCTTTCGCACGACCCGCATTCCGAAGGACCCTTCATGTCCTCTGTGTGGTCCCACTCCGCGCATCAAGGATCTCTCCGGCGACTACACGGTCTCGTGTTCAGTCTGATTATTCCTCGTCAGATCCTCGCCGAGATGACCGCACACGCGCGTGCGCTGGCCCCGCACGAGTGCTGCGGGCTGCTGGCCGGCAAAGACGGACGGGTGACCCACCACTACAAGATCAAAAACATCGTGGCGACCGATGAGGCCGCAGTCAAAGCGATGTTCGACGATGCCAAGATCACGCATTTAGAGCGACTGTCTGCGGAAGAACGGGCGGACATCGCGTTCTGGATGGACACCAAGGACATGTTTGCCGCGCAAAAAGACATGCGCGCCCAAGGCACCGACATGCTCGCCAGTTATCACTCCCACCCGGTTTCGCCTGCTCGGCCATCTCCGACCGATATTAAGGCCCTGGCCTTTTACCCCGATATTGTTCACATCATTGTCTCACTGATGGATGAAGCCAAACCCGTGGCCAATGCTTTTCGTATCGCGGAAGGAACTGTCACTCAGGTCTCGTTCCAGATCATCTGAATGGCAACACTCAAACGGGTCGCAGACCTCGCCACTGAACTGGGCCTCCTCGACGAGGAGCTGATTCCCTACGGCCGCTACAAGGGCAAGATCGTCCTGGCGGCGCTCAGCCGCCTGCAGCACCGACCCCTGGGTCGGTATGTCCTGGTCACCGCCATCAATCCCACGCCGCTCGGTGAAGGCAAGACGGTCACGTCGATCGGGTTGGCCATGGGCCTCTGCCGGCTCGAACGCCGCGCGATCGTCACGCTCAGACAACCTAGCCTCGGCCCTGTGTTCGGGATCAAGGGAGGCGCCTCCGGGGGAGGACGCGCGCAAGTGGTGCCGCAGGATGAGATCAATTTACATCTGACCGGCGACGCACACGCCGTGGCCGCCGCGCATAATCTCTTGGCGGCGTTTGTCGATAACCACCTCGCGCACGACAACGCGCTGGGGGTCGATCCCGATCGAGTGACCTGGCCGCGGGTCATGGGGTTGAGCGACCGGGGACTCCGCGACGTGACCTTGCAGAGCGGACGTCAGACGCAGTTCGTGATCACGGAAGCCTCCGAGGTGATGGCGATCCTCGCGCTGGCCGCCGACCTCAAAGACCTGCGCCGCCGGCTCGGCCGGATTCTGGTGGGCATGACAAAGGACGGCCAGCCGGTGCTGGCCGAAGAACTCCGGTGCGCCGGCGCCATGACCGCTTTGCTCAAGGACGCCATGAATCCCAACCTGCTGCAGACCACGGAGGGCACGCCGGCCATTCTACACACAGGCCCCTTTGGCAACATCGCGCACGGCAACTGTTCGATCGTCGCCGACGCCCTCGCGCTTCGTCTGGCCGACTATGTGGTCACCGAGGCGGGCTTCGGCAGTGATCTGGGTGCCGAAAAATTCTTCAACATCAAATGTCGCGTCTCGGGGCTGCGTCCCGCAGCCGCGGTCATCGTCGTTTCCCTGCGGGCATTGAAGCTGCATGGCGGAGGGGGCGCAGCCAAACCGGGCAAGCCGCTTCCTTCCACTCTGACAGGCCCCAATCGGGAAGCCCTCATACGCGGCTTCGCAAATCTGGAGAAGCACATCGCGAACGTCCGCGCGTTCGGTGTCCCGGTCGTCGTCGCCGTCAATGCCTTCAGGGACGATCCAACGGACGAGTTGGAATATGTCAAGGCAACGGTCCTTGAGAGCGGAGCGATTGGGGCCGCGATTTCCACTCCGTGGACAGACGGGAGCGCCGGCGCCGAAGCGCTGGCCAACGCGGTCGTACAGGCCTGCGAGCAGCCGTCGACCTACATGCCGCTGTATGAGAACTCAGCTTCGATCGAGAAGAAGATCAGCACCATCGCCCGCCGGATCTATGGGGCGGAGGGTGTGACGTTTGAGCCCGACGCCAAGGCGCAAGTCGAAGCAGCCGAACGGCTGGGGTACGGCCGCTTCCCGATCTGCATGGCCAAGACGCAGTATTCTCTCTCCCACGATCCCCTGCGGCTAGGCCGTCCGACCGGCTTCACCATTCCCATCCGTGAACTGCGGATCTTTGCCGGGGCAGAGTTTTTAACCGCGGTGTGCGGAGGCATGCAACTGATGCCCGGCCTGCCCAGCCGCCCGGTAGGCGAACATGTGGACGTGGATCCGGAAACCGGTCAGATCGTGGGATTGAGCTAGCGACCATGTCTGACGAAGACAAGCACAAAGCACGCATCTTTCTGCATCGCGGCAACATCCCGCATGCACGTGTCTTTTATGAGCAGGCGGTAAAGGATGATCGGGAGAGCGGGGCTATGCAAGCACTCTCGGATTCGCTGGGCAATCTCGGCAATGTCTGCGCGATGATGGGCGATTATGAAGACGCCGAGCGCTGCTACCGGGAAGTGCTCGAGATTCAGCGGAGCCAGCAAGACTGGAACGCCATCGGCCAGACACTGGTCAATCTCGGCAACATCCACGCCGAGGCCGGCCAGCCTCAGAAGGCCCGTCCGTACTACCTGGAGGCGCTGGACATCCTGGAACCGCTTCAGGATCGGCGCGCGCTCGGCATCCTCTATTCGAACCTCGGACTTCAGGATGAGGCGGCAGGCAGGACCGATGACGCGATCGCCAATTTCCAAAAAGCCTTGGAACTACATCGGATCGTCGGCGACGAAGACGGCTTGGCCGTCACTTACAGCCAGTTGGGGAAAACCTATCTGCAAGCTGGCGACAAGCGGAAAGCTGAAAAGTGTTTGAACAACGCCTCGGAGCACTTTATCAAGCTTGGCAATGAGCCTGGTGAAGCGGCTGCGCTGCGCCTGCTGGCCGATCTGTATGAGCAAGCCGGGAATGTGGATTCCGCCGTCCGCTGCCTGGAGCGGGTGATGCTCCTCAATACGCGCTATGGGCTCCCCCAATCCGGACAGGATGCGGAACGTTTGACTCGATTACTGGGAAAACGCCTGCCTTCCTGACGACGGACTCACCGGTCTTTTAACATCAACCCGAGCTGGATGGCCAACGTCAGTCGCTCCATGCTCACCGGCTTGCCGATGATATCCACCACTCCCAGATCCAACGCTTCTGTCATCAACTTCTCGTCGTGGCTCCCGGTGAGGAGAATAACCCCACTTCTGATTTTCCTTTCCTGCAATCCCCGCAACACCCCGATGCCGTTCATTTCCGGCATGTGCATGTCCAGAATGATGAGCGCAGGCGTCTCTTGTTCCACCAAGGCCAACGCCTCTGCCCCGCTGGCGGCGGATCGGACCCGATAGCCCAGCGGGGTTATGGCCTGCATGAGCGTGGTACAGATCTGCGGTTCGTCATCCACGATTAAAATGGAGGCGCTTGGCGGCGTCGGAGGCATGGCTGCCGCGGCTGCGGCTGCGGCTGCGGCACCAGGCGCCTTCGCAGTCGTGGTCTTGTGCTGGCGCTGCTCCATCCGCTCCAGGGACGCCATGACAGCGTTGAGCGTCATCCTTTTGCTCAAGAAATCCGTGACGCCCAGTTGCCGGGCTTGACGCTCCAGCGCATCCGACCCCCACGCCGTCAGAATCATCACATTGGCCTGGGGATCCAGCTTGCGAATGTCTTTGAGCACCTCGATCCCGTTCATCTCCGTCATGCGGAGGTCTAAGAGCGTGAGCTGCGGACGCCGACGCTGGAACTGCGCCAGTCCATCGCGACCCGTGGATGCTGTAAACACCTCGTAGCCGGCGCGCGATAAGACAGTCTGGAGGAGATCGCAGATGATCTGCTCGTCATCCACGACCAACACCGTTGTCTTCTGCTTTTCCCCTGTGCCGGCTTCCTGCGCCAACCCGATCTCCTTTCTCTCTTCTGTTCCTAACTCGTCACGGCCCCCTCCGCAGCCGAGGAAACATGCCGCGCGTATTTGGCCATGACGCCGGTGGTGTAGCGGGGCACCGGCGGCTTCCACTTGCTGAGCCGGGCTTTGATCTCCTTTGGGGTCAGCTCCACATTCAGTCTGCGGGCGGCGACGTCAAAGACGATGATGTCGCCGTTTTTAAGAGCCGCAATGGGGCCGCCCTTCGCCGCCTCCGGAGCGACGTGTCCGGCCATCAAGCCATGTGTGGCACCGGAGAAGCGGCCGTCGGTGAGCAGCGCGACCGACTCCCCCAGCCCCGCCCCCACGATGGCGCCCGTCACGCCCAGCATCTCGCGCATGCCCGGTCCCCCCTGCGGGCCCTCATAGCGAATCACCACCACATCGCCGGCTTTGATCTGCCCGCCTTGGACTGCGGCAAAGGCGTCTTCCTCCCGGTCGAACACCTTGGCGGGACCTCGATGGGACATGCGCTCATGCCCCGCCATCTTCACGACACAGCCTTCCGGCGACAGGTTGCCTTTGAGAATCACCAGACCGCCGGTGGATTTGATGGGATCGGCGAGCGGCCGCAGGACTTGCTGGCCGGGCGTCTCTTTCGCCTGTCGTGCTTCTTCCCCGATCGTCCGTCCCGTGACAGTGGGTTGATCGGGATACAGGATACCCGCATCCAACAACCGCTTGGCCACAAGTGTCGTGCCGCCTGCCGCATAGAGATCGGCTGCCGTAAAACGGCCGCCCGGCTTGAGATCGGCCAGCAACGGGACCTTCCGGTTGATCTTGTCAAAGTCGTCAAGGGTCAGCCGCACACCGGCTTCCCGCGCGACGGCCAGGAGGTGCAGCACGGCATTGGTGGAGCCGCCAGTCGTCGCCACGGCGATGATGGCGTTCTCCAACGCCTTACGCGTGAAAATCCGGCGTGGACGCAGATCCGTCTTCAGCAGTTCCATCACCATCTGGCCACATCGAAACGCCACTTCATCTTTGCGTGGGTCCATGGCTGGAACGCCGTTGTACCCCATGGGGGAGATGCCCAGAAACTCGAAAGCGATGGCCATCGTATTAGCAGTGAACTGCCCGCCGCACGCCCCCGGACCAGGGCACGCGTGGTCTTCGAGGTCGCGCAGTTCCGCATCCGTCATCTTGCCGGCCGCGTGCTTGCCGACCGCTTCGAAGACATCCTGAATCGTCACATCGTGGTTCTGGAACTTCCCCGGCATGATGGAGCCGCCGTAGAGCATGAGTGAGGGGAGGTTCAAACGGGCCAGTGCCATGACGGTGCCGGGGATCGTCTTGTCACATCCCGACAGAGCCACCACCGCATCGAACAGGTGCCCGCGCGCGACCAGCTCGATTGAATCGGCGATGACCTCGCGGCTGATCAGCGAGGCTTTCATGCCTTCGGTCCCCATGGAAATGCCGTCGGAGACGGCGATGGTGTTGTACTCAACGGGCGTGCCGCCGGCGGCGCGGATGCCGGCTTTGACTTTCTCCGAAAGCCGCCGGAGATGATAGTTGCAGGGCATCACCTCGATCCAGGTATTCGCAACGCCGACGAGCGGGCGGGCCAAGTCGTCGTTGGTGAATCCGACAGCCTTAAGCATGGCCCGGGCCGGCGCGCGCCCGGGTCCGTCAGTGAGGTCGTGGCTTTTGTGTTTCGGAAGACTCGTCATTCCTTCTCCTTGCAACTCGCATGAAAGATTGCGTTATTGCACGCTTTTTCTCTGATCTTGTCAATATATCATCTGGACGTCTGGCAACATAGGCCTGCCGTCTGTGGTCGAAAAAAGAAAGGGCCACGCCGAGGGCCCCTACGCAGCGGAAACATGGGTTAATTGAGCTGGTTAAACTGTGCTTTTTCGCGATCGTGGTGGGGTCCTGAACACGTCTCTCGGCCCGCGAACCGCCCGTAGGGCCACGCCCTTAACCTCGGAGAGCCAAGCATCACCGTCACGAGGATCTCTGCTCTGCGTGACCTGTAATGCGCGCCCTCCGACTGCTACGCCATCCTCCCCATCCAGACCCGTCATGCGCACGAATGGAGAGATTGCACCTCGCCTCCCCATCCGAACGACCTCGATCAGAACTGGAAGGGTCCCCTGCCTGACGGCGCCTAGCTGCTTGGCCGCGCCATAAGAAAGGTCAATGACGCGACCTTTGATGAATGGACCGCGGTCGTTGATCACCACCACTACCGCCCGTCCGTTCTCCGGGTTGGTGACGCGGACCACGGACCCCAGTGGGAGGCGCCGGTGCGCTGCGGTCATTCCAAATTGGTCATAGATCGCCCCGCTCGCGGTCGGCCGACCATGAAAATACCCGCCGTACCACGAAGCGTATCCCCGCTCCGTGTACCCGGCATCATAGTTCCCACGCCCTTTCGAAACCGTCATACAGGCTGGCAGTGTCGCTATTGAAAGAACCAGCAGGCTCTTCAACACGAATACGGCCGTTCCACTTCTCGGCAGTGCCTCATCACCTTGATTCACGTCATCTCCTCTCATGTGACGTCAGCAACCACACGCGAAGGCAAACAGAGCGAAGGTCAGGCAGCCCTTCAACTTGTTGAGCAAAGGCAGTACCACATCTGAAAATGTCCAGAGTTCTGGAAGGTTATGGCGTTCTGCAGCTGAATGCGGTGGAGGAGCGAAAGATAAATTGAATGGAATCGAATTCAGTCTTTCTACTGATATTGGGCCGGTCTTTGGTGGTTTTTCAATAGGTTCAAGTTGTATGGAAACCCCTACAATACAGAATCCCAATTGACAGCCAGAATCCTCTTTGGGGAGAGCAGTCGCAAAGAATTTTCTTCTGCCCCTGTAGGAGAATCCCCACATCTCCAGGTTCTTGTAAATCAACCACATTCGCTCGCGCCGCGTAGAAACCCTGAAGGCTGATACCTGCAATTTCACTTCTTCAACTGCGCACAGTCACAAGTCAAAAATCCTTTACAGATGAGGAGATAGACGGTTTCTGAGGTCTCTCCTGTTATTGGCATCCCCCTTGCTCCTTCGTTCGAAAGGGAAAGTACGTGCGTGACGTTAACTGTAAGAATTCAAGGGACACTCGATCCCCACCACAAAAATCAAGATTAAAAGATAAGGAGAAAGGAGGCCAGGCAATGAAAGCACTGGTCGTTGCGCTGTTTGGCATGCTGTTGATGGTCGGGATGGTCATCACGCCCAGCCACGCCGCCCCACTCAGCTTACTGGAGCCTCTGGTATTCGCGAAGTCTTCGACGGACGGCATGATCGAGTCAGTTGACCCGGCTGAGTTGAGGGTCACCATTCTGACCGATGTGGGGCAAAAGGAGTCCCTGCCCGTCACGAATGTGGCGGTATTGGTAGGGCTGACCCCAGGTGACCGCGTCAATTTAGAAATGAATGAAGATGGGAAGGTCAAGAAGATTGTCAAGACCACACCCATCCCGAAGGATTTTCCCGCACCTGAACCAAAGGGCTGATCCGCTCCACACGGAAGGGAGAATCTCACGGTACTGTGCTTGTCCACAAACCAGACAGAAGGGAGGTGATTCTTAGATGAAGGTGATTCTCGCGGCAGTGTTCGCAGTGACGCTCGGTCTGGCTTTCAGCACCGTGACATTCGCCCAAACCATGCCTGGTTCTCCCACAACTCCAGGCGGCCCGACGGCTCCAACCATGCCAGAGTCTCCTCCACCCGGCGGAGGGATGCAGAAGGAGGAAGGCAAGAAGGACGATACGAAAGCCGAGAAACAAGAGAAGAAGGAGAAGAAGAAGAAGACCGAGAAGGAAAAGAAGAAGGGCGGACCTGGCGACGGCCCGGGTTAACGATACTCCCCCACAGCCCGCGGGGTGGGCTGTGGCTGGCGGATGGCTTCTGTGTCCGCCAGCGCAGCCCACTCACCGCCATAAGGGCTACTCCCTGACTAATTTATACCCTTTGTCCTTCATGCACTTCACGATAACGCTCTGGTCCGGCTCCGGGGACACGGGGTCGGCAAGCGGAGTCGGTTGTGGCTGCATGGATTGTTCGCAGGCAACGAGCGCCACCGCAACATCATCGGCGGTTTTCCCCTCCTGTACCCATCGCACGGTTGTACATCCGATCATCAAGAAAATGACGACGGACACGGAAAGACAATATGTACGATACGTGACGTTACATAGACAATTCTTGCGCAAGGGTCGTTAGCCGCTCCAAACTTCTCTCTCAGGGCTTGGCAGGGCTCCCTGAGTATGTATTATAATATAAGTAAGTGTCGTAGAGCAGTCTCTTGAGGGAGAAAGGAGCAGATTATGAAGAACGCACAGCGGACATCTCTATTCGTACCGATGATAATCTGGACGTTGGTGGTGACCATCCTCCCGATAGCGTGGATCCCGCAAGAAGGTATGGCGATGCTGGCTCCCGCGACATCAGCCACGTCAGAGACCGGCTCTGATCTTCGTGCTGAAGATCTCCAGAAGGTCCAGCGCGTGTTGGAGAACAAGCTTGTCCAGCAGCGGTTGGAGGATCTCGGGCTCACGCCGGAGGAGGTCAACGCCAAGGTGGGTGGCCTCTCGGACGCCCAACTGCATCAAATGGCCGCCCAGCTTGATGCCCTGATGCCGGGAGGGCAAATTAGTCTACTCATAACCCTTCTCCTCGTGCTCGCCATCATCCTTCTCATCGTGATTCTAATTTGAAGAGTGGCAAACATACGGAGGACAGACCATGAAGATGCTATTGCGAACAACGGTGTTCACGCCAGTGATGATTTGGACGTTGGTGGTCACGACCTTCGTGCTCGGGTGGTTCCCGCCGGAAGGGAGAGCGATGCTGGCCCCTGCGACTTCTGCGTCCGTCTCCGATCCGGGTCGGGCTGAAGATCTCCAGAGCATCCAGCGCGTGTTGGAGAACAAACTTGTCCAGCAGCGGTTGGAGGATCTCGGGCTCACGCCCGAAGAGGTCAACGCCAAGCTGAGCGGCCTCTCGGACGCCCAACTGCATCAAATGGCCGCCCAGCTTGATGCCTTGATGCCGGGGGGCGAGCTAGGCCTCATTATTGCGCTGTTGGTGATCGCCATCCTTGTCGTCATTTTCATCTACCTGTTGGACCGCCGCATAGAAATCAAGAAGAACTCGTGAGCAGGGCAGCCTCTATGCGCAGACTCGGTCGGGTACGAGGACAGCTAGCGGTGGTGGTGTGCGTCCTGGGGTTCGGCTGGTTCCT
>DASYQR010000099.1:0-5433 GCA_036005325.1 Nitrospirales bacterium | reverse complement strand
TCGGCATCCTTATCATCGCGGTCTCGCTGGGCGTGGGGATGCTCGGGTATCACTATTTCGAGGGCATGCTGTGGATCGACGCTTTCGCAAACGCCTCCATGATTCTGTCCGGCATGGGACCCTTCGGTCCGCTTCAGACGGATGCCGGCAAGCTCTTTGCCGGACTCTACGCGCTGTTCAGTGGGTTGGCCTTCATCACCACGGCGGGAATCATCCTGGCGCCGGTGGCTCATCGGCTCATACACAAATTTCATCTGGAGTCAGGCTCCAACTAGGAGAAAGGAGAGCGTCATGAGAGTTGAGATCAACTACATCGTGGTGCTGGTCGCAGCCGTTGTCAACTACGTCATCGGTGTGATCTGGTACTCTCCGGCACTGTTCGGCCCACGATGGATGCTGGCGATCGGCAAAAGCGAACAGGATTGCAAGCGAACGAATATGGGCGTAGCGCTCACCGGGGCGTTCGCCTCGGCCGTGATGATGGCGTATGTGCTGGCTCTCTTCATCGGTTTCGTTCAGGCGAAAACAGTTCTTTCTGGCGCCGGCATCGGACTCTGGGCCTGGGTCGGCTTCGTCGCCGCACCCAACTTATGCAACTATCTCTTCGCCGGCTGGCCCCGCGACCTCTATCTCATCAACAACGGCTACCACCTTGTATCACTCCTTATCATGGGCGCCATACTGGCAATGTGGAGCTAAGAGCATAACAGGTGGTGCCGATGTTCCGAAGGCGGCGGGGTGACGCCGGTAGGGGGCCACCCGCCGCGCGCAGGGGGAACCGTTGCTCTTTGAGCGGGTCCTGCCCCCGCATAGCCCATCGCAGCCGGGGAACCCGTTGCTCTTTGCGGGGGTCCTGTCGCCGAACAGCCCTGACGTGCTCAGAGCGTTTCGGCGTCGCAGCCCCGCAGACTCGCGCTGTACGCTCTTCCGCTCCGCCCGGGCGCCCGTTCGGCGCCACCCCATCATCATCATGCAACGGGTCGGGCCGCCGTCGAAGTCCCGGAACCCGGCTGTACGCCCCGCGCTGCATCTGGGCCCCATGCGGTGTCACCCGCTCGATTGCAACGGGTCATGAGCACGGCGGGGGAGACTAGCGAGCAACCGTCCTGATCGCTTTTGTCACGATTCCCACCATCTGACGCAGTTCCCGCAGCGTCGTGCTGAGCGGCGGCATCAACACGATGACATTGCCGAGCGGGCGAATGAGCAGGCCGTGCCTGCGTGCCTCGTCCGCCACTTTCATCCCGACAGGCTCTGCGAGCGGGTAGGGCTCCTTCGTCGCGCGGTCTTGCACCAGCTCAACCCCGACGATCAACCCCAGTTGCCGGATGTCGCCGACATGCGGATGCTCCGACAGTGGAGCCAGCAGCCGGCGGAGTGCCACGATCTTCGGCCGGAGCCGTGCGAGCGTCCGCTCCTTCTTGAAGACATCGAGATTCGCCAGGGCGACCGCGCAGCCTAAAGGGTTGCCGGTATAGCTGTGGCCGTGGAAGAAGGTCTTGAATTCCTCGTAGCGCCCCAGGAACGCCCGGTAGATCCTTTCAGTCGTGAGGGTTGCAGCGAGCGGCAAATACCCGCCGGTCAGCCCTTTGCTGATCGCCATCAGGTCGGGCCTCACGCCCTCGTGCTCGCAGGCGAACATCCGGCCGGTCCGGCCGAAACCCGTCGCCACCTCGTCCGCGATCAGCAACACACGATACCTGGTGCACAGCTTCCGGAGCTTGCTGAGATAGCCAGGTGGCATGGTGACCATTCCGCCTGCCGCGAGCAACATCGGTTCGACAATGAGGGCCGCAACTTCCTCGTGATGGCTTTTCAGCACGTCCTCGACGGAATCGGCGCAGGCCATTCGGCATTGGGGATAGGTCAGCCCGAGCGGACAGCGATAGCAGTAGGGGGCATGGGCTTCGTAACTCTGACGCAAGAGCGGTTTGAACCGCTCGTGAAACAGCGGGATGCCGCCCACGCCGACCGCGCCGAGCGTGTCACCATGGTAGGCCTGCCCAAGGTGAAGAAATTTTGTTTTGGACCGGGACGCGCCGCCCTGCAGCTGCCAATATTGGAAGGCCATCTTGAGGGCCACTTCCACCGCCGTTGAGCCGTTGTCCGAATAGAAGACCCGCGTGAGGCCGCGCGGCGCGAGCGCCACGAGCCGGCGCGCCAACTCGATGGCCGGGACATTCGAGAGCCCCAGCAGCGTGGAATGGGCGATGCGGTCCAATTGCGCCTTGAGGGCACGGTCTAATGCTCCCTTGCGATGACCATGGAGATTGACCCAGATGGAGGAGACCCCGTCCAGGTAGCGACGGCCCTCGGTATCCTCCAGATAGACGCCGTCCCCCCGCTCGATGATCACGGGATCGGTCTTCACCCACTCGCGCTGTTGAGTAAAGGGGTGCCAGAGGTATCGGCGATCCTCGGCTTGAAGCCTCTGGGTGCGGGTCTTGAGCGCCATGCGGGATGGGTCATTATAGGGAGGGGAGACAACTTTGACAATCTGGGGGAAAATTATTATAATCAGCGAGCTTAGGCGTCCAAGGGATCCCCATTTTGCAGGCACATATCCGTAACTTTTCAATTATCGCTCACATAGACCACGGGAAGTCGACTCTCGCTGATCGCTTGCTCGAATACACCGGCGCCATCAGCGCCCGGGACTCGCGCGAGCAGATCCTGGATGCGATGGATCTGGAGCGGGAACGTGGGATCACCATCAAGGCCCATACGGTCACGATCCGGTACAAGGCCGAAGACGGGAACGAGTACTTGCTGAACCTGATCGATACGCCGGGCCACGTGGACTTCACCTATGAGGTCTCGCGCAGCCTGGCCGCATGCGAGGGCGCCTTGCTGCTGGTGGATGCCTCTCAGGGAGTCGAAGCGCAGACCATCGCGAACGCCCATTTGGCGGCCGACAATCACCTGACGATCGTACCGGTCATCAATAAGGTGGACCTGGCCAGCGCTGACATCGAGGGAACGAAGCGGCAGATCGAGGATGTCTTGGGCTTGGACGCGCATGAAGCGGTCCAGACGAGCGCTAAAGCGGGGCTCGGCACCAAGGAAGTGCTGGAAGCGGTCGTGAACCGCATCCCGCCCCCCTCGGGGAGCCCGGAAAGACCGCTCAAGGCGCTCGTGTTTGACACCTGGTTCGACAATTACCAGGGCGTGACGGTGCTTGCGCGCGTGGGAGACGGCGCCATTACTCCCGGCATGAAGGTCCGTATGGTGGGGACCGAAAAAGTCTTCGAAGTCCTGGAAGTGGGGGTCTTCAACCCCAAGCGGGTCAAGCAGGAACGGCTGGACACGGGCGAAGTCGGCTATGTCGTGGCCGGCATCAAGCGCATCGGCGACACGCGCATCGGCGATACGATCACCGAAGCCGACCGGCCGACGGCGACGCCCTATCCGGGATACAAAGAAGCCAAGCCCATGGTCTTCTGCGGCCTCTACCCGACGGACAGCGACCTGTTCGAAGACCTGCGGGACGCCCTGGAGAAATTGCGGCTGAACGACTCCAGCTTTGTCTACGAGCCGGAGACCTCACTGGCGCTAGGCTTCGGCTTCCGTTGCGGGTTCCTAGGCCTGCTCCACATGGAAATCATCCAGGAGCGGCTGGAGAGGGAATACACGTTGGACCTGATCAGCACCACGCCCACGGTGCTCTACCGGGTGACAACGACCAAAGGCGAGGTGCTCTCCATCGACAATCCGGCCAAGCTGCCGGAGCCGAACCACATCGAGCGGTTCGAGGAGCCCTTCATCAAGGCCACGATTATCACGCCGGAGGCCTACGTCGGGAACCTCCTGGCGCTGTGCCAGGAACGGCGGGGCACGCAGCAGGGGCTGACCTACCTGAACCCCACGAGGGTCATGATGACCTATGAGATGCCGTTGAACGAGATCGTGCTGGACTTCTACGATCGTCTGAAGTCCAAGACGCAGGGCTACGCCTCGCTGGACTATGAAGTGATCGGCTATCAGCCGTCGGAGCTGGTCAAGGTGGACATACTCTTGAACGGGGAGAGCGTGGATGCGCTCTCGTTCATCGTCCATCGCGACAAGGCCATCAGCCGCGGCCGCCAGGTGGCCGAGAAGATGAAGGAGTTCATTCCGCGCCAGATGTTCGAGGTGGCCATCCAGGCCGCCATCGGCAGCAAGATCATCGCCCGCGAAACCGTCGGGGCCATGAAGAAAAATGTGACGGCGAAATGTTACGGTGGTGACATCACCAGGAAAAGGAAGCTATGGGAGAAGCAGAAGGAAGGCAAGAAAAGGATGAAGCAGGTCGGCCGGGTGGAAGTGCCCCAGGAGGCCTTCCTGGCCCTGCTGAAAGTGACGGATTAGCCGTCCCTTCAGCTCCGATCGTCACCGGCGCCACACAAGGGGCCGGGGCGGTTTCCGCCCGGAGCAAGCCCCTCTGGCGGGAGTACGCCGAAGCGATCGTCATCGCCGTCGTCCTCGCTCTGTTCATCCGGACGTTCATCGTGCAGGCGTTCAAGATCCCCTCCGGATCCATGGTGCCCACCCTGACCATCGGCGACCACATCCTGGTGACGAAGTTTCTCTACAACCTCAAGACCCCCTTCGGGGATACGATCCTGGTCCGGTTTTCGGAGCCACAGCGGGGCGACATCATCGTCTTCAAATACCCGGAGGACGAGAGCAAAGACTTCATCAAGCGCGTCGTCGGCGTTCCCGGGGATACGATCGAAGTCCGGAGTAAGCGTGTCTGGATTAATGGCGAGTTGCTGCCTGAACCGTACGTGCAGCATACGGATCCGAACGTGCTCCCGCACCAGGTTCAACCGCGCGACAATCTGGGCCCACTGACGGTCCCGCCGGACTCCTATTTCGTAATGGGGGACAATCGTGACCAGAGCTTGGACAGTCGGTTCTGGGGGTTCGTCAGGCTACCGAAGATCAAGGGCAAGGCATTCCTGATTTACTGGTCCTGGAACGGGCAGGGGCCCCTCTCCCATTGGGTGCGATGGGAGCGAATCGGAAAGACCATCCGATGAAGGCTGACGCCCTGCGGTCTTACATCAAGAAATTCCGGAATGGGAAAGTCCTGGTCATCGGCGATCTCATCCTGGACCAGTACGTTTGGGGACAGGTCAGCCGGATTTCGCCCGAAGCGCCGGTTCCCGTGGTGACTGTGGCATCGGAAACGCTCCAACTGGGCGGCGCGGCCAACGTCTCCAACAACATCCGGGCGCTCGGCGGGCGGGTGGACCTCTGCGGGGTGATCGGCGCAGACGAGGGCGGCCGGCAATTTCTCAAAGTCCTAGAGAGCCAGGGCCTCGGACGGGACGGTATCCTGACCGATCAGGACCGCCCCACGACGAAGAAGACGCGGGTCGTTGCGCACAACCAGCAACTGCTCCGCTTCGACAACGAGCGCAGCGAGGCGATCAGCGGCGTGCTGGAAGC
>DASYQR010000098.1:0-13585 GCA_036005325.1 Nitrospirales bacterium | reverse complement strand
ACGGAGCGGAGCAAGGCGACTGCGGCTTCTCCGAAGGCGAGAATAGCTCTTTCGGGAACAGGATGACGTTCTTCATGATATCGAAGGCCAGTTTCGCCATACCGGTAATCCCCGACCCGACCGACTTCATCGGCAACCATGTGACATGGGGATCTGCGAAGGGCCCCTTGACTTCAAAGAAGGCGGTGGAAAACCCCTCGCGTTCCCCTGCGAAGAGCTTTCCGAACAGCGGAATCGATTGCAGGAGCGTCTCGTGGGAACCGTACGGGGTCACGACCGTGACCATGTCGTAATTGTCATGGGGAATATCGTACGTGCCTACGGCGGTCATCTTCATGATCGGGCTGTCCAGCCGAGAATCCTGGATCGCCGCCATGCCGCTCTTGATGAGTACCCGTCCGGACATGCAGTCGAACGGCATGCCTTGCTCGGAAACCACCCCCTGGCCCGCCAACAACCTGGGAAGGTTCAGCAACCGGACAATCTTGGCGGCCGCCGAGAGTTCATGGGAATAGCCCTTCTCGACGATCACGTTGATGTCTCCTTGGAGACTGGGCGCAATCCCACGCGGATCGTTGCCGTTCCCACTGATCGCGCCTTCCAGTTTCAGCGTGCCGGTAAACGGTGGCTTCTTGATGCCAAGCGATTGAAACACCGGCTCCACCGCCACCCCCTTGATATGAAGACTCGACTCGACCGCCGCAGGCTTGCCCTGCGGCAACGCCACACGCACCTGGCCAACAATTATGCCCTTCCCCATCCGCACGGTCACTGGATCCAAGACCAGCACGCTGCCTCCCCCTGAAATCCTTGCGCGAATTTCATCAAAGAGGACACCGTGATAGAGCCCGTTGCGAACCGCCGCGGTCGCCTCAAGGATCGCGCTGCTGCTGATCGCTTCCATCGCGACGCGCACCGGAGAGCGCGCGCCTTCGGGAATCAGCAACGCCAGATCGAGACCCGGCGAGTCGAAGGCGGCCTGGATGCGTGGGACTCCTCTCCATCCCTGGATAGATCCGTTTGCATTGATGCGACTCTCTTTGATCTTGAGAGTCCCCTGTTCAAGCACAATACGCTCACCTTCGAAGGAGAGCACCATATTCAGGTCTTCGACCGGGGCGGCTATCCCCTCGAGCGTGAGACCAAGTTGCTTGATCTCCGCTCTCCCCTTCAGCTTGGCGGCCTCCCAGTTGTCGAGCAGTCCGATCGCAATAAACTGGGTCTGGAAACTCCCGGAGTCCGGAGGGGTTTTGATGTCAATGATCCCCTTGGGAAGCGTGCGAAGGTCGACCGTCGGCACCTGCACCTGGAGATTAAAACGTCCGACCGGCTGGAACATCAGCGTGCCCTTCATCTGGACCTGTAATGGAGAGACCTCTGCCATGAAACGGTTCACGTTGAGGCGGTGCCCCGCATCCAGCAGAAGATCGAACTCCACCGAACTCGGGAGCCCGCCTGGTTTCTTGAATCCTATGGTATGGGTGAGCACCGTTTGGCGCAGATCCACCCGTCCAATCCAGCTGAGTTCTCCGGTTCGCCCCGAGATGTTGAGCCCAAACCCCGCAGTCCCCACGCCTGCGAAATTTTTTGATGGCTGAGTCAGAACGACCCCGAGCACTTCCTTCACATCAGCGTGACCTGAAGCCGTAAGGGCATAGTGAGCCTTCTCATCGGACTGGATGGCGATGCCTCCATCTAGCACAAAGAAAGATTTTCCGATCTGCCCGCCTAGGCGTTCAAAAGTCACGCCGCGTGGGATGGACCGTACCCGTCCGTGTATCCCCGAGAACGGCAAGGCCAGCCGTCGATCCGTGAAACCGACATCTTGGGCATCGAGGCCCCAGTCAACCTCCAGATCGTTCAGCTTAGCCAAGGGACCCCTCAGCCTGACGACGGCATCGGCCCCTCCTTGGAGCTTCGTCAGCCCGGCCGTACCGGCAGGCAGCAACGCTTTTGGCGCAAACCTGGCCACGATTACAGCCAGCTCCGGGGCCGAGACCTTGCCCTTAAGGTCCAAGTAGAGTGCCGGATTCTCGGCGAGCGACGTCACTTCGCCCTTCCCCTCGGTCACGTCCGCCAGCCCGTACCGCCCCGTCAACTGCTCGATCGTAACGCTGTCCGGCGTGATCCGGAGCTTGCCCTTCACTTGCGAAATCGGCACGCGATGGGGGCCCACCACCGCATGGCCTTCCAATAGATTGACCTCGCCCTTCACCGTGAGCTGGCGCTCCTGCTCGGGAGTCCACTCTACCTGCAAAGAAGCTACCTGTACGATGCCGGTCACCTGACCATCCTTGAAAAAGCCAAGGGAAAGGGACCGGAGCGCTTCGTCGGGGACGTTTGCCAGAAGGGCCTCCAAACGAAACGGAAGCGTGGTGAGAGAAGACGTCAGCTGCATCTGCGGCGTGAACAGCTTGTCCAATAGGATATTTCCCTGAACCGTGGTTCCGGCACCCGTAACAGTCAGAGCCTGCAAGGCCAGAGCGCGCGTGCCCGGCGCCCAGCTGTATTCGAAGGTCGAGGCCAGATCGACCGGCGTTCGCAGCGCGCGCAGGAAGGCGCTATCATTCAAAAACGGAGCGAATTGTTTCAGGTCCACCTTCTTAGCTTCCACCTTTCCCGTCACCTTCCCTGCACGCGCCACTCCTTCCATCGCATACCGAGCAACCTGGCCCGTGAGCGTAAACGTCGCATCGCCCGCCTCATGCGAAAGCGTGGCAAAGAACTGAAACGCCAACTGCAGACCGGAACGTTTTAAGCTGGTGTTCACGCGGCGGAGCGTGACGGTCCGACCAGCCTGTGTGCCGAAAAAGTCCACAAACACAAGCTCGCCGTCGGCGATGGAGATTTCATCGCCCAACATCGGCATGATGACACTGACATCCGGCGCCGCCTGTGGAAAGAGATCGGAGATGTTCAACAGGCCGGTCACGCCCCGCGTGATGGTCAGCCTGGGACGGTCCAGCACAATCCTCTTTGCCAGCACCATTTGCTGCAACAGAGGAAAGATCCTGAGATCGATGAAGAAATGCTCGGCGGAGAGGAACGGGGTCGTCCCGTCGGCTTCGCGGATGACGACATCATCAAGCGCGATCCGGACATGCGGAAAGACCTCGACACGCGCGGCCGACATTTCCACATCACGTCCCAGCTGGGCCTTCGCCTGTGCAATCAGCAAGTCCTTATAATCGGCGCTGTTCAGGAGAAGGGGGAGAGAAACAATGAGGGCGGCGATGAGCGCGAGGGGAACGAGGACAAGCCAGGCGATCTTTCGGCGCAGATTCCACACAGCGAGATATTACCCGACATGACGTGAAATGCCAACGGCTAAGTCTGTTCAACACGGGCCGCGCAGGGTATAATCCGCGCCGTGCCATCTCCCAGCCAGAATCCAAACCCCGACCTCTCGCCTTCGCGGACGCGCTGGAAGATCCTGGCGTTGCTCACGCTGATCAGCGTCATCACCTATGTGGACCGCGTCAATATCTCGGTCGCCGCCCGACAGATGATGCCGGCTCTTGGCCTCACACAGATCGAAATCGGCTACGTGTTTTCAGCCTTCGTGTTGGGCTATGCACTCTTCCAGGTGCCGGGAGGGTGGTTGGGCGATCGCTGGGGAACCCGCCGTGTGCTGACTTGCGCCATCGTCTGGTGGTCCCTGTTCACGGCCTTGACTGCCGTCGCCGGAACGTTGCCGACCGCGCAGTGGCTGGGGATTCTCGGCTCCCTCATCCTGGTCCGGTTTCTGATTGGCGTCGGAGAGGCGGCGGCCCTGCCGAACTTCAACCGAACTGTGGCTAATTGGCTTCCGCCCCGCGAGCGCGGGCTTGGGATGGGCATCTCCATCGGCGGTATCGGCGTCGGCTCGGCCATCACGTTCCCAGTCGTGGCCTGGATGATGGTGAATTTCGGATGGCAGAGCGCGTTTTACGTGTCCGGGGCGATTGGTCTCATCATCGCTGCGCTCTGGGGCTGGTATGCCACGGATCGCCCCGAGCAGCACAAGGGGGTGAATGCGGCGGAGCTTGCACGCATCAGGGAGGCATCCTTCACTCCCCCTCTCCCGCTGCCAGAGCCCGTCCCATGGCGTGCGTTTGCCCGCACACCCACCGTGTGGTGGATTGTCTTGAGCTACACCGGCCTCGGATACGTTGCCTACGTCTATATGAACTGGTTCTATCTCTATCTCGTCGAAGAACGCGGATACGCGGTCCTTCGTGGAGGAATTTACGCCTCCGGGCCTTTTCTGGCGATGACCGTCCTGTGTCCGCTGGGAGGATGGGTCACCGATCACCTAGCCAGCCTCCTCGGTGTCAATCGGGGGCGCGCTTACACCGGGTGTGCCGGGATGATTCTGTCTGGAGCATGCATCGTTGCGGGATCGCAGATCGCGGAACCCTATGCTTCCGTGATCCTGCTCTCACTGGGTGCGGGCTTCTTGTATTTCACGGTCGGGGCTTTCTGGGCCAGCACCATCGATCTGGCTCCTCGCCACGCCGGCACACTCTCAGGTATCATGAACACCGGTGCCAATGTCGGAGGCACGATCTCCCCAACCCTCACGCCCTGGCTGGCCGAGCACTTCGGCTGGAACGTGTCGCTCGGCTTCGCCGCAGCCATCGCAACGATGGGTGGGTTGCTCTGGCTGTTGATCAGACCGGGAGACGGATTGAAGAGAAATTAATCTGGGCAAGAGTAATTGTTTGCACGCATCATCCTTAAGCTCCTGATGGCCGCCAACCGGCTATACTGCCGGCTGATGTTCCGCATCGTTTCCCCCAGTGCACCACCATTGCCTGCATCAGGTCCGGCGCTCCTGGTCTCTGATCATTCATCGCTAACCGACCCGGTCGTACTGTTCGCCACAGCCGGGCGTCCGATTCGGTTTCTCATGGCCAGCGAGTTCTATGAGCTGCATTCCCTGCACTGGCTCTTCAAACTCATCGGCTGCATCCCGGTGAGTCGCGGTAGTTTCGAAGTGCACCCGGTCCGGGCGATGCTGCATGCCCTGGCGCAGGGAAATGTGGTCGGCCTTTTTCCGGAGGGCGGCATCGATGAGCATCGCAAGGAAGAAGGGTACGAAGGGATCGGCTTCGCGGCGCTGAAGAGCGGGGCGCCCGTCGTCCCCGCATCGATCCAGTGGGACACGCCGCGCCCGTTGACCCTGCTGCGCGCCTTGCTCACACCCGCCCGAGCGACCGTGCGGTACGGCGCGCCTCTTGTATTGGGCCCCGCTACCGGCCGCAGCCGCGACGAGGCTCGCAACGCGACGGACCGTATTCTGCAAGCGATCCGGGAATTGCGAATGCTCTAATAAAACGCCATGGCGGCGTAGGTGACGGTGGAGTTGTACTGGTCCACGGTCGCTCGGTCGTAGCGGAGCACGGTTCCTTTCGGCTGCTCCAGGAGCTTCAGCATCGTGTAGAGCGGCGGGAGGAGACCGATGCGTCGACCGTCGTCTTCCTTCTGAATGAATCGTACGAATTCATCGGCCTGTCCCTCCTCTGCGTGTTTGAGCATCGCGAGATCAGCCTGCATCGTCTTGTGGAAGGAAAAGTCCGTCGGCGGCTTGATGTCCCCGTAACGCATGCCGATGTGGGCCAGATCCCCGCTGACGATGAAGCATACCTCCTGGCCGTACGCCGCTAGCGTCTTGCGGAAGGCCTCGATGAACTGCCCGATGCGCTCCCCTTGCTTGACCAGGTCCGGATGGCTGAAGTGCAAGTGTGAGAATGAGCAGAGCACCGGGACGATCGTGAAGGGCTTCGTACCGCCGAAAATGTGCTGGAGGAACACCGTCTGAAACTCGATGGCGTGGTCTTTTCGGTGCGCGAACTCTTCTTCAAAGAAGGGCTTGCCGCCGTGCTCGCGAAACAAGCGCAGAAACTCCTTGTCGGTCGTGACCGTCCCGAACGGCGTGTCGAAGTCCTTCTCCGTGCAGGCGAACAACGATTCGATGATCCCACGGGCCGCGCCGAGGATCACGAACACGTCGGGCGTTCGCGCTTCGCGCACCTCCTTATAGGCCCATGCATAGATCGGGCCGGCCTGGCCGATCTCTACATGCGGGGCCACAATCCCCTTGAGCGTCTTGCCCGCGTTCTCGGACGGCTTGCCGCCGGGTCCTTCTTTCGAGCGGAAGAACTCGTCAAGTTGCTGCTTCAGCTTCTCCGGATCGGCCTCGTAGCTTTTCCCGGCAAACATCGCCGGACGGACCGGCTCCACACGGTAGGCCTCCACGAACCCCTTCTTGGCAGCTTCAAACCGCTCGCCTTCAAGAAAGAGTTTCTCGTCCAGATCCGCGAGAAACTTGTCCACCCAGTTCGGCATGAGGAGTTCTCCAAAGCGCTTCAGATACTCGCCTGCGAGCTGGTTCCGCGTATGGGCGCCGTCGAGAAACTGCACGAGGTAAAAGATGTTGGGGGGAAGAAACAGAATTCCATCCGAGATCCCCTGCGGATCCCGAAGGCCCACCGACTGTGTTTCCCCTTCGCGCACCGGGAAAAATTCCAGATTGCGCAGTTTGGGATACTCCATCGAGCCGAGTTTTGTGGTCGTCCCCATGGCAACAGATTATACCCCTTGCCTATTCTGCCGGACGAGCGCTTCCCACCCGATGAGCGTCAGCACGGTAACCGCGAGGAGGATCAGCGTCGCATAACCATACTCGGCGCCGGAGAATTTGATGAGGTCGGAGAAACGGCCGATCAGGAGCGACATGCGGGACATCACCGTATAACCGAAGGCCGCGCCGAACGCGATCATCACGAAATAGACTCCTGTCCGTGCCGTGACCATGCCCGGGCCGGTATGCTCAACCGAGAAGAAGAAATAGAAAAGCACCGACACGACGCCGATCAGCAAAATGATGGTATTCACGCCGCTTTGCGGGGAAGCGAGATCGAGTCCCATCGAGAGCCCGTTGGCGCCCATCGTGATGAGCGGATTCACCGTGTCTTCGATCTGTTTAAGGATCAGGGCGGAAACGGTTCGAGGAATGGCCACGCCGGAGCCGAACCCGACGACGAACGCGAACGCGATGCGGGACAGCCAGGCGATCCTGGGAATGAAACGCACCAGCATCAGGATACCGAGAATCGCGGGAATGATGAGAATATAACTTTCCAGCAAGGCCGGGGCTTCGCTCACGGACTTTCTGAGCGGCTCCCACAGCAGCCTGAGGAACACCGTATGCCAGACTAGAACGACCGAATACCCGACGGAAATCCCGACGTACAAATGTTCGCCAAGCTTGAACAGGGGGTTGTCTTTGTAGAGGAAGCTATAGATGAACAGCGTCAAACCTGCCGCCACCCAGGCCCCGAGAATAGTCGCCGTGGTCAGCGCAGGCATCAGCTCGGTCTCCCCTTTTCACCCCGCAACATGAAATAAAACACGTTGCACAGGAGCACCAGGCCGATGATCACGAAATGCGCCGCCGATTGGGCATCCATGCCGGCCGTCGCCGTTCCCTTCTGTGTGATCAGCGTTTCGTATTCCGCCGCGCCCTGGAGCCCTCCGATCAGACCGTTGATCTGGCCGCTCCGAAGGAAGGGATACAGGCCTGGCGCGATCACGCCGGTCGAACCGCCAGCCATCTCGAACCGGTACTTGTCCTTTCCGAAAACGTACCACATCTCGATCCCCGAACTGCCTGCGGCAAGACTTACCATGTAGTCCACGTCACGGAGGTTGCGGACTCCTTCCAGTACCGGCATTCCCTGTGTCGGAGTCTTTGAGTAGTCAGATGGAAAAGCCTTGTAGAGGTCCTGCCCCATGGAGATGATGAGCGAGCCGCCACCCGGGCTCCAGCCCAGGAACACATAGTCCTTGCCTCGCTCCTTCCCCATTTCCGTGGCCACCTTCGAGAAGACGCCGTCCGCCAGCCCGGTGCCGGTGAGCCAATGCGTCATCCCCATCACCCGCAGATTCTTACGGAAGGCGTGACGGAGCAGCGCGACCGCCTGAGGCTCGAGCTCCGGCTTGGAGGAGGGATCAAAATCGAAGGAGAGCAAGAATACCGACCGCTCGGGGAGCGCCTCGATGTAATCATAGACTGCCTTCACCTCCGGCGAGACTTTGATGGGAAGACCGAACGGCTTAACCAGGGGCAGCAACACCGCACCGGCGATCAGCAGAAAGATGATCCGCCGATCGATGCCCACCATGCGCCGGGCGAATTCCTTCATTGGTCCCTGCCTCCGCCCAGATACGAGCGCTCGATGCCCAGAATGATCTTCAACGAGAGCGCCACGGCGCCCATGCTCACTCCGATGAGGATGGCGCGGCGGACCGCGCTGTTCAGCACATTCAACAGCCATTGGGTTACATCCCAGGTCCAGGGGATCAGGAATTGTCCCAGCGGCACGCGCCCCATCATGACAATCACTGCGGACGCGAGCAGGACGGAGGCCTCACGGGAGCGGGCTCGGAATGCGCGGTAGGCTGCCGAGGCAATAAAGAACGCCAGGATCGAAAACATCGTTCCCTGGAGCGGCACCATCGTATAGTCATAGAGCCAGCCGAAACCCGTCTGCGCACCGTCAATCCTGGTTTCTCCATGGCTCCAGAATCCAACCACAATCATGCCAAGCATGGCCGCATAGAGGGCAAAACTGTAGCCCCAACCCGGCACCTGCCGTTTGATTTTGACGGCATGGACGTGGAAGAGGCTGGCAAGCCCGAGGAACAGCGCGAAACCCGAGATAATCTGCATCCACTTGGAGACGTTGGTGATCGCCTCTTCCGAGACGGGGTGGGGGATGTAGTACTGGAGGGTGAACGCGACCCCCATAACGAAGGTGATGATCAGCGGGAGTTGGCGCTTGAGAAAGATCACTTGAAGTCTTTGAAGAGGTCCAGGACGTAATTAAAGTTCTCCGTACCGACGACGACGCCGACGGTCGCGAGGGCCGTCCCCAAGACCAGCACGCTCATGATGAACGCCTTGCCGAAGTCCTGGCCCCGCAGGGTTCCGACCAGAACCGGCTCGCGGGAGAGGTACGCGCTGGCTGCATAGAGCTCCTCCCCGATCAGCGTGTAATCGCAGGTCGTGACGAAGAACGGAAGCTGGTGGTCCGAATCGGTGCCGGCGATCTGGATCGCGCCGGTGCTGGCGCCGGTCTCGGTCAGCAGCAAGGACTCGGCGAAATAGGAGCCCATGAAGAAATTCGCGGCCGGCTTCTCCCGCAGCATGATTCCGTCTACCGCCGCCGTGTAGCTGAACTGATCGCTTGTGATGAAAAAATTGGAGTCTTCTCTGTAGGCGTCAGGCCGGCCGGCCTCGACGTAGGCTTCTTTCACGATTTCCTGACAGACGGCCATCACGATGGGGTCCCGGTGGGGGACCTTCAAGCTCGTATCATAATGCGCCACTTTCTTCGCCACTTCGCCCAGGATGACGGTGGCCGCGATGGTGGGGACTTCGCTCATATCCCCGGCGCCGGTGAGGTACAGGATCGGGCGGCCCATTTCCGTGGACCGGCCGATGGCCTCTTCAACCGCGTCCAGCCCCGCGATGCGCCGCAGGCGTATGTGGGGATTGCGCCGCGCCGCCGCGATGCTCGCCAGCAGGACGCCCGTGAACGCCAGCACGAACATCAGATTATTCACCTGTGCAGTGTTGAAGAAGTTGGGAGCAGGCCTCCCTTCAGCGAGTTCCGACCAGGCTTCCTGCTCGCCTTCCCGCACCAGGAGTTTCACGGCATAGGTCTTCCCATCCTCGATGGGAAAGGCTTGCGAAGAGGACAGCTTCACATAATGCGCGCCCTTCCCGGCCGGTTGGGCCCACCAGGGAAAGTCTCCGCCTTTCACGTAGCGGGTGTTGGAAGGAAACTCGGCGACTTTTTTGAACGCGGCTCCGGGAGATTCGGCGAGCCAGACCTGGATGGATCGATTCTTGCTGTCGGACGGAGAAGCCTTCCACACCAAGCTCAGGCTTCTGCCGCTATCGTTCGGAGTATCTAGAACCCGGAACCCTTCGGGTGGCGCGAGAGACGGCGTGGCGGCAACAGCCACGCCGCTGAAAAACAGCAGACACAGGAACGCAACAACGTTCACTTCAGAGGTACTTTGACGCTGATGGCCCCGGCCAGATCGCCTTCCTTCGCCCCTTCCCTCAGATAGCCCGAGATATCTTTCTCACCCTTGGGCTCTCCATGACACGGGAGACAACCCTTGAGCATAAAGAGCGGCAGCATGACCCGGACGGCTTTCCCACCGTCTACGGTCTCGTTGAGAATCTTCTCGCCCTGGCGGGGGTAGGACGGATTGGCGAATTTCGCCAGGACTTTCATCTCGAACTCATCCGGAGTGTTCTTGGGATTCCGTGGGGGATTCTGCGTCTGCTTGAGATAGACGCCGGTCTTGACCCTGAACTTGGCGGCCGCCTGAGTTCCGAAGGTGGCGGGAATAAACCCCTTGAACCCCACTCCCTTCCGATTGATCACCGGCTGGTAATCGGCCACGGTCTGCTTCATCACATCAAGCAACTGGGGCAAGAGTTTCTTGGCCGCCTCAGGAACCCTTTCGTTCTTCAGGTCGGCAAGATTGACCTTCGCCCTCTCTTTGAACTTTTCGGTGACCTGTTTTTCGAAAACCTGCGGAGTAAAGTCTTTGTCCCCTTTGTCGGGATCGTTGATGAGCAATTGGTTCGCCCCGACGGTGACCCGGCCCGAGTCATGCAGGACTGCGAGCAGTCGCCCGGTTTCGACCGCCTCACTGTCGGTAAGAGCCGCGGCCGGAGATAGTTCGCTGCCCAGACAGATCGCAAACAGACCTGTCCCGATCGTACCCATTCGTCTCATAACGGCCTCCCTTCTGTCGCGCTGTTCTCCGCCCCTGCCGAAGTCGTCACCCAGCGGGTCGGCGCTACTGTAGTTGGAGTCGGCTCGTAATACAAGCATCACTTTACCGACAGCTTGACGCTGATGGCCCCGGCCAGATCGCCTTCCTTCTTGCCCTCTCGCAAGTAGCCTGAGATATCCCGCACGTCCTTGGGCTCGCCATGGCACGTCAGACAAGGTTTGACGTGGAAAAGAGGCAGCATCACCCTGGCAGTCTTACCGCCGTCTCCCATCGCGCTGACGATCTTCTCACCCTGCCGCGGATAGGCCGGGTCAGCGAACTTTTTCAAAATCGCCGCCTCGAACTCATCCGCCTTGTTTCTGGGGTTTCGCAAGACGTCGTCGTACGTCGTCTGCTTGAGATACGAGCCAGTCCGTGCGGTAAAGATCGCCGCCGCCTGGGTGCCCCAGGTCGCCGGGATGAAATTCTTGTACCCCAACCCTTGCTTGTTGATGATGGGCTGATACGTGGCAACAACTTTTTTCCCCGCTTCAACAAGCATCGGGAGCAATTGCTTGGCTTGCGGGGGAATTTTCTCATCCTTCAGATTGGTGAGATCAACACCAGACCGTTCTTTGAACTTCTTGATCACTTGCTGTTCAAACACGTCTGGCGTGTAGCCTTTGTCCCCTTTTTCGGGATCGTTGACGAGGGACTGAATCCCGGCGATCGTGACCCGGCCCGAGTCCAGCAAGATCGCCAGCAACCGCCCCGTCTCGATGATGTCGGGGTTGGCCTGCGCTGCAGATGGAGACACTCCCGGCCCCGTGAGAATCACGAGTAACATCGCAAAAATGATTGTTCTTGCCATCATCCCTCCTACTTGTGAAGAAACAGTTGCCTTCAGACCGACTGCTCTTTGCCACCAGCCTTCACTTCAGTCTCAGCTTGACGCTAATAGCTCCGCCGTTATCGCCTTCTTTATAGCCGTCCCGTTTGTAGCCCGTGATGTCCCGCTCGCCGGCCGGTTCTCCATGGCAGCCGAGACAGCCCTTGCCGTAAAACAGCGGCAGCATGACCCGTACCGCCTTCCCGCCGTCCACCACCTCACTCACGATCTTCTCGCCGGTACGCGGGTACGAGGGGTCAGCGAACTTCTCCATCATAGCCGCCTCGAACTCATCGGCTTTGTTCCTAGGATTCCGCAAAATTTTATCTGGCGCGGTCTGCTTCAGATAGATGCCGGTCTTGGCGGTGAACTGAACGGTCGTCAGAGTGCCGAAGGTGGCGGGAATGAACCCTTTGAATCCCACGTTCGGACGATTGATGATCGGCTGATAATCGGCGACGACGCGCTTTTCCGCCTCCACGAGCTGCCGTAACCTCAGCTTGGCCCTGGCCGGCACTTTTGCGCTCTTGCGGTCGGCCAAATCGATGCCGGTCCGCGCTTTGAACTTTTCGGTCAATTGTTTTTCGAAGACTTCGGGCGTAAAACCCTTGTCCCCTTTATCGCGATCGTTGATGATCGTCTGGTTCGCCCCCACCGTAGCCCGTCCGGCATCAAGGAGGATCGCCAGGAGCCTCCCGGTCTCGATCGCGTCGGCGCTGGTGATGGCATGCACCGACGCAGGAGCAAATCCGAAGCCCATCAGCAGTATGACCAACGACCGGATCATCGCTCTCCTCATCTTCATACGCGCGTCTCCTTCTGGTGAGGCCTTCAGCCTTCGAGCACTTCGATGTTCGCACGTGGCACCACGACCCGCGAGCCATCTGGGAACTGAATCTCCATGACGCGGACATGGCTTTCCGTCGGAATCATCGTCAAGTCGGACGGCATGCCCGCCACCTGTCCGATGCGACCGAAGAACGGCTCTCGGATGACGCGCACTGGATCCCCGATCTTGGCTCCTTCCCGCACCTGTCCAGCCTTGTCGATCTCGGTCACTTCGCTCGCCTCCCCTGTCGCCAGCGGTACGAGGATCTCCGGACGGATGACCCCCGCCCTGATCTGCGTCGCGCCAGACACACAGGCCTTCAGTCCACCAAGCGTTCGCAGCAACTCGAAGGTCTTTTGAGCCATCGGAATTCTCCCGAAACCCTCGGTCAGAATCAAGGTGAATCCGACATTCTCCGTTCCCGTGATGGCCACACCCAGATCGTAGCCCAGCAAAGCCCGGAGGTCCTTATCGTGCATCCCGCCGACCACGATCCCTTTGGCGCCGACCGCCTTGGCACGCGCCAAGGCCTCGGCTCCGACAAAGGCCCCTCCCACCACGATCTTGCCCGCATGGTGCGGCGTCAACAGGGATTCGGCCAAATCCTCCTCCGGCGACGAAGTCGCCATCACCACCTCACCCCACGTTTCTCCCCCGATTCCGAAGATCCCCTGGATGAACGCGCAGGCAGTCTCGACTCGCACTCCCTGCTGGGGAAATACTTCTACCACCTTCCCGTCGAGGTACGCAAAGAGCTCCACCGGACGCGGGGGCTCCCGCAGGATGACCTGCCCCGTCGCCGTGGAAACCGTTTCCACGGTTCCAGCAATGGGAGAGCGTATTTCCGTCTTGAACCACTTGATCAGCGGCTTGGTCTCCGCCAGCACTTCGTCTTTCTCAATCCTGTCTCCTCCCCGTTTGACCATGTAATCCGGGAGGTCTTCGGGAGGGATGCCGAGCTGGTTGACCAGGTTCACCACATGGACTTTACCGGGCAGCTCCGCACGGGCCACAACCGTGGCCGAGGATACCGTCCGGCCGACCTCGACGAGGACCGTCCCGGGAAGCGGCAGGATCCGCTT
>DASYQR010000097.1:0-6667 GCA_036005325.1 Nitrospirales bacterium | reverse complement strand
CGAAGCGCAACCTGATCGGTCGGCAGAATCGCGGTGTCCAGACTGCCGAGCGTCGCCTGCAGGCCCAGCAGCATCGGAGCGCCTATGCCGGGCTTATGGTTTAACTCGGAGACCGACCCCTTCTGTGATTTGCCCTGCATGGGAAATACCAGATGATACTGGCCATCGGCGAGCGTCAGGTCAAAGAGATGCAGTCCCAATCGGGCGAAGCCCTGCAGGCGAATAATTCCGGGACGCTGGTAGACGAGCGCTGCCTCCATCCGTTGCATGGCTTTCAACTGCCCTCCGCTCGCCTCCACCGCGAACAGTGCTTTGAGGGTCCGGACGGCGGCCTCGCGCTCCCGCAGCTTCGTCACCAATTCCTCCGCCGTCACCGCCGTGGGCTTGGGCGGCACAGACGGCGCGATCGGTGCCCGCGCGCATCCCGCCAGCAGCACGAGGCCGAGGCCCACGCCAAGGACTGTCCGTAGGCTAGGTGAGCACGGCATCGAGCGCCTGTCCCACTTCCGCCACTCCGATGAGCTCCAACGACTCAATCGGCGGCATTTTCTCCAGATTCCGTTCAGGCAACAAACAGCGCCGGAAGCCCAGCTTGGCTGCTTCGCGCAGGCGCGTCTCGGCTTGCCCGACCGCCCGGACCTCTCCACCCAGGCCTACTTCCCCAAACACGACCGTTGTGGGAGCAATGGGCCGGTTCCGTAGACTGGAGGTGACGGCCGCAACGATGCCGAGATCCAATGCCGGTTCATCGATACTGAGCCCGCCCACCACGTTCACATAAATATCCTGCCCAGCGAGATTCAGCCCCATCCGCTTCTCCATCACCGCCACCAGGAGGGCGATGCGGTTGCCATCCACGCCGTTCGCCATCCGGCGGGGCATGGCAAAGCTCGTGGGCGAGACCAGCGCTTGCAGCTCGATGAGAATCGGCCTTGTGCCTTCGAGGCTCGCTACCACTACCGAGCCGGTCGCTTTCTGCGGACGCTCAGACAGAAACCAGGCCGACGGATTGGTGACCTCCTTGAGGCCGGCATCCGTCATCTCGAAGACGCCGATCTCGTTTGTGGAGCCGAACCGGTTCTTGACCGCGCGGAGGATCCGATAGGCGTGGCCCTTGTCTCCTTCGAAGTAGAGCACGGTGTCCACGATATGCTCCAGCGCCCGCGGGCCGGCGATCGCGCCGTCTTTGGTCACGTGCCCGATGAGGAAGACCGGCGTGCCGCTCCGCTTCGCGTAAAACATCAATTGCGCGGCGACTTCCTGGACCTGGCTGATGCTGCCGGGCGCGGAGGTGAGGAGGCCCGTGAACGTCGTCTGGATCGAATCCACGACCAGCGCCGCCGGCGCCACCGACTGCGTGGTCTTGAGAATTTCCTCAAGGTTGGTTTCGGGAAAAATCAGCAGCGCGTCGGAGTCGATCCCCAGCCGCTCGCACCGCATCTTGATCTGGCGCGGCGACTCCTCGCCGGAGACGTACAGGACCCGCTCAGAGGCCTTGGCGAGATGCGGCAGGATCTGCAGCAGGAGGGTCGTCTTGCCGATGCCGGGATCGCCGCCAACCAGGATCACTGAGCCGTTCACCACGCCGCCGCCCAGGATCCGGTCGAACTCGCTGACGCCCGTTAGAAACCGCGCCTCATTGCCGGATTCGATGTCGGCCAGCGGGAGCGGGCCGGTCTGAGCCGCCACACCGCGGGGGCGTCCCTTCCCGACCTCGGGAGCCCGCTCTTCCTGCATACTGTTCCAGCTTTTGCACTCGGGGCAACGCCCCAGCTGACGCGGGAACTGATACCCGCATTGCTGGCAGCGGAAGGAAGTCTTGGGCCTGGTCACAAGGGGATTCCTATCCTACGACCCATAATAAAGGAGCCCCGTCCCAAGGTCAACCGCAGATATGGATGAAAAGGGGCTTACCCGATCCGATTTACCTTTTCGGGATTCCATGTGTCTTACGAGATATGACGGATCGGCAGCGCGACAGTACCGCCAAATTTCTCTACGATATGGCCAAAGGCGTGGGGCTTATTGCTGTGGTCGGCGGGATAGTAAGTGGACAGATCACCGGGAGCAGTGTATTATTGGGGCTGTCGGGAATGACTTTTTTATTCTTCTGTGCATTTTGGCTCGAAGGACGGGGGACGAAATGACGTTCGGATGGACTTTTCAAGATCAGGTCATGGCCCTCGTCGCCAGCTTGAGCGCGCTCCTCGCAATCTGGATCTACTTCTACACCCACCCGCGCAAGAAACAGAAATAGACTCCACGCACGTCCCCCAAAAGTAGCCTGTCCCCTTTTTCTGCCTCCACGCGCTGGGTTTCCGACTCGCCATTGCCGTCGAAGACAGACCCTCAAACACCGCCAGATAAAGCACTACGAAAACGGTGTCTGACCTCTTTTCTTACCAACCAAAAGGGAGGACGAAACGGAGGTTAATTACTTGCGGTGAGCGGCATCCCATTCACGTCCCAGCCTTTTAGCCTCTTCAATTTGATCCTTGGTCATTTGAGGTTTGAGCCGCTTGAGGGCTTCCCGCACCAACCGCTTGACGGGGCTCGAATCAGAGAATCTTTGCGTATAAAATCTTCCCAGGTCGAACCACATATACGCTTGAACATAATCCTTCGTGACACCTGTTCCCTCAACATACATCACTCCCAAATTTAACATTCCTTCGGGCCAACCCTGTTCTGCGGATAACTGGTACAGCTTCGCGGCTTCTGTCTTATCTTGGGGGACGCCCAAGCCCATATCGTACATGTATCCGAGGTTATTCAGGGCTTGTGCATTTTTCTGTTCGGCGGCCTTTCTGTACCAATAGACGGCTCGCTCATAGTCCTTTTGAACTCCATCACCCTGCTGATAGAGACTGCCTAAACTGTTTTGGGCAACAAAATCACCCTGCTCAGCAGATTTGATATACCACTTGGCAGCTTCGACCGGATCACGAGGCACCTGATTTCCGCTGTCGTATATTATGGCTAGATTGCGCTGGGCAACAGGATCACCCTGAAGAGCTCGTGGACGAACCTCATTGATCTGGCCCGGCTGGTAACCGGGCGTGGAACAGCCTGGAAGGAGTATCGCAAGAAGCAGCGTAACTCCAGGGGAGATATGGAGACGACGTTTGATGCGCATCATTTCTTCTCCGCAATAATTAATTGTGGCTGCTCTCCCGGCTTACTCCGAATAGATCAGCAATTCGACACCAATTGCAAGGACGAGGGCGGACCAGGCCAAGCCCCAGACTGATGGTCTTTCGGCGCCCGGCGATTTATATCCAGCCGTGACCTTGCACAAGCCGGCGAGAATCGCCGTCGTGCCCATCACAGCATGGTGCATCGCGATCTTGTGCGCGGACGGATGCACACCGTGGCTGTGGAGGAACAGCATCGCGCCCCCGATCAACGCCAACACAGGCAGCGGGATACTCCAGGCCAGGTGTGTGATCTTTCCCCTCCGCCTGAACAGCTCGATGGTGCCGATACTCAGGAGCAGGATCGCGTACAGCTTGTGCTGCACGGTTTCGAAGTCGTCGCTGAAAAACGTCTGGGCAAAGCTGAGCGAGCCGATCGGCCAGGCGTCATGGTCGCTCCAGATCATCAGAAAGCCCCCCGTCCCCAGCATCGCGAGTGGCAATAAAAAGCGCGACCATGCCAGCATCGCGACTCCCAGGGCCCCACGCAGTTCACTCAGGCCGATGAGCAGTACGAACACCCCGGCCATGTGGTGGTTGAATTCGGAATAGGCCTTGCCCTCCGGCGAGCCGTCCCATTGGGGGACGGCAGTCGCGACTCCATGCAGGTGAGAGGGCTGATGCGCCGGGTCATGCTTCTGGGCTTGGCCGGAAGAGACGAGCAGAAGAATTAGAAGAATCGCCAGCCCAAATAATCTAAACCGATACATTAAATAAATGCCTCCATTCAGCTTAATTGCTTGGCTACTTCCTTCCAGTCTGTTGTCGTCACAGTCTTCTCCGGCCATTTTTCCTTGGATGAAGCGGTCGGTACGGCAACAGCCTTGAGCCCCTTCTCCACCAACGCCTTCGCTTCCTCGGTCGTCCCGATGAGCCCTCCCTTTATATTGGTCCACCCTTCACGCCGCCAGGTCTCCAGTTCCGAGACCAGCCTGCGGGGACTCGGCTTCAGCGCGAAGATAGGACCGGCGGGTAACCGATGCTGAGCCGTCCACTGCCTGACTTCCGGAAGTTCAAGCCGGTCCCTCGTAGTCACGTAGACCAGGTTGGCACGCCGAGTCAGAGACAAGAGCGCTTGGACAGCGCCGCCCTCTGGTCCGGGGAGTTGGTCGCTCGAACCAGGCAGCGGAAAATCCCTGCGGAGCGGAGTAGCCAGGGCAGGAAGCGACACGATCACGATCGGGCGTCTGCGATCCCACACAAAGATCGTGGCCGTTGCCTCCGCTGCGGAGACCCGCCGACTGTCCACCACCCGCACCGTCACCTTCTCGACTCCCGTGGCGCGTGGTACGAAGGACAGCAAGGCGCGGCCGTCGCCGCCGGTCATCGTCCGACCCAGCGTCCCGCCTTTATATTGGAAGAGCAGCACCTCCCCGCCCAGCGGAGGGTGGGTAATGAAACCTTCTTCCACGAGATCGGCGCTGAGGGTAAGCGTCTGTCCGGGCGCAGCCATCGCGTCGTATGCGATGAGGACACCGTGCTTTCTTTCATCAGATGATGCCATGCCCGCGCCGGGCAAACGAGAAGGCGTCGAAGGCCGCGAAGATGCCTAGCGACAGAAAAAACACGTCGGCATACTCGAAGGCATCCGTCCAGTATAAGTAGAGCAAAACCGAACTCGGTACCGCGAACCAGATGCCACGCTGCAAGCCGAGAAAAAAATGGCCCAGCCCGGCCATGACCAGGCTCAACCCTGCAGCGAAGAGCGCTCGTCCCATTTTACCGACGGACTCGCGTTCGTCGGATTCGTCCTCGTAGGGGCACGGCGCGCCGTGCCCCTACATCTTTCTTTGCTCTGGCTTCATCGAGCCGGGCTTCAGCCAGCTCGTCGGCGGCCTTCGCCGGCGTGATGCCTTGCGCGCGCGCCTTGTGGAAGACCTCCTGGAGCGTGAGCGGAATTCGCTTGGCGAGCCGCTCGGCCTTGGCCCGGTCATATCCCTTGCGGCCGCCCTGCAATCCCACCACGATATTGATGATCCCGCCGGCGTTCACCACATAGTCCGGCGCGTAGAGAATACCGCGCTCCTCAAGTCGCCCTGCATCAGCCGGGTCTTCCAATTGGTTGTTGGCGCCACCCGCGATCGCCCGGCAGCGAAGCTTGGGAATGCTCTTCCGATTCAGCACACCGCCGAGCGCGCAGGGACAGAGGACATCGCACTCGGCCTGTAGTATCTCTTCCGGCTCGACTCGCCAGGCTTCAAACTCGCGACGGGCGAGCATGGCCCGCTGTGAATCCGTGTCGGCGATGATGAGACGGGCCCCGGCCGTCGCCAGCAGTTCTCCTAGTTGGTAGCCCACCTTCCCCACGCCCTGGATTGCCACCGTCCGGTTTCGCACCGACGGGTCGCCGTAGACTTCCTTCAAACAGGTCTCGATCGCGTAGGCCACGCCTTTCGCGGTGAGATGGGAGGGATCTCCGCTTCCGCCCGCCTTTTCAGAAGTGCCCAGGACGTGCGTGGTCTCCTTGCGCACGATCTCCATGTCCGCAACGGTCATGCCGACATCCTCGGCGGTGAGATAGCGTCCATTTAGCTCCTCGACTGCGCGCCCGAACGCCCGCAGCAAGTCTTTCGTCTTGACCCGCCGGGGATCTCCGATGATGACGGCCTTGCCGCCGCCGAGCGGGAGTCCCGACACTGCGGCTTTGTACGTCATGGCCTGAGCGAGCCGCAGGACATCGTGCAGCGCTTCGTCCGACGAGGCGTAGGGCCACATGCGGACGCCGCCCAAGGCCGGCCCGAGAACCGTGCTGTGGATGGCGATGATCGCGCGCAAGCCGACGGTGTCATCCTGGCAGAACACCACCTGCTCGTGCCCACTGCGCCGCATCTCTCTCAGCACATCCATCGCCGTTCGTCTCCGCAAGATCGCGCGGAGTATAACCCCGATCGACACAGGAGGCAACCGATGTCATCATCGCCTGTCATCATGACGAAGAAGGCGCTCCGGACCGTTTGACAATATGGGGACTCCTCTGTAGACTCTCCTCATCATGACCAAGGGAACAGCGGCCGAGCTTGAACATCTGACAGACGGCGAACTCCAATCCCTTCTGCTTCCCGACCTCCTCCCGCAGCACATCGCCATCATCATGGACGGGAACGGCCGGTGGGCCGCCCAGCGCGGGCTACCCCGGATGGCGGGGCACACTGAAGGGATCACGTCCGTTCGGGAGATGATCACGCTCTGCCGGGACCTCGGCATCAACGCCTTGACGATTTACGCTTTCTCGCAGGAGAACTGGAAGCGGCCGGTCGCCGAAATCAACGCGCTCATGCTGCTGCTGGAGCATTATCTCCAGATTGAGATGGAGGCCCTCATTGAAAAAGAAACCCGCTTTCGGGCCATCGGGCGGGTCAACACCCTGCCGGATTCGGCGCTGGCGTGGGTCAGGAAAGTGGAACGGGCGACCGCCCATCTCGACAAGCTCAACCTCACCGTCGCGTTAAGCTACGGCGGACGCTCGGAGATCA
>DASYQR010000096.1:0-6159 GCA_036005325.1 Nitrospirales bacterium | reverse complement strand
TCGTGGTAGTCCTCCACTTCGGAGCCCGTGACCCCGCCGAGCAGCGGGAGAACACCGGCCCGCGCATCGCCGATATAGGGCGCGAGGTCCATCAGGCTCTCGGCGAACCACCAGAGCGTCACCGACGCGGCGAAGGCGTTGCGGTTCGGATAGAGGAACACGCCGAGGCAGATCAGCGGCATGAGAAGCTGGCCCAAGCTGCCGCCGAGCACGGACATGAACCGGCCGAAGGGACGGAAGACGATGTGGCCGGCTTCGTGGAACGGCAGGTTGATGTTGTGCATGAAGGACTCCATCACATAGGGCGTCTGCCAGGAGTTTGTGATAAACCGATAGCCCCAGACGACTAAGCCGATGAACACCAGGACTCGCCCCGCGAACAGGATGTGGTTGACGTCCTTGGGCTGGGGCAGCAGGAACTCTTTGACGATCGCGAAGAGCTCGTCCGGTCTGTTCACCGCGGGTAGCCTCCATTTCTTTAGGGTCGCAGTTTAACATACTGTGTAGTAAGACCTACCCCGGAACGTTGATTGTTGCCGGCCTTGCGCGCATACTCGTACGGTGTGGGGGAGTGGCGTATGGCCACGATTCTCTTAGTCGATGACGATGAGATCTTCTGCAACCTACTGCAAGGGCTGTTAAGCAGCCACAAGCATCACGTCGTCACGGCGTCCAACGGGCGCGAGGCCCTCAACCTCTTTCGTCAGCACCACCCCAAGATTACCGTATTGGACCTTCGCATGCCGGAGATGGACGGGCTTGAAGTGCTGCGGCAACTTCACGCGATCGATCCCCAGGCGGCCGTGATGATGCTGACGGCGTGGGGAACCGATGAGCTGGAACAGCAGGCTCGTCAATACGGCGCCCTCGACTTTCTCAGCAAGCAGCTCACGTATGATTCGATCGTCGCCGTCGTGGAAAACGTGGCGAAGGAACCGGGCAAGCTCTTTGAGCCCGGGTCGGTCCTGCTGGTCGTGGACGAGGACGAGACCCGAACGCGCTTCGAACAGTTTTTGCGCGACCACGGGCTGTCGATTCGAGCGGCCCGAGACTCCCACGAGGCCTTGGCGATGATCAGCGAGGCACTACCCCAACTCATTGTCCTGGATATGGATCTGGCGAAGATCGAGGATCCGTGGCGGGGGGCCCAGAAGATGACCGCGCCGAAGTTTCTCCAGGCCTTGAGCCAGATTCATTACCCCGGCAGGCTCATCCTGATGAGCGACATCGTCGACCATGCCATGGAGGCCCAGACATCGAAGCTCCAGGCGATCGATCATTTGCATAAACCGGTGACGCCCGACCGACTCCTGGTCGCGATCCAGATCGCGCTTCCGACCATGGAGAAACCGCCCAAGTGAGCGAAAAGGGTCAGGCTGAGCCCTTCTCGTTCTTCGGATTTTTTTCCTTCACCTCTTTCCACACCTGCGGATAGAGAGTCTGCACACATTCCTGACAGAGACCATGGGTAAACGTGGCTTGCGAATGCGTTTGGATGTATTCTTCGATATGCTCCCAATAGCCCTGGTCGTTGCGAATTTTTTTGCATGAGGCGCAAATGGGGAGCAGGCCCCGCAAAGTCTTGAGCTGCTCGAGGGCGTCTTGCAGCTCGCGCACCAGCGTCTCGCGGCTCGCTTCAGTCCGCTTGCGCTCCGTGATGTCGATGATCGAAGCCATCACCACCATTCCGTCCGGGGTCTTCATCGGATTCAGGCCAATTTCAACCGGAAACTCGCTGCCGTCCTTGCGCAGCCCGTACAGGTCCCGTCCCATTCCCATCGGGCGCGAACTGGGCGCCGCCAAAAACCCCCGCCGGTGACCCGGATGCTGTCCCCGAAAGCGCTCCGGGACCAGCACCTCAATCGGCTGTCCATGCAGGTCCGCCTGCCGGTAGCCAAACAGCCGTTCGATCAGCGCGTTCACCAGCAGGATCTTGCCCTCACGGTTGACCATCACCATGCCCGTGGGCGCTGCCTCCACCACCAGCCGAAACTGCTCCTCCGTGCGCCTGCGCTCTTCCATCACGGCGGCCAAAGCGAGGACCATCAGGTCGGTGATGCCCATGAATGCCTGCAATAACAGGAGAGATTCGTTCTGTGTCCCCCCCACGAAGGGACCGAACCCCCGCAGAGTCCCCCAGATTGCGAACACCGCGAGCACAAGGGCGGCTGTCGCCGTTTCACGTTGGCCGAACCGGAATGCCGTCCAAACGAGGAGCGGAACGCACAGATAACCGAGCGAGTAGTTTTTGACTTTGAAGGGGAGCCATCCGCCGAAGACCACCTGACTGACCGCAACCAGGCACAGAAGCAGGAGAGCCACCTCCACGATCTGGCGTCGGTGCCAGCGCAGGCGGGGGTTCGCGACCCACAGCAGGAGAGGTGGAGCCACGAGGAGCGCACCTGTTGCATCGCCGAGCCACCATGTCAGCCAGATCGCTCCGTAGTCGGCCCAGTCGGCGAACCCGCCGAGAGAAAGGCTGGTCACCCCCACTGTGGCACTCACCATCGTGCTCAGCATTGCTGCGAGCAGCGCAAATTTGAAAATGTCTTGCGGCCGTTCGAAGGCGTTCCGGCCGCCGGCGAACCGATTCACCAGGTACGCCCCTATCAGGCCTTCCAGCGTATTGCCGGTCGCGATGCCCAGCGATGTGGCGACCGTTCCCGCCGTCGTGATGTTCGCAATGAAGGCGCCTGCCAAGATGCCCGGCCACACGCGGTACCCCAACACTAGGAAAGCCGCCAGGGCGATTCCGGTTGGGGGCCACACCGCCGTGGCGCTCGCGTTCACGAAGGCGAGCATCAAGCCTAGTTTGCCCGCGATCACGTAGACGGCAGCCAGGATTGCCACCACCGACAGATGGCGGACATGCCGAGAAGGCGTCATGCCGTCCTGTTGCTCAGGCGGGCCTCCGAGGAGCGCAAAAAATGGGACCGACTGGAGAAGGAATGGGGACAGCGGCATTACCGCTGATCCGCGACATCGCTTGGGCTGGGATAGATGTAGAGAGGATCACCGATCAAGGGCGGAGTCGGGAGGAACAGCACTGGGGACATCAGCACCAGCGCGGGGCCTTCCCAAATCCGGTTCAAGCAGGACTCCGGCCGCCGGCTCAGGAGTTCCATGCAGTGCCCGGGCGGCACCCCGATATCCACGGCCGAGAGATCCCAATCGTCGCCCTTCTTCTGCAAGGGCTTTGTGAGCACCCCTTCGTACATCACCGGCGCTTCGATGACCCGCCCATCCTTGTTGACCGCGATCAGCGCGCCGGTCCGGGTGACGTAGTAGCGCGTACCGTCGGAGCGTTCGTGATAGTACAGCGGCCCTGACGCGCAGCCTGCGATAAAGAGCACGCTGACGACCATCCCTACCCACGTCTTCATGTCCCGTCTCCTTAATGAACCCGTGTCCGCCAGGCTGTTCTGGGCGGCGGTATGTAGCGCGGCGGATCAATCGCAGGTGAGAGAATGCGCTCCGGATGTGGCGAGACCGAGCACTCGGGAAGCTGTTCGCGGGTCATCGCCGCTGGCGCTTGCGGGGAAGAGACCGTCGGCTGCCCGGCATTGAGCGGCGCGCAGGCGCACAGCAGCCCCAGACTCATGCTCAGCATGAGAGTCGTATTGCGCATCGCGGCCTATCATAGCACGGGGAAGTTGCCAGTGGAACTGTGGTGTCAGCGTGGCTGAATGGTTCGGGGAGAAGGCTCCAGCTTGTCCGGGCGCACCGGCTTATCCGGGCGCGCCGGCAGGTCCGGACGCGCTGGCAAATCTGGACGGGCCGGCAGGTCTGGGCGCGCTGGCTGTTCAAAACGCTCCGGCCGTATGGGTTTCTCGGGGCGCGCGGGTTTCTCGGGGCGTGCAATGTCTGGTTTTTTCTGATCGAGTCGTTGGTCCCGATCGAGTCGTTGGTCGAATCGTTCAGGCCGGGGCGTGGTGGAGGGCGAAGGCGAGTCGCTGCGCAACTTATCCAGGCGCTCGCCCCGCTCCACGGCGTTCCGGATATCCTGCAGACGGGTCGGCTTGTCGCGAAACTCCTGTCCCCTGCCTTTTAGCTCGCGGGCCAGATCCAGGACGGCGGCATTGCTCCCGTGCCGCGAGGCCGCGGCCATCACCGCTTTGCTCTCGTCGGGCGGGAGGCCTCCTTCTTTCATGACCGCCAGCCCCTTGGCGCTGTAGGCCAGAGCCTCGGGCTTTGCGTCGCGGTTCCCTTCCCCGATCGAGCGGTGGAGCGACCGGACCTCATCCGGCGTCACACCACGCCCGAGGGCTTCTGCCAGCACCCCGAGTGCCCGTCCGCGATCCTGCGGCGACGTCTGACCTTTGTCGGGGGTCTCCGTTTCCTTCAGCAGGACGTCTGCCTTTTCCATATTGCTGGTCATGGAGTTCAGCCGCTGTTCGATCCGTCCGGAGTCCACGCCTTTGGCCAGCCCTTCCCTGATTTTGTCGAGGATCGGTTCGGACGGCAGGCCGCGGGCCTCGGCCTGCTGCGCATGTGCGATCAAGCGCTTCATGTCGTCGGGTGAGCGACCTTGCGCTTCGCCCAGCTTCGTCATGGCGGCGATCTCCTGCTCCGACAGCGCCGCCGTCGCCACACCACCAGAGATGCCGAACAGCGCGAGGGTCAGGATCGCAATGCTCAGCAAGCGGTGGGTGGTGCTGGTGGGGGCCAGCCGTCGCCTAGAGGCCAGTCTTCGCAGCCGAAGCCGATGGGGGTAACCAGCGGCAAGACCTGCCGCGGCGACTGGCCTCGTTGTATATGTCATGCTGTTAGCGAACAACGATGACTCCATTGGTCTGCCCAAACCCGTCGTCCACGAATTCATCGGCGACCGGCGGCGTGAGCCACGTCTTTCCATCAACGACATACATGAATTTATGTTCTCCAGCCTGCAGCGGGATGGAGGCCGACCACTTGCCGTCGGCGCCCATGTCCTGCATCAGGTTGGCGGTCGGCGACCAGTTGTTGAAGCTGCCCGCGACTGCCACCGACTTGGCTTGCGGCGCGGAGACGGTGAATTGGACGGCCCGACCGGTTTTCGGCTGCAGGTCGGCGTCCTTTGCACCCCATGCTCCGAGCGGCAGCCAACTCAGTACCACGACAAGCAACCACTGTACCGGTCTTCGCACCTTCGGCGTCTCTCCTCTTTCGCAGGCGACCGAAGATACTATTGTACCGTGAAGCCTGCTCTTGTGCGCAACATTCCATGACTGTCACATGTCCTGAACGTTCAGTACGGCGTTTTCATCTCCGAAGCCGTCCGGACTGAACTCCGACGCCAAGGGGTCCGTGACCCACTTGCCGTCGACCCGATACATGTATTCATAGCGGCCAGGCTTGAGCGGAATCGTGATGGTCCACAGCCCGTTGTCGGCGCGCCGAAGCGGCAGACTTTGCGGGTTCCAGCCGTTGAAGTCGCCGGCGATCGTCACGGACTCCGCCTGGGGATTCAACAGTGCGACCCGCATATAAACGGTTTGAGCAGTGGCCACGGCCTTTAGTGCAGGTAGTACAGGCCCGCTCGTCCCTTTGGGCAGTTCGCTGATCGTGAACCAGGTGACGGCCATCAAGACACAGGTTGCCGCCGCAGCCTTGGCAAAATTCCAGTTCACCTCCACCACATGCGGTGTGAGGAAGAACTCCCGCGCGCGCCCCCACAGTCCATGGGTGGACGGAGGCAGGTTGGCGACGACCCGGTCCGCAAAAGCGCTGGCCGGCGCCCGGCGCGGCAGGGCGGTGGCCTCGAGGATCAGACGCTCCGTCTCAAGCAGTTGCTGGCGGATGGTCGGATCGCGGTCGAGCGCTTCCAGAAACTCAAGCCGCTCGGCCGGCGACAGATCCTGATCGATGAATCGCTGTAGTAACAACTCCTGCTCGTTCATCAGTGAGCTCCTTGTTCCGGACGACTCATGGCGTGCGGCCCATCACTTTGGCCAGCTTCCGGCGCAACTCCACGCGCGCCTTGTACACGCGCATCTTCAGCGTATCGCCTGCCACACCCACGATCGCGCTCATTTCCTCGTAGCTCAGGCCTTCGATGTGTTTCAGGACGAAGGCTTCCCGATAGATGAGGGGGAGCGCCTGCAATGCCTGTTCGAGATGAAGAGCCATCTCCTTCTGGGCCAATTCCCGCTCGGGCGTCGTGCCGTCAACAGCCAGGTC
>DASYQR010000095.1:0-7006 GCA_036005325.1 Nitrospirales bacterium | reverse complement strand
GAGCTGGCCAAGGAAAAGATCGGGGTGGGCGGTATGATCGGGGGCGAACAGATCGGCCGGCCGCTGGGGTACGCGAACAATGCCGGCGTCTGGGGTCTGGTCTGGGATCCCAAGATCAATACCGAAAGCTCGAAGCGGTTCGTCCAGGGCGTGATCGACAAGTACAACCACACCCCGACGTCACGCTGCTACCTCGGCTACGCGGCGATGACGCAGATCATCGAAGCGGTGCGTCGCGCCGGCACGACCGACACGGCGGCGGTAATCAAGGCCCTGGAAGGGCACGAGTTCGACGGCTGCAAGGAAGGTCGGTCCTACTTCCGCGCTTGGGACCATCAGCATGTGCAGGACGTGCTGGTCGGGCAGGCCTACGGCAAGGAACTCGGCCTCGGCCACTATCAGATCCTGGCCACGGTGCGGGGCGATACTGTCGCAGGAACCCGGGAGCAGAGCGCCTGCAGGCTGTGAACTCCTGGATTCAGGCGGTTCACTCGCCATAATGTTTCATGGTACAGTTGGAGCGATGCGGATCACCGCTCCCCTATTGTCGCTCACGATGCTGGCGGCCGCCGCGGCTCTGGCGGACCCCTACGGCCCACCCAATGCGGTCACCGACATGGCCCCGTTCTGCGCGAGCTGCCACGCCTCCACTAGCCTCGACCAGGTGCGGGATCTCCCCGCTGACGCCGCCGCGCGAGAGACGATCGACGGCAAGCATCTCAGCCGGATCAAGGCGGACCCGGCGTACAAGGACCTGAGCCCCAAGGACCGGGAAGCATTGATCGCCGCCGTAAAATGGGTGGACGCGCAGGCCTCGGTCACGATCCAGGCTCCCCCTCAAGCCAGGCGCAACAGCCGGGTTGACGTGACGGTGGTCACGCGAGGAGGCGCAGGCCCCGTGATCGGCGTGTCGCTGGTGGACAGCAATTTGCGCTTTCAAGCCCGCCCGATCGGGTCGAGCGGCTTCAAAGTCGTCGGTCCCGCGCTTGCGCTGGGTCCCAACGGGAAGCCCCAAGCACAGTGGGCCGAGCGGCGGATGCGGGGCTCGGACATGGGACTCAATACCGTCCTGATTACGGGCATCAAGGGAGATCCAGCGGCGCAACATGTGGATGAGACCCGTACCACCTGGGTGCTCAGGACTCCTCCGGAACCGGGCACCTACGCCATCGCCGCGGTTTTCTTCTACGGCACGGAAAAAGCACACCCGCTCGGCCTCCTCGCGCTGGACGGCCAGACGGCGTCCCCAGGCAGGACCAGCGGCGCGAGCGGACGCATCATGTTTTCGGACGTCGTCCATATCAACGTCAAATGAGCCGATGTCATGGCAACACTTCGAGCCGACACGCTCCCCTATCGCAAACCGGAACCCGGCAAGGACTATTGGATCAAGGACAACATCCTGCCGGATCCCTATGAAGTGGCGGAACGCTGTTTCAACAAAACCTCCTGGATCATGGGGTGGCCCTGGCGGGCCGAGGCCTGGCCGGGCATGCGGGCTCCGGATGCCCTGCTCCCCCGCGAGCTCGCAGTCATCGAGGACTGGGTCAAGGCGCAGATCGGCGCCCACGCCCTTCATCAGCAGGGAGAGCCGTCCGCCGGCGCGAGCGGCCACAACCACGTGCAGATCGTGGGCGGTGGCAACGCCGTCGCGCGGCCGCACGTGGATTCCAGCAAGCTCTGCAATTACGCCGGCGTCCTCTACCTCCATCCTTACCCGCCGACCAAGCACTCGGGCACATCCTTTTATCGGCTTCGTCTGCCCGACGGGACCTTAGGCGGCAACATCTGCCCCCCACAGTATGAAAGTCTCTCTCAAATTCCGGGCTTAGAGAAGGGATCCGATCTGACGATGTGGGAGGAAGACGTGGAGGTGCCGAACGTCTTCAACCGCCTGCTCGTGTACAAATCCGACATCGTCCACTCAGCCACGTCCTACTTCGGTTGGGATCACGAGCTTGGCTCGAAACGGATGGCGGTCGTGTTTTTCTGGAAGGTGCCGGCATGATCGATCTCCGCAGCGATACGGTGACGAAGCCCTCGCCCGCGATGCGCGAGGCGATGGCGACAGCCGAGGTGGGTGACGACGTCTTCGGCGAGGACCCTACCATCAACCGCTTGCAGGAGGTAGCCGCGCGGCTGCTCGGCAAGGAAGCCGCGCTGTTCGTGCCTTCCGGCACGATGGCCAATCAGCTTTCGGTCCGCCTGCACACCCAGCCGGGCGACGAGATCATCGTCGAGGCCGGGGCGCATGTGGTCCGGTACGAGAGCGGTGCGGCGGCGGGCCTCTCCGGAGTCCAGACCTGCTGGCTTACGGGAACCAGGGGCATACTTGAACCGGAGCAGGTCGAGGCGGCCATCCGCCCACCCGAGTATCACAACCCGCCTACGACCCTCATCTGCCTGGAAAACACCCACAATCGCGGCGGCGGCACGATTTATCCGCTCGACAAGTTCGCGGCCATCCGCAAGGTGGCCGAGGCAAAACGGATCGCCATGCACCTGGACGGCGCACGGCTGTTCAATGCAGTCGTGGCCACCGGCATTCCGGCCGCCGAGTACGCGCGGCACTTCGAGACGGTGTCGTTCTGTCTGTCGAAGGGACTCGGGGCGCCGGTCGGCTCGCTGATCTGCGCCGACGCCACGCGCATCGTGAAACTGCGGCGCCTGCGGAAGATGTTCGGAGGCGGAATGCGGCAGGCGGGGATTCTTGCAGCAGCGGGACTCTACGCGCTGGACAGCAACATCGCGCGATTGGCGGAAGACCACGCCCACGCGAAGCGGCTGGCGGCAACATTGGCCGGCTTGCCCGGCCTCCGCATCAACCCGGCACACGTCGAGACGAACATTGTGGTCTTCGACATCAGTGAGACGGGCCGCACGGCCGAAGAGGTGTTGGCCCTGCTCAAAGTCGAGGGCCTGTTGCTGGTCCCCTTCAGTCCGACCACGCTGCGCGCGGTGACCCACCTGGATGTCTCGAGCGGGCAGATCGACCAGGCCTGCGCCATTCTCAAAAAAGTATTTGCCGCCTAAGCTCTGACGTAAATCGGATTCGCCAGGATCCAGAGACGCCAGCGATCCATCACCCACAAGGACACCTCGATGCGATACACACCGGTCCTGTCCACGGGATACCGCAACTCCCGCCCGACCTGCCGTCGGATCGGTACGCCATCGCGCAGGAGTACGATGGCCCCCGGAATCGGACTCTGCGCAATCAGCAGCAGCCCTTCGTCCAACGTGGCTTCGTCGCCCATCACGGCCACCAACGCGCCCTTTTCCCCGGCGTGGGCCGTATACCGAAAGCCGGCCGCGTCGGCCAGAAGGTTGAAGGAGGCGAAGCTTCGTCCTGCGCGAAGCGCGGTCACGAGCTTTTCAGACGGCGACGGGGTTGCCAGGAACCGGTTCTCCTTGGTCGCCAAGGGGACCAGGATATGCGTATTCAAGCACTGGAAAATCACGGCGTAGGGATCGATCTGCCGTCCCAAGATGGACAAGTTCTGGTGGGCATCGTTCCCGGCCAGACCCACGAAACGACGAGTCTGGTTGAGTCTGTCCCATTGAACGAGAGGCCAATTCGACCGTTCCGCGATCGGCAGGAACAGTTCGGTGTCATACCCGCCTCTTTTGAAGAAGGGGGCGGCCAGGAGAAACCGAGGAATCTCCACCAGTCGTTCGCGTATGGTGTCGGCCATATCGTAGATTTCCATCCCGTCGGCCAGATCGAAGTAATGAGGATCGGGCACCCCGCGAGCATGGGCGATGATGGCCAGCGCCCCTTGCGCCCTGATGGCGGCGATCAGGTCCTCCTTCCTCGCGTACTTCTCCGGCTCCAGTGGAGCCTGCAGGCCGATCGCCAGCACGCTGCCGCAGCGCCGGTCGACCCCCTCGCCTCGCACGCATCCGAGCGGCAACTCCACACCGCGCACGATCAGGATGTAATCACGGACGCCATCGAGTCCTTCTGTGAAGATCCGTAGCGTGTAGTGATCGGTGGTGACAAGAAAATCCAACTTGGCGAGGTGGGCGGCTTCGAGGATTTGTCCGTCCGTGCCGGTGCTGTCATGCGACAGGCCGGTGTGGGCGTGGACGACGCCGCGAAATTCTCCGTACCCTCGGAGAGGCGTGGGCGCGATACGCTGGGCCCGGAGGGCGGCAAGCGCATCTCTAATCTTCCGGGCTGAGGATGTCGGTGTGCACCCGCCAATGACGGGCACCACAGAGCCCAAGCCAGCGGCCAGCGCAGCTTGAAAGAATCGACGGCGGGTTAACACGGGCGTCACATTAACAGATCAGCCCGGTCTGATACAATGCGCCTGCCATGGCAAGTCACCCACCCGCGTCCACCGGTGCCATCCGCAGCAGGCTGGAAGCCGATTTCCGGCACCGCGTGATGCTACTATACCGCTCCTTGCAGATCACGCCTCCCTACCACAGCGTGGAGAAGGCGATCCTCACCCTGCGCGACCGGCTGCTGAGCGTGCCGGAGCCCGAATTACGCGTCATGGCTGACGACCCCGCTTCTCTCAACCGTCTGTTCACGCAAATCTTCACCGATTCCGGCCTCGCCAGGAAAAACCGCGGCATCATCATCAAGTTGCTGGCCGACAAACCCGACCTCCTGGCGCCAGAATGCGAACCGTTCGCCAAGGCATTTCGAACGTAGGGGCGACCCGGTGGGTCGCCCTGGGCGAGGCACCGCCTCGCCCCTACATTAAGGCCGTTTTAAATTCCTCATACACCGCCATCAGCCGCCTGTTCTCCAAGCGATAGGCGACGACCACGATCAGAAGGCCGAACAGGCAGACCAGCAGGCCCAGCCCGCTCAACGCGACGGCCAGGAACGCGCCCTTCGCTGAGGAGAGGCCCCCGGCCGCCGCATAGGCGACCACATAGGCCAGCGTCCCGCCCGCCACGGTCAGAAACCAGAGCCCGGTCAGCAACGCCGAGGACCAGGGCATCCGTTTGGTAAGCGTCACCGGCGTCTGTTCCTCCAGCGTTGTATAGTGGAGAATTCCATTCAGCGGCCAGGCCGTCCGGAAGGTGACCCCGAACTGCCGATAGTCGGGCAGCAACAGGATGGCCTGTTGCTCCGGAAAGAGCCGCGCCTGGCCACGCGGTAACGTCAGCAGGCCGTTGGCATCGAAGCGCTGCCGCCGCACCGAGAGCGTCTCGTGATGGCGTCCCGCGGCCACGCCGTAATGGATGACCGCGGGGCGTTTCCGGTTGAACGCGATCCAATCCGCCACGATCAAGCCCAGGACGATCACCGCCCCCAGGAGAACAGCCGCATGCATGGGAACCGATGCTACCACAAAGCTCTTGCATCACACATGGCACAGGTGTACAAGTCAACCCGTGATCGAGCACGACGGCGGGTTGAGAGTCGAGGGCACGTCGCTCTGGCTGGACGCCACTCGGTCCCGCGACCGCTGCTTCGTGTCGCACGCTCACAGCGACCACGCCATTCGGCACCGCCGGATCATCGCTTCCCCGCAGACCGCCCGGCTCTACCAGCATCGCCTCGGCCTGACCACAGCCGAGACGCACGCCTACCATGCACCCTTCGAAGTGGACAACGCCATTTGCCGGCTGCTGCCGGCCGGCCACATCCTGGGCTCTTCACAGATTCTGATCGAACACGACGGGCAACGGATTGTCTACACCGGGGACTGCCGGGTCCGCGAGAGCCTCACGGCGGAACCGATCAGCGTGGCGCCCTGCGATGTCCTCGTCATGGAATGTACGTTCGGGCGGCCGCACTATGTGTTCCCGGAGCCGGCCGAAGTCGCGCGGCGGTTGTGCCGCTTCGTCGATGGCGCGTGGGATGAGGGCCGCACACCGGTGCTCCTGGCCTATGCCCTGGGGAAAAGCCAGGAAGCCATGAAGCTCCTGGGCGACCGCGGCTACATCTGCGTCGTGGCCGAGTCGATCTATCACATCGCCAAGATTTACGAGGAATTCGGCCTGCGCTTCGGCCGCTTCGAGCTCCTGGACCCTGGTCTGGATGCGGAAGGCGCGCGTGACAAGGTTATCATCCTGCCGCCGCACCTGAACCGCTCGCAGATTCTGGATGACCTGGGACCCTGTCGCACGGCCATGCTAACCGGGTGGGCGATGGACCGTAACTGCCGCTACCGGTACCGGGTGGACGAGGCCATTCCCCTCTCGGACCACGCCGACTTTCAGGAACTGCTCGCGCTCGTCCGTCAGGCAGGCCCCAAGAAGGTGTATACCGTCCACGGTTTCCCCGAATTCTCCAAGCATCTCCGCCTCCTCGGCTACGACGCCGTCCATCTGGGCTGAAGGATCCGGACAAACCTTGACAAGTTTGCGCCATTTGGCTACAGTGACGGCGTTTTGTCCTTCCGCGCCGCGTGTCCCAGCCACACGGAACCGTCGGCCATCTGACAATAGCGTACGGACCGGCAGATTCGCTGGTTGTGCCTTGAGGATTTATGGACGCGGCGAGAGTCGAGCGGGTCTACACCAACTACGCCAGAGTCTACGATCACATCTTCGGCAAGATTTTCCACGACGGCCGCGACCATGCGGTCCGTCTCCTGAACCTGTCCCCCGGCGAGCGTATCCTGGAAGTGGGCGTGGGCACCGGGCTAGCACTCCCCTTCTATCCTCGGTCCTGCGAAATCGTGGGGATTGATCTGTCGGAAGGCATGCTTGCCAAGTGCCGGGAGCGCGTCCAGGAACTGGGGCTGGAGCACGTGAGCCTGAGAAAGATGGACGCCTCGGCGATGGCGTTCGAAGACGACAGCTTTGACGCCGTCATGGCCGCTTACGTCGTGACGGCGGTCCCGGATTACCGCAAGGTCATGCTGGAGATGATCCGGGTCTGCAAGCCCGGCGGGCGCATCATTCTCTTGAACCACTTCAGCAACGGCAACCCGATCATCAACGCGATCGAAAAAGTACTCTCGCCCTTCTGCAAGCACCTCGGATGGCGCACCGACCTCTCCCTGGCGACCGTTCTGGACGGCACCCACCTCAC